>NZ_CABVGP010000002.1:324216-635933 GCF_902497555.1 Amycolatopsis camponoti | reverse complement strand
GGCGGTGCGGCGCGCCAGCCTCGACCACGTGCTGACGGGGATCAGCGAGTCCGGCGACCGGTTCCTCGAAGCCTGCCGCGCCGACGTCCAAGGCACGGCGCCAGACCTCTAAGCCGGGCCGGCGAGCCCGATCAGGTTGCCTTCGGGGTCGGAGAAGTGGGCGACCACCAGGTCCCGTCCCGGCGCGCGGTCCGGGCCCATCCGACGCGTTCCGCCGAGGCGTTCGGCCTCGGCCAGCGCCGCCGCGACGTCCGGGACGCCCACGTAGAACACCACGTGACTCTCGTGTCCCGCGCCGCCGCCGACGCCGCCCGGGATGGTCTCCGTTTCGACGAAGCCGTAGTTGCCCGCTTCCGACACCTGGTCCGACACCGGCCCGGATGTGTCGTAGTCCCAGCCGAACAGCTCGCCGTAGTACCCGCGCAAGCGCGCCGGGTCGGTGCCGATGATCTCGAAGTGCACTACCGGATTGGCCATGGCTGCCACCGTACGCCGCTAGTTGTTAAAAACAACCTCCAAGTTGTAGATTGGCACCATGCCGACGAGCCGGAGCTACGGGGACGCGTGCGCCACCGCCCGCGCGCTGGACGTCGTCGGGGAACGCTGGGCGCTGCTCGTCGTGCGCGAGCTGCTGCTCGGGCCCCAGCGCTTCTCCGACGTCCGCCGCGCGCTGCCCGGCGCCAGCTCCAACCTGGTCACCGACCGGCTCCGCGAGCTCGAAGGCCACGGCGTCGTCACCCGCCGGAAGCTGCCGCCCCCGGCGGCGTCGACGGTCTACGAACTGACCGAGTGGGGTCGTGAGCTGGAGCCGATCGTGCTGGCGCTGGGGGCGTGGGCCGCCCGCGTCCCCCTCCCACGGCCGGCGACGCTCGGCGCGACGTCGATGCTGCTCTTCCTCCGCGGCTCCGCGCGCCCCAGCGCGACGGCCCGCTACCGCGTCGAACTGGACGCTCGCGTGTGGACGGTCCGCACCGAACCGGGCCGGCTGACGGTCGAGCCGGGCGAACCCGCCGCACCCGACGCGACGATCCGGACCGACCCGCCGACGCTGAACGCACTCCTCGAACGGCCCCAGGACCTCGACGCGGCGATCGCCGATGGTCGGATGACGGTCGATGGCGACCGGAAGGCCGTCCGCCGGCTGCTGAGGGAACACGAAGGTTGACTCACGCGAAGTCCCCGGCGTGGTCGCCGGCCCACTCCGCGAAGCTTCGCGCCGGACGGCCGGTGACCGCCAGGACCGTCTCCGTCGTCGCCTGCGGCCGGTCCACCAGGGCGGCCAGCCGCCGGATGCGGGCTTCGATCACCTCCGCCGAACCGACGCGGCCGAGCCCGCGGGCCTCGAACGCCGCCGCGAGCTCACGGCGGTAGTCGCCGAGATCCTGGGTCTCGAGCCGGACCGGATGTCCGGCCACGCGGCCGAGTACCGAGACCTGGTCCCGCACCGTGAGCGATTCGGACCCGGTCAGGGCGTACGCCGCACCGAGGTGGCCGGAGGACGTCAACGCGCACGCGGCGACGGCGGCGATGTCGGCTTCGTGGATCAACGCCGCGTGCGAGTCGGGGAACGGGTCGCGCACGACGCCGTCGCGGACCGACTCCGCCCACATCAGCCGGTTGGCCGCGAAACCGCCAGGGCGCAGGAACGTCCACGGGATCCCCGAATCCCGGACGGCCTGCTCGGCTTCGCCGTGGGCGCGGGTGATGGCGTCCTCCGACGCGGGATCCGCGCCCAGGGCGGACAGCAGCACGACCTGCGCCAGGCCGCCCGCCCGAGAGAGGAACCCGGCGAGCCCGGCCGTGCCCGCGTAGAGGAACGCCTTCGTGACGCCGTCCAGGGCCGCGTCCCAGCTCTCGGGCCGGGCCAGGTCGGCGGCGACCACCTCGACCCCGCCGGGCAGCCGCGCCCTGCCCGGGTCGCGACCGGCCGCGCGCACCTCGTGTCCGTCTTCGAGCAGTTGTCCCACCAGCGCGCGGGCGATGTTCCCGCGGGCGCCGGTCACCAGAATCGTCATGTCCGAAGGTTCGTCCCGCGTGGACGGAACGGGGTAGGCACTGGCGGTACCACCCCGGCGCGGGGTGATGATGGAGGCGTGGACAGGGCGGAGCTGAGCGGGTTCCTGCGTAGCCGGCGAGCCCGGCTACAGCCCGCCGACGTCGGCCTCGTGCCCGGCGGACGGCGGCAGACGCCGGGGCTGCGGCGCGCGGAGGTGGCGCTGCTGGCCGGGATCTCCGTCGACTACTACCTGCGGCTCGAACAGGGCCGCGGACCGCAGCCGTCGGACCAGGTCCTCACCGCGCTCGGCCGCGCGCTGCGCCTGACCGGCGACGAACAGGCGTACCTGCGGCGGCTGACGCGTCCGGCTCCGGTGCCCTCGCCACGGCCGGTACCCGGGAACGTCCTGCGGCTGCTCGACCGCCTCGGCGACGTGCCGGCGATGGTGATCGACGCGCGCTACGACCTGGTGGCCTGGAACCGGATGCTGGTCGCGCTGATCGGCGACCCGGCCGCGTGGTCACCACGGCGGCGAAACCGGCTGCGCCGGCTGTTCGACACCGGCGACACGATCACCGGCAACCGCCTGGACCTGGCCCGGCTGTGTGTCGCGGACCTGCGGGCGAGCGGGCGGTACCCGGCGGATCACGCCGTTCGTTCACTCGTCGACGACCTCCTCGGGGACAGCCCCGAGTTCGCCCGGTTGTGGGCGGAGCGGGAGGTCGTCGTGCAGCGGACGCTGACCAAGCGGACCGTCCACCCGGTCGCGGGCCCGCTGGAGCTCGACTGCGAGATCCTCGCCGTCCCCGGCCACGAGCACCGGCTCCTCGTCTACACGGCGGCGCCGGGCACGCCGTCCGCTGAAGGACTGAAGCGGCTCCTCAGCGCGTGAGCGCCGGCTCGCGGACCCGCAGCGAAGGCGCCAGGAACAAGATCCCGAAGGTCACCACGACCGCCGACGACAACGCCCAGTGCAGGCCGATCCGCGTCGCCAGCGCCCCCACCAGCACCGGCTCCACCAGGAAACCCAGGTACCCGCACGCGGCGACGGCGGCGACCGCGCGCCCCGGCGCGTCCGCCTGCTTGCGGCTCGCCACGCTCCACGCGATCGGCACGATCCCGGCCACGCCGAGGCCGACCACCGCGAAGCCGGACACCACCGCGACCGGCCACGGCGCGAAAAGGACCACGGCGAAGCCGAGCACCGCGATCGTGGTCGCCACGCGGACGAACCGCACCGCGCCGGCGCGCGCCACCACCCGGTCGGCGACCAGGCGGACCGCGATCATCGTCCCGGAGAAGGCGAAGTAACCCAGCGACGCGAGCGCGGGCGTCGCGCCGGTGACGTCCGCGAGGTACACCGCGCTCCAGCTGTTGACCGCGCCTTCGGCGACGAACCCGCAGAACGCGATCACGCCGAGCGGCACCAGTGCCCGGCTCGGCCACGCGAACGCCGCGTCGCCCTGGCCGCGGTCGGCTCCGGTCAGGAAGCGCGCCCTCCCCCACAGCGCCAGCGCGAGCAGCACCGCGGCGGCGATCGGGAAGTGCACCGCAACCGGGACGTGCAGGGCCTCCATCAGCGCGTCGACGCCGGAACCCGCGAGGCCGCCGATGTTCCAGAACGCGTGGAAGCCGGCGAAGATCGGGCGACAGTAGCCCTCCTCGACGCGAGCCGCGTGCGCGTTCATCGCGACGTCGAGCAGGCTGTTGCCCACGCCGAGCACGACGAGCGCCGCGACGAACACCGGCGCCGACCACGCGAACGCCACCAGCGGGAGCCCGCCGCACAGGATGATTGCGCCGAGCACGACGGCCGCGCGGCTGCCGATCCGGGTGAGCAGCGCCCCCGCCGCCACCAGCGCGACCACCGACCCCAGGGCGAGGCCGAAGAGGCCGGTCGCGAGCTGGCCCGTGGTCAGGCCCAGCTGCTCCTGCACCGCCGGCACCCGCGCCAGCCAGGTCGCGAACGCCGCGCCGCAGACGGCGAAGACGACGGAAACTCCCCGGCGAGCGCGTCTCAGGTCCTCGGTCACTTCGGCGATTATCCTGATCGCCGTGGTCAGCTGGGACGACGTCGGCCGGATCGCGCGCGGGCTGCCCGAGGTGGCCGAGGACAGCTCGCGCGGATATCTGGCGTGGCAGGTCGGCAAGAAGGGCTTCGCCTGGGAGCGCCCGCTGCGCAAGGGCGACGTCGAGGCGCTCGGCGCGCGGGCGCCCTCCGGGCCGGTGCTCTGCGCGTACGTGCCGGACGTCGGGGTCAAGGACGCGCTGGTCGCCGACGACCCGGCCGTCTTCTTCACGACTCCGCACTTCCGCGGCTTCCCCGCGATCCTCGTCGAGCTCGACCGGGTCGACCTGCCGACGCTCGAAGAAGTGCTGGTCGAGGCCTGGTTGTGCCGGGCGCCGAAGCGGCTGGCGAAAACGTGGCTGGAAAATCGGCGAACCATGTAGAGACCGCGGGCCGGACTCCGTCCTTTCCCGTGAACGCGCCACCGGGGCGCCGAAGAAGGAGCCGATCATGGCGAAGTACATGCTGCTGATGAGCTACAGCGGGAGCACCGCGTGCGACCTGCCGATGGGCGAATGGCCGCCGGAGGACATCCGCGCGCACATCGACTTCCAGCACGCGCTCGACGCCGAACTGCGGGACAAGGGTGAGCTCGTCGACGCGCAGGGCCTGGCCGGCCCCGACGTGGCGAAGACGGTGGTCTCCGACGGCCGGACCAGCCCCGTGGTCACCGACGGGCCGTACCCGGAGGGCAAGGAGCTGCTGGCCGGCTACTGGATCGTCGACGTCGAAAGCGAGGAGCGCGCGCTGGAGATCGCGGCGCAGGCCTCGGCCGCACCCGGGCCGGGCGGGGTGCCGATCGGGCAGCCGATCGAGGTCCGCCAGGTGATGAGCGCGCCCGCCTGATGGCCGCCGTCGAGGTCGAGGACCTGCTGCGGACGCTCGCGCCGCAGGTCCTCGGCGTCGTCGCGCGGCGGTTCCGCGACTTCGACGCCGCGGAGGACGCCGTCCAGGAAGCGCTGCTCGCGGCCGCGCGGCACTGGCCGTCCGAGGGGTTGCCGGACAACCCGCGCGGGTGGCTGATCCAGGCCGCCGTCAACCGGCTGACCGACCAGCTCCGCAGCGACCAGGCCCGTCGCCGCCGGGAAGACGCGGCGGCGCTCGAACCACCGCCGCCGGATGTCCCGGATCGCGACGACACCCTCGTGCTGCTGTTTCTCTGCTGCCACCCGGCGCTCACGCCCGCGTCGGCGATCGCCCTGACCCTGCGCGCGGTCGGCGGCCTGACCACGGCCGAGATCGCCGGGGCGTTCCTGGTCCCGGAAGCGACGATGGCGCAGCGGATCACCCGGGCCAAGGCGAAGATCAAGGCGTCGGACGTGCCGTTCCGCCTGCCCGCGAGCGAAGAACGCGAAGCCCGGCTGAGGTCTGTGCTGCACGTGCTCTACCTCGTGTTCAACGAGGGCTACACGAGCAGCGCAGGCGGTCGTCTGCACCGCACCGAGCTGTCCGGCGAGGCGATCCGGCTGACCCGGCTGCTGCACGCGATGCTGCCGGCCGACGGCGAGGTCACCGGTCTGCTGGCGCTGATGCTGCTCACGGACGCGCGGCGCCCGGCCCGCACCGGGCCCTCCGGCGAGCTGGTGCCGCTGGCTGAGCAGAACCGGGCGAAGTGGGACCGTGACCAGATCCGGGAAGGCGTCGCGCTGGTCACCGAGGCGCTCGCCCTCGGCGACGCGGGCGAGTACCGGCTGCAGGCCGCGATCGCCGCCGCGCACGACATCGCGCCGCGCGTCGAAGACACCGACTGGGACCGGATCCTGCGGACCTACCGGCGGCTGGAGCGGCTGACGGACAACCCGGTGGTGACGCTCAACCGCGCGATCGCGACGGCGATGGTGCACGGGCCCGACGCCGGGCTCGCGCTGCTGGAAACCGTCGAGCTGGCCGGGCACCGGCTCGACGCCGTCCGCGCGCACCTGCTGGAGCTGGCCGGGGACGTCGACGGCGCCGTCCGGCACTACGACGCCGCGGTCGCGCGGACGACGAACACCCCGGAGCAGCGGTATCTCCTGACGCGGGCCGCCCGGCTGCGGGAGTCGGGCCGGAGCGGCTGAAAACCCTCCCACGGCGGCCTCGATTCCCACTACGGTGGCCGGGTGAAATCCTTGAGCCACGACCGGCTGGCCGAGGCGCTCATCGCCGAGGCGGAGCTGTTCGGGATGGCGATCGAGGGCGCGGGCCCGGAGGTGCGCGTCCCGACCTGTCCCGAATGGACCCTGCGTGACCTGACCTGCCACGTCGGGCTGGCCTACCACAAGTCGGCCGCGATCATCGCGAGCCGGCCCACGGAGTACGTGCCGTTCGACGCCGTCACCGTCGACGACCCACCGGGCTTCGACGCTCTCGGCGACTGGCTCGTCGACGGCGCGGAGCGGCTCGTCGAGGCGGTGACCGACGTCGGCCCCGAGACGCCGACGTCGACCTGGACGCCCGATCGCCGCGCCGGTTTCTGGACGCGCCGGCTCACCCACGAGACCGTCGTGCACCGCGCGGACGCCGCGTTCGCGACCGGCGAACCGTACGAAGTCGACGGCGATCTGGCCGCGGACGGGATCGCCGAAGGCCTCGACCTGGTGGCTGTCTTCTCGAAGCTGGAGCACCCGGCGCTGGACCGGACGTCGCTGCGCGGCACCGGCGAGACCCTGCTGTTCCGGGCCACCGCACCGGATCTGGCCTGGCTCGCCCGGCGGACACCGTCGGGCGTCGAGGTGAGTCTCGAGCAGGCCGACGCCGACGTCGTTGTCGCGGGCCGCGCCGCCGACCTGCTCCTCGCGCTGACCGGGCGCATCGCCGCGGACGACCCGCGGTTGACGATTTCCGGCGACGCGGGACTGTTCCGGCACTGGCGGGAGAACACGAAGTTCTGAGGGCCCGGCGACGGTCGCGTTGATGGCGGTATCGACGCGAGTCCGCCGCGATGTCAGGATCCTTACCCAAGCAGCAGGATGTGTAAGGTTCCTGTCATGAGTCAATCCCGGACCGGCGATCGACCCGGTTACCTGATCAAACGCGCCCAGCAGGCGCTCAACCAGGCCTGCACGGACCGGCTGCGGCCACTGGAGCTGTCGATGTCGCAGTACGCCGTGCTGCGCGCGCTCGACGACCACCCGGGCGCGTCGTCGGCCGAACTGGCGCGGATCACGTTCGTCACCCGGCAGTCGCTGCGGGACGTCCTGGGCGGACTGCGGTCGGCGGGACTGGTCACCGTGGCCGAGCAGGCGAGCACGGGCCGGGCGCGACCGGTGGCACTGACGACGTCCGGCCGCACGAAGCTGCGCGCCGCCGAAGAGCTGATCACGCGGGTCGAAGAAGAGATGCTCGGCGACCTGTCGGCGGATCAGCGGCGCTACCTGGCGGACCTGCTGCACACCTGCGTCGGCAACCTGACTTGACGGCCGTCATATAGTCGGTTCCGACTGATAGGGAGCGACTAGTGCCACCTCGCAAGATCCGCAACACCCTCGCGCTGGCGTTGCTCGGCCTGCTGCTGGAACGGCCGATGCACCCGTACGAAATGGCGTCCACGCTGCGCGAACGCTTCAAGGACAGCAGCTTCAAGATCAACCCCGGCTCGCTCTACGACACCGTGGAGTCGCTGGCGAAGCACCGCTGGATCGAGCCCGTCGAGACGGTCCGGGAGGGCAACCGGCCGGAGCGGACCGTCTACGCGCACACCGAACTCGGCCGCCAGGAGTTCATCGCGTGGCTCGACGAACTCGTCCGCGAGCCGGTCGCGGAGTACCCGAAGTTCGTCGCGGCGGTGAGCTACCTCGGCGCGCTCGGCCCGGAGCGCGCCGCCGCCGCGCTGGAGGAACGCGCGCGTCACCTCGCCGACCGCATCGACGGCGCGAACAAGGCCCTCGACGAGACCGTCGGCCAGGGCGCGCCGAGGCTGTTCATGATCGAGGTCGAGTTCGTCCGGCACGCGTGGCAGGCCGAGCTCGGCTGGGCCCGCGCCACCGCCGCCGAAATCCGCTCCGGCTCCCTGCCCTGGCCCGACCACTCCTGAGGGGAAATCGTGCTCGAGACCGATGTGCTCGTCGCCGGCGCCGGCCCGGCCGGCTTGCTCCTGGCCGCGGAGCTCGCGTTGGGCGGCGTCCGCACCACGATCGTCGAACGCCATCCCGTACGGCCGCCGTACTGCCGCGGCTTCAACCTCAACTCGCGCTCACTGGACCTGCTGGCCCGCCGCGGGCTGGCCGCGGGCCTGGTCGCCGAGGGCCATCGGGTGCCACACGCGCCGGTCACCGGCCTGCCCGGGCCACTGCAGCTCACCGACGCGGCGACCGATCACCCGTTCTCGCTGGGGATCCCGCAGACCCGCGTCGAGGAGGTCCTGGAGGAGTGGGCCGCCGACCTCGGCGTCGACATCCTGCGGGGTCACGAGCTGCGGTCGTTCACGCAGTCCCCGGAAAGCGTTTCCACAGTAGTCCACAATGGACGATTCGGCCGGACGATCACCGCGCGCTTCCTGGTGGGGTGCGACGGCGGGCGCAGCGAGGTCCGCAAGCAGGCCGGGATCGGCTTCCCGGGTGTCGACGCGCGCTGGTACGCGCTGCTCGGCGACGTCGAATGCGAGCTGCCGTACGGGGTTTCGGCCGGCCCGGACGGCCGCACGGTGTTCGTCATCCCGCGGCCGGGGTACGTCCGGGTCGTGGTGCGCGAGGATGACCCACCGGCCGACAAGTACGCGCCGGTGACGCTCGAGCGGCTCCAAGCCCAGGTGGACGCGGTGCTCGGCCGGCACGTGGAGCTTCGTTCACCGCGTTGGCTGACGCGTTTCGGCGACGCGGCCCGCCTGGCGACGCACTACCGCGAAGGCCGGGTCCTGCTGGCGGGCGACGCGGCGCACATCCACCCGCCGGCCGGGGCGATCGGGGTGAACGTGGCTTTGGACGACGCGTTCAACCTGGGCTGGAAGCTCGCGGCGACGGTGCGCGGGACGGCGCCGGAGGGGTTGCTGGACACGTACCACGCCGAGCGCCACACGGCGGGCGAGCGGATCCTGGCGAACACGCGGGCGCAGGTGGCGTTGGACGAGGCTCCGGACGAACCGCTCGCCGACCTGATGCGGCGGGTCGCGGCGCACCCGGCGGGGAACCGGGCTTTGGCGGAGATCATCACCGGGTTGGACGCGCGTTACGAGCCGGGCGGGCATCCGTGGCTGGGGCGATTGGCGCCGGATGTGCCGCTCGTCGTGGGTGCGACCGAGACGCACTTGGCCGCGTTGCTGCACCCGGGGCGGGCGGTTTTGCTGGATTTGACGGGCGTTTTTGGCGCTTGGTCGTCGGCGGTGGAGGTGGTCGCGGCTTCGAGTCCGTCCACTTCGGACATCGACGCGGTGCTGCTGCGGCCGGACGGGCACGCGGCTTGGGTGGGCACACCGGGGGCGGGCGACGAGGGGCTCGCGGAGGCTGTGCGCCGTTGGGTGGGAACCAACCCCGTTCCGGCGGTCTCCAGCGGTCTGCCGGCCGGCGGCGAGTGACTGTGCCCTGATCCCGGGCAACGGTCCGGGGCGACGAGGGCCTCGCGGAGGCTGTGCACCGCCGGATCGGCACCACCGCGGCCCCCGCCCTTCCCTGGGGGGCGTCCCCGAGTCCAGTCTATCGGTGGGGTGGGTCGAAACCGCCGGATCGCGCGGCAAGCGCTCGAGTTGTCCACATTCGGGCCGGCCTGGGGACAGGTCAGTGCGGGCGATCCAAGACTGCCCGCTGCTCGACCCTTCCCTCCAGCGTGAACCGGCTGTGCGGGGTGAAGCCCAGCTTCTCCACCACCCGCGCCGATGCCTTGTTCGCCGGCTCGTACACCGCCAGCAGACGATCCGTGAAACCTGATGAAAAGACGAATTCGCGGGCCGCCGTCGTCGCCTCGGTTGCGTAACCACGGCCCCAGCCCGATGGTGCTATCCACCAGCCCATCTCCACCGCCGGCAACCCCAAGCCGGACTCCGTGGGGCTGCGGTGGACCAGCGATACCACTCCATCGAACGAGCCCGGGGCAGCGGACACCGCGAACCAGCCGAATTCGTGCGTCGCCCAGTGGGCGAGCGTGGCCTGGTGCTTGGCCCGGGTGTACTCGGGGGTCCACGGCTCGCCGGTTCCGACATACCGGACCGTCTCCGGAATCTGGGCCAGCGCGAACAGCTCGTCGAAGTACTCCTCGGCCCACGAGTGGAGTGTGAGCCGTTCCGTGGTGATCAGCACCATCGGAATCCTAGGCCGTCCGTCACCGCCGGTCACGAGGGTAGCCCGTTCAGCCTATGGTCCGGACCACATTAATGGTCTATACCAATTAAGTCCGGAAATCCCCGCCGCCGCGCTCGTCGTCGTGGAGGTTCCACCATGCGTCTCCGTTCCCTGCTGGCCGGGCTGGCCGGCCTCGCGCTCGTGAGCACCGGGCTCGGCGCTCCCGCCGAAGCCGCCGCCGGGTCGCCGATCCCCGTCGGGCCCTACGTCGACATGGGTGCCTGGCCCACCCCCAGTCTCTCGGCGATGTCCGCTGCCAGCGGCGTCAAGGGCTTCACACTCGCCTTCGTCAACTCCTACGGCTGCAAGGCCAGCTGGTTCGGCGCCTACGACCCGCGCACCGCCTGGCAGAAGGACGAAATCACCAAGATCCGCAACGCCGGCGGTGACGTCAAGATCTCCTTCGGCGGCGCGTCCGGCATCGAGCTGGCCCAGGCGTGCAGCACCTCCGCGCAGGTCGCCGCCGAGTACGACGCCGTCGTCAAGGCGTACGGCCTGAAGTACGCCGACTTCGACATCGAGGGCGCGGCCGTCGCGGACCCGGCGTCGATCGCCCGCCGCTCTCAAGCCCTCAAAACCCTCCAGAACAACAACCCGGGCCTGAAGATCTCGCTGACGCTGCCGGTCCTGCCGAACGGACTCGACGCGAACGGCGTCAACGTCGTCAACGCGGCCAAGAACGCGGGCGTCACCCTCGACATGGTCAACATCATGGCGATGGACTACTACCAGGGCGCGGGAGACCAAGGCGCGAAAGCGATTTCCGCGGCGAAGGCCACCCAGGCGCAGCTGAAGTCCATCTTCGGGCTCAGCGACGCGGCGGCGTGGAAGAAGGTCGGCGTGACCCCGATGATCGGCGTCAACGACTCGCAGAACGAGATCTTCTACCAGAAGGACGCGAAGGCGCTGGTGGCGTTCGCGAAGACCGTCCACCTGGGCATGCTGTCGTTCTGGGAGGCCGGCCGCGACGCCAACGCGTGCACCGGCGCGCTCTACAAGTGCACCAACGTGCCGCAGTCGAAGTACGAGTTCGCGAAGATCTTCGCCGGTTACACGGGCTGACGTACCACCGGGCGGCGTCCGCGAGCAGTGCGTCCCGCACGGCCGTGGGCCCCGCCTGGTCGGGGTTCCAGCCTGCGGTGGTGGCCGGTAACGCGCCCCCGCCGCGGCTCGACTACTGGACCATGCCCACCGCGTCCCCTGGCTTGCCCGACGAACGTCCCGGCCGGCGGTTGCCCCCGTTGGCCCGCGTCATCGCCGCGGCGGTGACCGCCGGAGTCGTCGCGGCGTGCGCCACCTACATCTTCAAAACCACGTCGGACTTCGGGAAACAAATCTCCGTGTCCGTTGCCTGCGCCAGTCTTGTCCTGGCCATCGGGAGCCTCGTCGTCACCATGAAGCCGATGCTCACCGCCGAAGAGAACCATGCGAAGGCGGTGAACTACGAACGCGAACGGCTGCGGCTGCTCACAAGCTCCGACTCGACCCTTGCCGCGACCGTTCCCCAGGATGTCCGATTCACCACGTTGCTCATCGAGTACTACGCGCATGGCCTGGTCGAGGCGCGCAGCAGCTCCGCGAGCAGCCGCAGGTCGTCCTGGCTCGGCATGTCGGTCATCGTGATCGGAGTCCTGCTCGCCGTCGTTTCCGGTACGAGCGAAGTGCTCGGGAACGGCGTGCAGATCTCCCTGATCGTGAGCGCTTCCGGAGTCGTCACCAACGCGGTGGGCATTTTGTTCCATCGCCAAGCCAACAAGGCACTCGCCCACATGGAGAAGCAGACGTCCAGCCTGCAGAAGGACATGTGGTCGGACCAAGGGCGGGCCGTCGCCATCGATCTGATCGACCGTGTCTCGAGCCAGGAGCTACGCGACAAACTGCTCGCCGACGTCGCACTTGAGCTGGCGAACGCCGGTTCTCGCACGGTCGAGCCGTGAGCGGGATCCGGTTCACCAGCGGGCGGCGTCCGCGAGCAGTGCGTCCCGCACGGCCGCGGGCCCCGCCTGGCACGGCTCGGTCCGCGTGACCGCGAAGAGCGTGTTGATCGGCGGCTCCTCCGGGTCGAGCAGGGCGATCAGCGAGCCGGAAGCCAGCTCGGCCGCGCACAGGTACCGCGGGAGCACGCTGACGCCGTATCCGGCCAGCACGCACGTCAGCACCCCGCGCAGGTCCGGAACCACGACCGAAGGCCCCGAAGGTGGCCGGGTGCCGAACACCGAACGCCAGTAGCGGCGGATGATCGGCAGGTCCTCGGCGTACGCCACCAGCGGTGCGGTGCGAGGGTCGCCGGAAAACCCGCGGGGGCCGACCAGGACGAACTCCTCGTCGGTCAGCGGGGTCGCCGTGAGACCGCGGCCACGGGGCCGGATCGTGGAGACCACCAGGTCGAACCGGCGTTGCGAGAGACCCGTGAGCAGGTCGTCGGCCAGGCCGAACGTCACCCGCAGCTTCAGCCCGGACGTGACCAGGCCGGTCAACGCGGGCAGCACTCGCAGCGTCATCAGCTCCGCCGGGCCGGCCAGGTGCACCGGCGCGGTGAAGGGGTCGGCCTCGCCGAAGGTCACGGAAGAAAGCGCGTCGACGTGCGGGGCGATCCGGGCGGCCAGTTCGTCGGCCGCCGGGGTCGGGGTCACGCCGCGGGCGCGCCGGACGAACAGCTGCCGGCCGAGCTGCTCTTCGAGGGCCTTGACCTGCGCGGTCACCGTCGGCTGGGACAACCCCAGCGACGGCGCCGCGCCGGTCAGCGATCCTGCCCGGTGAACGGCCAGGAACGTCCTCAGCAGGTCGAGGTCCAGCTCAGTCCTCGATCAGCTCGATCGAGTCCACGACGTTCGGGTAGAACGCGACGTGGTCCTTGATCGCCGCGACCGCGTCGTACGGCTTCTCGTACGTCCAGATCGCGTTTTCGGCCTTCACGTCACCGGCGTTCAGGCTGTAGTAGTTGCTGTCGCCCTTGTACGGGCAGTACGTCTCGTGGTCGGTCCGCTCCAGCAGGCTGAAGTCGACGTCCGCCCGCGGGATGTACTGCGCCGCCGGGTAGTTCGACTCCTGCAGCGTCAGCGCGTTGCGGCTGTCGGCCACCACGCGCCCGCCCGCCTTGACCACCACGCGCGCCTTGGTCGGCTCGACGGTGATCGGGTGGTCCGGGCCCGGGACCAGCACCTTCTTCTCCGGCATGTCAGCTCCTCGAAAAAAGTCGTGTACTGGGAGCAGCACCCGGGACCCGGTGGTTATTCCACCTCAGGGCAGGTAGTACATCGGGTTCGGCAGCTTGGTCGGGTGCAGCGCGTAGCCGCCCTCGAGGTCGCTGAACTGGTCACCGACGTTCAGCACGATCTTCGCGCCGGTCGCCTCGATGTGCGCCCGCGTGCCCGACTTGTACTGGACGGTGTTGCAGGTCAGACCACACGGCAGGTAGTCCGGCGCGGTCACCTTCGGCTTGAAGAACGCGTCCGCCGGGGCCGGGTAGCCCTCGTTGGCCAGGTTCTTCAGCGACTGCGGGCCCTGCAGCTCGTTGCGGCCGGTCAGGAAGTACAGCTTGACGCCGTGTTGCACGGCCCAGTTGGCCAGCGCCAGCACCGGCTTGTTCGCGACGAACGTGCCGTTGTCGATGGCCTGCTGCTGCTTGACCGGGTCGAAGCCGAAGTCGTTGTCGGCCTCCCAGCCGTAGGTGATCTCGGAGGTGTCGTCGACGTCCAGCACGATCGCCGGGTTCTTGACCTTGCCGAGCTGCTGCTGCAGGTAGCGCTTCGCGTCGGCGACGATGCGGTCGGTGTCCTTCACGAACCGGCTGGTGTCGGAGTAGTGGTGCTTGCCGGCGGCGTCGAGGTAGTCGCCGTAGTAGGCCTTGACGTCGTTCTTGACCTGGCCGATGTTGGCCGGTTCCTTCGACCGGGCGGCGGTCGCGTCGTCCGAGCCGGCGAGCGCGGTGGCCCCCGAGACGACGGTGGCGCCGATGGCCGCGGCGGCGGCGAGCTTGACGAGACCTGACCATTTTCCGGACACGGCGACCCTCCAGTGGAAACTTGACGACCCGGGGAACCTACGTCACGTTCACCCGGAGTTCCACCCCTCGAAAGTTTCCGTTCACTTTGGCCGTTCGGCCCGGCAGACGAACGCGACGGGCGAGCGCCCGATTCGCGTCAGCACCACCGAAGCTTCCGCACCACCACGGGGTTTCAGCCGCCGCCGCAACGCGTCCGGGTCGACGTCGAGGCCGCGCACCAGGATTTCCAGGCGGCCGACGTCGTGTCGCTTGAGGACGGACTTCAGCGCTTTCTCGGTGTAGGGCCCGTGCTCCAGGACGCGGAAGGCCCGCACGCCCGGCGGCGGGGTGTCACCGGTCAGGTACGCGATGCGTTCGTCGAGCTGCCACAGCCCGTGCCGCGCCGCGTAGTGGCGGACCAGGCCGGCCCGGACGACGGCGCCGTCGGGGTCGACGATCCACTCCCCCGGCTCCCGTGTGGGCAGTTCGTCCGGTTCGGCGTCGGTGACCGTCCACTGTGTCCCGTCCGAGCGCAGCACGGTCGCCCGCCGGGTGACGCCGGTGCCGAGCCCCCGCCACAGGCAGGACTCGCGAACCTGGCCGTCGAGCGAGACCAGCTCGACCTCGTCGGCCCACGGCGTGAGCGCGAAGTCGAGGCCGGGCGCGCACTTCACGGACAGGGCCCGCCCCGGATAGGCCTCGACCAGCCCGTCCAGCGGTGGCGCGAAGTCCGCGGGCTTCCACGCCCGTCGTCCCGCGGAGTCGCGGCGAGCCGGGTCGGCGACGACGACGCCCGCGCGGCTCACCGGACGCAGAGCGTCGGCTCGGGCCAGTCCGAACGCGACGCCGGCGGTGGTTCCGTTGTGCCGGGCCATCTCCAGCCGCACCGGGTCCAGATCGGACCCGAGCACGCGCCGCGCCACCCGCGCGATCTCGACGAGGTCCGCGCCGACGGAACACGTGACGTCGTGGACGTCGAGCCCGGCCAGCCGGGCGGCCCGGTGCCGCGCGACAGGCGTGGCACTCGCCTGCTGGAGCGCGTCCGAAGTGAACAGCCAGCCGTCGGAGTCCACTTTGGACACGGCTTTCCGGCGCAGCAGCACGGTTTCCAGCACAGCGCTCGCGTAGTCCTCGCCGACCAGGCGGCGCACGGCGGCCACGGACGCGATGCGATCGGTCAGCGGCAACGACGAAACCTCGGCGAGCGCCGCCTCACCCGCGCCGGAGCGCAGGTAGGCGACGTCGCCGAGGCTGAACGAATAGCCCACTCAGGACGGCCGCTTGGTCCCGGTGATCATCACGTTGTAGAACAGCTCACGCGGGAGCACCTTGGAGAGCAGCTTCTTGTCCACAGCGGACAGCCGCAGCCACAGCTTGTAGGCGAACAGCCGCCAGCGGACGGTCAGCTTCTCCTGCGGCACCGCGGCCTCGAACGTCCGGATCGGCCAGCCGGCGAGCGCCGCGGCGAACTCCTCGGTGACGGCGTGGACGTCCTGCGCGCCGGCCCCGCGGGCCCACGACTCCAGCTCCGAGGGGTCGAAGGTGTGGATGTCGACCACGGCTTCCAGCGCGGCGGCGCGGGAGGACTCGTCGAGCTCCTCCTGCGGACGGCGCCAGCCGCTCAGCGCGGGCAGCTTCGTCACGCGGGTCGTCAAGAACCAGGTGAACTGGCCGAGCTTGCGGGCGTAGAAGTCGCCGATCTTGGTCGGCTCGCCGGCGAAGACGAACCGGCCGCCCGGCTTGAGCACGCGCAGCACCTCGCGGAACGCCGCCTGGACGTCCGGGATGTGGTGCAGCACGGCGTGCCCGACGACGAGGTCGAAGGTGTTGTCCTCGTACGGGATGCGCTCGGCGTCGGCGACCCGGCCGTCGACGTCGAGGCCGAGCTTCTCGGCGTTGCGCAGCGCGACCTGGACCATGCCGGGCGAGAGGTCGGTGACCGAGCCCTTCTTGGCGACGCCGCCCTGCATGAGGTTCAGCAGGAAGAACCCGGTGCCGCTGCCCAGTTCCATCGCGTGCTGGTAGGGCTGGCCGTCCTCGCCCGCGACGGCGTTGAACACGTCGGTGGCGTAGGAGATGCAGCGCTCGTCGTACGAGATCGACCACTTCTCGTCGTAGGTGCCGGCTTCCCAGTCGTGGTACAGCACGTTCGCCAGCTTGGGGTCGGCCCAGGCCGCTTGGACCTCGTCGGCGGTGGCGTGCGGGTTCGGGGCCGGGTCGTTCACGTCGGTCAAGGCGTCATTTCCCTTCGAAGGTGGCCTTGCCGGGCCCGTTTTCGATGAACGACTTCATGCCGTTCCGCTGGTCTTCGGTCGCCCAGAGGGCGGCGAACAGGTGCGATTCGAGCTTGAGCCCGTTCGCGAGGTCGGTGTCGAGGCCGCCGTCGATGGCCGCCTTCGCCGCGCGCAGCGCCACGGCCGGGCCGTTCGCGAACTGGGCCGCCCACTTGTGCGCCGCCGCGTAGACGTCGTCCGGGGCCACGACCTGGTCGACGATGCCCAGCGACAGGGCCTCTTCGGCCTTGACGAACCGTCCGGTGTAGACGATGTCCTTGGTCTTGCTCGGCCCGATCAGGCGCGCCAGGCGCTGGGTGCCGCCCGCGCCGGGGATGACGCCGAGCTGGATCTCCGGCTGGCCGACCTTGACGTTGTCGCCGGCGACCCGCCAGTCCGCGGTGAGCGCCAGTTCGAGGCCGCCGCCGAGGGCGTACCCGGTGATGGCCGCGACGACCGGCTTCGGGATGTTCGCGATGGCCGCGAGGGTGCCGGTGAGGGTGGCGCCGAACTTCGCGATCTCCGGGTAGGTGCGGGTGGCCATCTCCTTGATGTCCGCGCCGCCGGCGAAGGTCTTTTCGCCGCCGTAGAGGATCACCGCGCGGACGTCGTCGCGCTCGGTGGCCTCCTTCGCCAGCTCGGCGAGTTCGGCGGTGACCTGGGCGTTCAGGGCGTTGACCGGCGGCCGGTCGAGCCGGATCGTGCCGACCCCGTCCTTGACTTCAAGGGTTGCGAACTCTCCCACGCCCATCCTCCTCGTTGACGATCTGCCAGCACGCTACCGGCGGGTAAGCGACAGCTTAGCGACGGCGGGCGAAGAAGCGATCCCCGGAACGCTCGAGCACGAGGTCCTGGTCGAACGTCTTCGAGAGGTTTTCGCTGGTGATGACGTCGTCGACGAGCCCGGACACCACCGCGTGGCCGTCGCGCAGGAGCAGCGCGTGGGTGAACCCCGGCGGGATCTCCTCGACGTGGTGGGTGACCAGCACGAGCGCCGGTGCGTCCGGGTCGAGGGCCAGCGCCGAGAGGCGCGCCACCAGGTCCTCACGGCCGCCCAGGTCGAGCCCGGCGGCCGGCTCGTCGAGCAGCAGCATCTCCGGGTCGGTCATCAGCGAGCGGGCGATCAGCGCGCGCTTGCGCTCGCCCTCGGACAACGTGCCGAAGGTGCGCTCGGCGAGGTTCCCGATGCCCATCGCTTCCAGCAGCTCGGTCGCGCGGGCGGTGTCGAGGGTGTCGTACTCCTCACGCCAGCGGCCGAGCACCGCGTAGCCGGCGCTGACCACGACGTCCTTGACCAGCTCGTCGCCCGGCACGCGCTGGGCGATGGCCGCCGAGGTGAAGCCGATGCGCGGACGCAGGTCGAAGATGTTGACCCGGCCGATCCGCTCGCCGAGCAGGTCCACCTCGCCGGTGGTCGGGTGCAGCTCGGCCGCGGCGAGGCGCAGCAGGGTGGTCTTGCCCGCGCCGTTCGGCCCGAGCACCACCCAGCGCTCGTCCAGTTCCACGGACCAGTCGAGGCCGGCGAGGAGGTCGTTGGTCCCCCGGCGGACGCCGACACCGGCCATCCGGACCACGAGATCGTCAAGTTCGCTGGGCTGGATCGGCTCGCTCACGAAGCCCATTCTGTCTGCCGACGCGCGCGCGTGCGCACCCGCCCGGGCGAGACGGCGAACCGGCTGGTCGGAGCGTGTCCACGACGTGGAACGGCGCACACCGGAAGTGCCGTGCGCCACGCGGTTGTGGCAGGATCGGCAGCATGTCAGCCGACGTGCACGCCACCCCCGTCACCCGGGGCTCGTTCTGGCGCCGTCGTGCGATCGACCTGCTCCTCGTCGCTTCGGCCGGGTGTACGCGGGCGCGGCTCCGCTGATCCCTCGCGCCGTGACGGGCGGGTGCGGTGCCGCGCTGGTTCGCGTCCCGATCACCTTCGCGTCCGAGGAGCACCCGCGTTGACCACTTCGATCACCCGTCCCGCCGTCGAGATCCACCCGCAGCTGACCGATCCGCTGCTGCCCGAGCTGCTGCACCCGTCGCGGCTGCTGTGGACCCCGCGTGAGCTGGCGGACCTCACCGCCACCGTGACCACCGAGCTGACCGCGAGCGTCAAGAACATCCTGCGGTTCGACGACGACCGCCGCTGGTGGGCCCGGCTGGCCCTGACCGACGGCGTCGAGCTGTGGCTGCTGTCGTGGCTGCCCGGCCAGCACACCAAGCCGCACGACCACGGCGGCGCGTCCGGCTCGTTCACGGTCCTGCAGGGCGAGCTGGGCGAGGAGTACCGCTACCCCGGCGGCCCGATCCGGCGCCGCACGCACGTCGCCGGCGAGGGCATCGGCTTCGGCGCCGGCCGCGCCCACCAGGTCACCGGCATCGGGGACGCGCCCGCGGCGAGCGTCCACGCGTACTCGCCGCCGCTGGTGCCGACGCGGGAGTACGCGACGCTCGCCGACGTCCCGGCCGAGATCCCGCCGCTACCGGTTATCGTCCGGGGATGAGCGCCATCGATTCGTTCCTGGAGAAGGCCCGGTCCGGATTGGACCGGGTCGCGCCGCCGCGGGCCCTCGAACTGCAGGAGGCGGGCGCGCTGCTCGTCGACATCCGTCCCCTCGCGAACCGGCAGGCCGAGGGCGAGATCCCGGGCTCGGTGGTCGTCGAGCGGATCCACCTGGAGTGGCGGCTGGCGCCGGACAGCGAGTGGAAGCTGCCCTCGGTGACGCCGGACACGACGGTCGTCGTGCTGTGCAACGAGGGCTACTCGTCGAGCCTGGCCGCGGCGGACCTGCAGCGGCTCGGGTTGCGCAACGCGACGGACCTCGAAGGCGGCTTCCGCGCCTGGGCGGCCGCCGGCCTCCCGGTGGAGACCGGCGGCAGCCCCGCGGTGCCTTAGGCCAGCGCCGGGGCGACCTTTTCGGTGAACAGGTCGATGCCGGAACGGTCGTACGCGGCTTCCGGGAAGTTGAAGATCGCGTAGGACATGCCGAGCTCACCCAGCGCGGCGAGCTTTTCGGTGACCTGCTCGGGCGTGCCGGTGGTGGGGCTGTTCACGAAGACGCCGTGCCACCGCTCCGCCGCGTCCGCCGGCGCGTACTTGTCGAGGTGGGACTTGAGCCAGGCCAGCTTGTCCTGGACGTCCTTCTCCGTCTCGCCGATGACCACGTTGTGGTTGACCGAGCGGACGATCGCGTCGAAGTCGGTGCCGACGTCCTTGCAGTGCTGCGCGAGGATCTCCGACTTGCGGGTGAACGTCTCGGGGTCGCCGGCGAAGTTCGTGTACCTCGCGTACTTGGCGGCGATCTTGAGCGTCTTCTTCTCGCCGCCGCCGGCGATCCACAGCGGGATGCCGCCTTCCTGCGGCGGCAACGGGCGCAGGATCGCGCCGTCCGTCTGGTAGTGCTTGCCGTCCAGTGTGGACGTGCCGGTGGTCCAGAGGTCGCGCATGATCTGCACGCCCTCGTCCAGCTGGCCGAGGCGCTCGCCGGCGCTGGGGAAGCCGTAGCCGTAGGCCCGCCACTCGTGCTCGTACCAGCCGGCGCCGATGCCCATCTCGACGCGGCCGCCGGCGATGGTGTCGGCCGTGGCGGCGACCTTCGCCAGGTAGGCGGGGTTGCGGTACCCCATGCAGGTGCACATCTGGCCGAGGCGCACGGTGTCGGTCGCGGCGGCGAACGCCGAGATCAGCGACCAGGCCTCGTGCGTGGCCTCCTCGGTCGGGACGGGCACGGTGTGGAAGTGGTCGTAGACCCAGATCGATTCGAAGGGCCCGGCTTCCGCGTGCTTCGCGAGGCCGAGCATGGTCTTCCAGTGGTCCGCGGGATCGATGCCGGCCAGGTCCAGCCGCCACCCCTGCGGGACGAACATTCCGAAGCGCATGCGTTCAACTTAACGCCGCCCGTGCCCTGGTGCGCAGCGATTTCGAGGTGGAGTAACTCCAGGTCAGGCCAGCACCACGCGGGCCAGTTCGGCCGGGGCCGCCAGCAGGCCGTGCTTCGGGAGCACCCGGACCGTGTACCCGATCGACCCCGGCCGCGGGAGCTTCAGCCGGGCCGCGAACGCGCCGATGCCGTCCGCCGTCATCGGGACGGTCACCGCGTCGCGCAGCTCGTCGTCGTCGCCGACCCGGCCGACCACCGCCTGGATGTCCACTTCGGACGGATCGAGGCCCGCCAGGTCGATGCGCGCCCGGATCGTCACCTCCGTGCCGACGACCAGCGGCTCGGTCGCCTCGACCTGCAGCTCGGAGTCGAAGATCCGCAGCCGCGGCCACGACACCTCCAGCTTGGTGCGGTAGTCGGCCAGCGAGAGCGCGCCGCGGTAGCCGTCGCCGGTGGCCGCCGCGACCATGCGGGACGCCGGCAGGTAGCCGTTGTCGACGTACTCGCGGACCATCCGGGACGCCTGGACCCGCGGGCCGAGCGTCTCCAGCGTGTGCCACACCATCGACAGCCAGCCGGTCGGCACGCCGTCACCCGACCGGTCGTAGAACAGCGGGGAGATCTGCTGACCGAGCAGCTCGTACAGCGCCGCCGCCTCGAGGTCGTCGCGGCGCAGGGGGTCGGTGACGCCGTCCGCGGTCGGGATCGCCCAGCCGTTGCTGCCGTCGTAGCACTCGTCCCACCAGCCGTCGCGGATCGACAGGTTCAACCCGCCGTTGAGCGCCGACTTCATCCCCGACGTCCCGCACGCTTCGAGGGGCCGCACCGGGTTGTTCAGCCAGACGTCGCAACCGCGGTAGAGGTACCGGGCCATCGACATGTCGTAGTCCGGCAGGAAGACGATCCGGTGTCGCACGTCCGCGCCGTCGACGAACCGGACGATCTGCTGGATCAGCTGCTTGCCGTTCTCGTCGGCCGGGTGCGACTTCCCGGCGACGACGACCTGGATCGGGCGGTCGTCGTCGAGCAGCAGCGTGCGCAGCCGCTCGGGGTCGCGCAGCATCAGCGTCAGCCGCTTGTACGTCGGGACGCGACGCGCGAAGCCCACGGTCAGCACGTCCGGGTCGAACACCGAGTCCACCCAGCCCAGCTCCAACGGGGACGCGCCGCGCTGCAGCCACGCCGCCCGCACCCGGCGCCGCACCTCGAACACGAGCTTCTCGCGCAGCTCGCGCCGCAGCCCCCACAGCTGGGCGTCCGAAACGCCGTCCCGCAACGGCCCTTCCCCGACGTCGAGACCCCATTCGCGGCCGAGCAGCGTGCTCAGCTCGCGCGCCACCCACGTCGGGCCGTGGACGCCGTTCGTCACCGAGGAGATCGGCACCTCGTCGTGGTCGAACCCGGGCCACAGCCGCGAGAACATCTTCCGCGTGACGCGCCCGTGCAGCCGGGAGACGCCGTTCGCGCGCTGCGCCAGCCGCAGGCCCATGTGCGCCATGTTGAACAGGCCGGGGTTGTCTTCGGCGCCGAGCGCGAGCACACGCCGCGGGTCGATGTCGGGCACCAGCCGCCCGTCGTTGAAGTAGCGCTGGACCAGGTCCACCGGGAACCGGTCGATGCCCGCGCTGACCGGGGTGTGCGTGGTGAACAGCGTCCCGGCGCGGACCGCGGGCATGGCCTCGTCGAAGGCGAGGCCGTCGGCCTGGACGATCTCGCGGGCGCGTTCGAGGCCGAGGAAGCCCGCGTGTCCCTCGTTCGTGTGAAACACCATCGGCTGCGGGTGGCCGGTCAGCTCGCAGTACTTCCGGACCGCGCGGAACCCGCCGATGCCGGCGAGGATCTCCTGGCGCAGCCGGTGGTCGGCGTCGCCGCCGTAGAGCCGGTCGGTGACGCCGCGCAGGTCGTCGTCGTTGGCCTCGGTGTCGGTGTCGAGCAGCAGCAGCGGCACCCGCCCGACGCGGGCCTGCCAGATCTGCGCGCACAGCTCGCGCCCGCCCGGCATCGCGACCCCGATCAGCACCGGCCGTCCCCCGGCGGTGAGCAGTTCGAGGGGGAACGCGTTGGGGTCGATCACCGGGTAGTGCTCGACCTGCCAGCCGTCCAGCGACAGCGACTGCCGGAAGTAGCCGTTGCGGTAGAGCAGCCCGACGCCGATCATCGGCACGCCCAGGTCGGACGCGGCCTTGAGGTGGTCGCCGGCCAGCACGCCGAGGCCGCCGGAGTAGTTCGGCAGCGCTTCGGTGACGCCGAACTCCATCGAGAAGTAGGCGACCGCGGGCGGGAGGTCGTCGTCACGCTGCTGGTACCAGCGCGGCTCGGACAGGTAGTTCTCCAGGTCCGCGGCCGCGTCCCGGGCGCGGGCGAGGAAGTCGTCGTCGACGGCGAGCTCGTCGAGGCGCGACGGCGGCAGCGCGGTGAGCATCCGCAGCGGGTCGCGCACGGCGTTGAACAGCTCGGCGTCCATCGACGCGAACAGGTCGCGCGTCGGCGGGTGCCACGTCCAGCGCAGGTTGGTGGCCAGCGCGCCCAGGCCGGACAGCGACTCGGGAAGGCTGGCGCGAACGGTGAACCGGCGGACTGCACGCATGGGAAGCGACGATATCGGGCCGCGGCCCGACCTGCGCAGGAGGAGTTCGGGGATAACGTGCACGCCCCGCGTATGCCCTGGGTATGGTCCTGGCCAGTCGGTTACGGGCGGTTCGGGAGTGGAGCGAGTGAAGATGACCTCAGGGGGAGGACGGCGCGCGCTGGTCGCGTTGCTCGCGGTCGCGGCGGTCGCCGTGAGCGGGTGCAACAGCAAGGACGGCGCCACGGGCGACCCCAGCAAGGACACCGGCGCCGGAGCCGTCGCCGGGCTGCCGGTGACGCACTTCGAGAGCGGCCTCAAGCCGGACGCTCCCACGCCGGGCATCGAAGTCAAGAACGCCGCCGGCAGTGAGGACGACAAGCTCGCCACCGCGGCGATCGACGACATCCAGACGTACTGGGGCGAGCGGCTGCCCGCCGACTTCGGGCAGCAGTTCGAGCCGGTGAAGTCCCTGCTGTCCTACGACTCGCAGACCGACACCGAGAAGACCGGCTGCGGCAGCGTCAAGAAGCTCGTGAACGCGTTCTACTGCTCGGTCGACGACTCGGTGGCGTGGGACCGCGGCGTGCTGCTGCCGATGCTGCGCCAGCGGTTCGGGCCGATGTCGGTGGTCGTCGTGCTGGCGCACGAGTTCGGCCACGCCGTGCAGTACCGGCTCGGTGACAAGGCCAACATGACCAAGAGCACCCCGACCGTCGTGAAGGAGCAGCAGGCCGACTGCTTCGCCGGCGGGTACTTCCGCTGGGTCGCCGAAGACAAGAGCAAGTACTACCGGGTGTCGACGTCCGAAGGCCTGAACCAGGTGATGGCGGCGATGTTCCTGATCCGCGACCAGGCGGGCACCAGCGGCGCCGACCGCGGCGCGCACGGCACGGCGTTCGACCGCACCTTCGCGTTCCAGACCGGGTTCGAGAAGGGCCCGAAGGAGTGCGCGGCGATGAACACCGAGAACGTCAAGGCGCGCCTCACCGAGCGCCCGTTCGACGCGGGGGACAAGGGCAAGGGCGACGCGAAGTTCAACGCTCAGGCCGTGGACCTGCTGAAGAAGAGCCTCGACGAGGCGTTCAAGGGCGCCGGGGTGGCCGCGCCGGAGATCGCCGACGGCGGCAGCTGCCAGACCACGCCGCCTGCGTCGTACTGCCCCGGCGACAACACGGTGGCCATCGACCTGGCGAAGCTTTCGCAGCTGGCCCAGCCGATCGACCGCGAAGCCGAGATGAAGGGCGACGACCCGGGCGGCATGGGTGACTTCGCCGCGTTCTCGGAAGTCGCTTCGCGGTACGCGCTGGGCATCCAGAAGGGCGTCGGCGCGTCGATCGACAACGCGAACGCGGGGCTGCGCACGGCATGCCTGGTGGGAGCGTGGGCGGCGTTCACGAACCGCCCGGGCGACCTGCGGCTGTCGGCGGGCGACCTCGACGAGGCGATCGCGGACCTGCTGCAGCCGGAGAGCCTGATCTCGGCGGACGTGAACGGGAAGCGCCCGGACAGCGGTTTCGACCGGGTCGAGTCGCTGCGGCGGGGGTACCTCGAGGGGTCTTCGGTCTGTTCGAAGCAGTACGCGTGAGTTCATGAGAAAGGCCCCCCACCGCGTGGTGGGGGGCCTTTCTCATGAGTCCTAGAAGAGAGCGCTAGCCAGGTCGCGGCGGGCCTTCATGACGCGGTCGTCAGCCGGGTCGAACAGGTCGAACAGGGCCACCAAGTGCTCGCGGACCTTGTTGCGGTCGTCGCCCGCCGTGCGGCGGACCGTGTCGATCAGGCGCTTGAAGCCCGCCTCCACGTTGTTCTCCGCGATCTCCAGGTCGGCCGCGTCGAGCTGGGCCGCCAGGTCGGACGGGTCAGCGTCGGCCTTCGCGCGGGCCTCCGGGTCGGCGCTCTCCGCGCGGGCGGTGAACTTGACCTGGGCCAGGGCGTTCTTCGCCAGCTCGTTCGCCGGCTCGACGTCGAGGATGCGCTCGTACGCCGCCTGCGCCGCGGCGAAGTCGCCTCGCTCGAACGCCTCTTCCGCCTCGGTGAAGCGCGGGTCCTCGGGCTCCTCGACCGGGCCGGCGCCGTTGGCCTCGGCCTCGCGGATCGCCGGGAGCTTGTCGCGCAGGGCGTCGAGCAGCGCGTTGATCCACTTGCGGATCTCGGGCTCGGGCAGCGCGCCGGAAAACGCGTCGACCGGCTGGCCGCCGCCGATGGCGACGATCGTCGGGATGGACTGCGCGCCGAACAGCTGCGCGATGCGCGGGTTCGCGTCGACGTCCACCTTCGCGACGATCCAGGCACCGCCGGACTCCGCGGCCATCCGCTCCAGCACCGGGGACAGCTGCTTGCACGGGCCGCACCACTCGGCCCAGAGGTCGACGATCACCAGCTGGTGCAGGGACCGCTCCACGACCTCGGCCTGGAAGGTGGCCTCGGTGACATCGATCACGGCCTCGGACGAACCCGGGGCGGACGGCGGCGGGGCGTCGCCTCCGGACGGGCCGGCCGGCGGGGCCGGCTGCCTGTGCGCCGTTTCGGCGCGGGCCTTGAGCGCGGACAGGTCGACCGCGCCGGAAAGGGCGGCGGACAAGGCCGCTGACTTCGCTGCAGATCCGCGTGGTTGGGTCACCTCTCCATCCTGGCACGCGCGCCGGAGCGTTTCACCGGGTGCCCGGCCGGTCCGCTTGGCAGGACGGCGCCGCTGGGGCAGGCTCGGCCGGGTGCACATCCGGCGTGACGTGAAGGTGGGCCTGTCGATCGTGGCCGCCGTCGCCTGGATCGGCGCGGTGACGCTGCTCATCGTGCACGAACCGGACCCGGGCGCCGGCTCCCCCGGCGAGCTGCGTGACCGGCTGGCCTCGGCGCTTTCCGGGCACGACGCCGACGCGTTCGCGGGCCTGCTCGACTACCCGGGTTCCGGCGGCGGCGACTTCGCGAAGGACTACGTCACCGTGCTGGCGGACCGCGGCGTCCACGACGTGCGCGTGGAGCTGGGCCCGGACGCGGCGGCCCCGGCCCGCGCGACGATCACCGGCGCCCTCGGCGACGGCACGCCGTTCAGCTACCCGCTGAACGTGACGAGCGAAGACGGCCGCTGGACGGTCGCCTTCACCCCGCCCCTCCCCTGACCGGTCCGTCAGGAGTCGCGCAGGTGGGCTTCGACGCGGTCCACCTTGGCCTCGAGCTGACCTTCGAAGCCGGGCCGGATGTCCGCTTTCAGGACCAGGCCGACGCGCGCCGAGCCCTCCCCCGCCGCCTCGACCGCGCGCTTCACGACGTCCATCACTTCGTCCCACTCGCCCTCGATGTTGGTGAACATCGCGTTGGTCGAATTGGGCAGCCCCGAGTCGCGGACGACCTTGACGGCGCGGGCGACGGCCTCGCTCACCCCGCCGTCGGGCTCGCCGCCGGACGGGCTCACGCTGAACGCGACGATCATGTCGGAAGTCCCTTCTTCGGTGTTCTTTCCGCCGGTCGGGCGACACCCGCCGGTACCCGCTGGTAACTTCGCGTGTCATGAACCGTCCGCTGCCGTTCGACCCGATCGCCCGCGCGGCACAGCTCTGGGAGGCCCGGATCGGGCCCTCCGGCACCATGGCCGCGGTCACCGGCGTGATGCGGGTCCAGCAGATCATCCAGTCCGCGGTGGACGGCGCGCTCAAGCCGCACGGCCTGACCTTCGCCCGGTACGAAGCACTGGTGCTGCTCACCTTCGCCCGCAGCGCCAGCCTGCCGATGCGGGTGATGGGCGAGCGGCTCCAGCTGCACCCCACCAGTGTCACCAACATAGTCGACCGGCTGGAGAAGGACGGGCTCGTGAAGCGCGTGCCGCACCCGACCGACCGGCGCACGACGCTCGTCGAAATCACCGACGAAGGCCGGAAGCGGCGCGAGTCCGCGACCGTCGCCGTCAACGACATCGGCTTCGGGCTGACCGGGCTCACCGAGCGGCAGACCGAGCAGCTCACGGACTTGCTGACGAAGGTGCGCCGCGCCGCCGGCGACTTCACGGAATAACCGGCCGAAAGCAGAAGGGCCCGCACCGGAGTGCGGGCCCTTCTCACATATCGGGATCAGACGGCGACGGGTTCCTGGACCTGGAACAGGCCGACACCGCCGTGGGTCAGCCGCTGCGGGCCGTCGAGCTTGCCGTTGCGCAGCGCCCACTTCTCGAACAGCCACGTGAACAGCGGCGGGATGCTCGCGAGCAGGGCGAGGACCAGCGTCTTCGGGCGCCAGCCGAGCGGCTTCGCCACGGACAGGGAGACGACCACGTAGAGGACGAAGATCACGCCGTGCACCATGCCGATGACGGGCACGCCGCCCTCACCGGAAGAGTGGACGACGTACTTGAGGAACATCCCGACAAGCAGCGCCGCCCAGGAAAGGGCTTCGGCGACTGCGGCCACGCGGAAAACTAGAGCGGCCTTGCTGGACACTTCTTCCTCCTGTGGGGTCTCACCACTGTGGTTGTTGCGCAAAAAACGCCCGACGCACCGTCCAAGGCGGACTGCCTGTGGACGTCAACGGCGCTGTCGGACGTGCTGATACCAGTGTGAGGCGTGATGGCCCTCACGGGAACACCGGGGCCCGTGACGATGCTCACGACCGTGGTCCACTGTGGTCTGAACCACGGTCGTGAGCGTCGGTTGTCTACTCCGAGCAGGGCGAAACCGGCGCGGACGCCGGTGACGTCCCCCACGTCGCCGTCGCGGCGTCGGTGGTCAGGCGGAAGTCGAGCGTCGTGCCACGCTCCAGCTGGTCCACGTTGACGTACACGCGATCACTGGCGCGCGACTCGACCTTCAGGCCCGAGACGTACTGCAGCTTCGAGCCGTCGGCGCCCGGCGCGTTGATCGTGATGTCGCGGCCGTTCTCCAGGTGCAGCACGGACTTCGCGAACCGCGGCGCGTTCAGCACGAAGTTCCCAGTCCCTGGGACGGCGGGATAGAGCCCGAGAGCACTGAATACGTACCACGCCGACATCGTGCCGAGGTCGTCGTTGCCGGTGACGCCGTTGGGCGCGTCGGTGAACAGCGTGTGCGCCGCCCGCACGACCGTCGACGTCTTCGCCGGCTGCCCGGTGAGCGCGTACATCCACGGCGAGTGCAGGTCCGGCTCGTTGTTCGGGTTGTAGCGGAACTGGTCGTAGTAGTCGTACGGGCCGACGACCCAGTTCTCACGGACGGCCGTCGCCGGGTTCTTCACCAGCTCGTCGTAGGCGAAGAAGTCGTCGAGCCGCTTGCCGGTGGCCGCCGGGCCGCCCATGCGCCGCACGAGCCCGGGGACGTCCTGCTGGACCAGCCACTGGTACTGCCAGGCCGTGCCCTCGTGGAAGCCGTCCTGGCTCTGCGGGCTGTACGGCTTGTCGGCGGGGGTGAACCAGTCGCCGCCCGCGACCTTCGGCCGGAAGAAGCCGGTGAAGCCGCGGTCGGTCTGCGTTTCGTCCCAGAGCGTCCGGTAGGTCCGGCCCTTCGCCTTCAGCGCGGCCGCGTCGTCCTTCTTGCCGAGTGCGGCCGCCATGACCGACAGCGAACAGTCACCGAGCGCGTACTCCAAGGTCGCCGACGCGCCGTGGTTCGGGTCGGTGTCCTGGCCCTTCTTCGGGAAGTCCGGGTCGTACTGGACGAACCCGTCGGCCTGGTAGCTCGCGTTGCCCGAGCGACCCTGGAACGGCGAAGACGCGGGCGGGATCTGCGTCGAGTTCTGCAGCAACGCCTGGTAGGCGCGCATTTCGTTGCCCGACAGCGCGCCGAACCGCCAGAGGTCGACCAGGAACGGCGTGACCGGGTCGCCGGTCATCGTGTTCGTCTCCTGGCTCGCGTACGCCCACCGCGGCAGCCAGCCACCCTGGTCGTGGATGGCGAGGATGCTCTTCGCGACGTCCTTCGCCCGGTCCGGCCGCAGCAGCGCCAGCAGCTGGTTCTGCGTGCGGTAGGTGTCCCACAGCGAGAAGAAGTCGTAGTAGGTCCAGCCGACCGCGCGGTGGATCTTCTTGTCGAAGCCGTAGTAGCGGCCGTCGGCGTCGTTGGCGGTCAGCGGCTGCAGCAACGCGTGGTACAGCGAGGTGTAGAAGACCGTGCGGTCGTCTGTCGAGCCGCCCTTGATGTCCACAGTGGACAGCTCGTGCCGCCAGGTGTGCTGGACGTCGGCCTTGGCGGCGTCGAACGACCGGATCTTCTCCGCCGCCAGGTTGACCCGCGCGCCCTGCGCGTCCACCTGGGAGATCGCGGTGGTCGCGGTGACCTGGCTCTGACCGCCGAACGTCAGCCAGGCGCCGCGCAGACCGGCGCCACCCTCCGACTCGCGACTGCCCGGCGTGCCGCCGGTCGACGACCACGTGCCCGAGGACTTGAACGGCTTGTCGAACTTCGTGGTGAAGTACGTCGTGTAGGCCTTGCCACCGCAGAACGCCTGCGACTCCACGGTCCCTTCGACGGTCCGGTCGTCGACGACGCGGATGCTGCTGCCCGTCACGGGTTCCTTGTCGTTGGCCTGGCCGACGTTGACGAAGACGTTGGCATCGCCGGGTTTGGTGAAGGTGTACCGCTCGACGCCGGCGCGGGTGGCCGCGGTCGTCTCGACGTCGACACCGCCGTAGCCGGTCAGGTGGACCTTGTAGTAGCCGGGCTTGCCGACCTCGCCGTCGTGGGTGAACGGCGCCGCGTACCGCTTCTGGTCGAATGTTCCAGGCGCACTCGTGTCGAAGGCCTTGCCGGGACCGATCTCGCCGGTGGTCGGCAGGGTCGAGACGAGGCCGCCCTGCTCCCAGCAGCCCGCCCCGGAGAGGAAGAAGTGGCCGAAGCCGCGGATCGCGGTGTCGGTGTAGCGGTAGCCGGCGTAGTGCGAGGTGATCGGGCTGACCTGCGTCATCCCGAACGGCGCCGAGGCGCCGGGGAAGGTGTTGCCCTCGTCCTGCGTACCGATGAACGTGTTGACGGCGTCGAAGGCGTCCCCGCCCGAGGCCGAAGCGACGGCGGGACTCACCCCCGTCGCCACCACGGCGAGCGTCAACGCGCCCGCCAGGACCTTGCTCTTCACTGAGCTTCCTCCTGCCAACGATGTCATCCCCCGACACCTTCGGCAACGCCCGACGAACCGGTCAAGAGGGCGGTGAATACCTGTCTCGTTCCGGACAGCGGTCAGCCCGCGAGCGCGAAGGCCGTCACCCGCACTGTCCCCGTGGCCCCGGTCCGCCGCGCTTCGACCACCAGCTCGGCGCTCGCGGCGACGGCGACTTCGTGGCGGCTGACGTCGCCGGTGACCGCGAAGGTCTCGGCCGCTTCGCCGTCCACGACCACCCGTACCTCGCCTTCGCTGTCGGCCACGGCCTCCAGTACGACCACGAACGCGCCGGGCCGGGTGAGCAGCCGGACCAACGGGGTCCAGCCGCCCGCGGTCGTGCCGGGCCAGTCCTGCGGGCGCGCCGGTTGGAAGGCCAGCGCCGGGCCGGGCTCGGCGGCGACCGCCGCCGCGAACGTCGCGGTGTGGCGGGTGCCTTCGAGCACGCGCAGGCGCCGCTGCACCTCCCGCAGCAGCGTGACGAGCGTGTCCGGGTGGTTGACGCGGCTCACGACGGCTCCAGAAAGGGTTCGACGGTCAACACGACCTCCTCCTGCCCGGCGTCGTCGCCGGGGGTGACCGACAGCCCGAGCAGCCGGACGGTGACGTCGAGCTGGTCCCCGGCGAAGAACGGGTCGTCGACGACGATCCGCGCGTCGTCGCCGACCGAGTACGACCCGACGACGGGGTCGAGATCGGCGCGCACGGTCAGCTCGGGCAGCACGACGGGCCGCCGCCGCGCCGCCAGCTCGCCGGCGACGTGCGCGGCGAGCATCGCGGCGTCGGTGGTGTCCACCGGCGCGGCCGCGGCTTCCAGCAACGGCCAGCCACCCGTCGTGGCGCTCGGATCCGACCGCACCACCGGGACGCCCCCGGCGGCGGCGTTCCCCATCCCGAGCACCCGGGTCGCCATGCTCGCGGCGTCGCTCGGCCAGACGAAGTCGACCAGGTTCGCGCCGTACTCCCAGACGAACGCGCGCTCCCCGCCGGGCAGGCCCAGGCGCGGGTACCCCAGGCGCAGCAGGCGTTCCGGCTGGCCGCTCTCGTCGTAACGGACGTCGAAGCCGAAGTCGAACCCGGTGTCGGTGTTGGCGAGGTCCCGCACGACCTCCGCGACCGACTTCAGGTCGGCCGAGGCGTAGCTCACCGTGCGCAGGACGCCGGAGCTCGCCGAGCCGGTCACCACCACCCCGAGGTCGCCGCCGTCCGCCGCCTGCGCGAGGTCCAGCAGCCCTCGCACGATCGCGAGCTGGTCGGTGGCCGTGAACGACACCGGCCGGGTCAGGTCCGCGGGGTCGAGGACCAGCCGGTGGTCGAAGTAGGACGCGAAGTCCGCGGCGGTCAGCTCCAGCACGCCGCCGGCCGCGCTGTAGCGGCTGGTCCAGACGATGCCGCCCCACACCAGGTCGCCGTCCCGGTCGACGTAGAGCGCGGTACGGCCCGGCTCGGCGAGCAGCCGCGGCTCCCGGATGCGGATCTCCGGGTCGTCGACCCGTAGCTGCCCGCGCAGCGTGCCGGTGTCGTTCAGCTTCTTGTCGAACTGCACGCCGGCCAGCGGGAGTTCGTCGAGGATCGCGCCGGTGCGCAGGTCCGCGATCAGGTAGGTGTACGACGTGCCCATGTGCCGCGCCTAGTAGGTCGAGAACGTGAGGCCGTCGAGGGAGAACCAGCCGGCGTTGCCCGTCGTCGCCATCACCTCGCCGGTCGGCAGGATGTCCACGCGGCCGTGCGCGTCCGGGGTGGTGGAGACGCCGAGCAGCCAGTGTGCGACCGGCCGGTAGCCGACCGGCAGCGTCAAGATCGGCTTGTCGAAGACACCGTTGCGGACCAGGCCGCGCAGGCGCACCCAGCCGTCGTCCATCAGGGTGTAGGCGGCGGTGGTGAACCCGCCGCCGTAGTTGACCCAGCTGTTCTGCAACGTCGCCGTGCGCCAGGTGTCCCCGCGCGGCGGGCGGTAGGGCACCCACGCGGTGCCGCGCTTGCACAGCAGCACCCCGGTGTCGAGGCGGTAGACGAACTGGCTGCTGTGCGTGGTCGCGACCGGCGGCAGGTCGGCGTCCCCGCGCACCGGCAGGATCCCGCTCAGCGCGGCGGTGAACTGGCGCCGGTCGAGCAGCGTCGGCGCGGTACCCGCCGGCGGCACCTGCACTTCGGCCAGCACGAGCACCGGGGACCCGCTCGGGGTCGGCCGGACCGGGGCGGCCGCGTTCTCCCCCGCGTAGACGTTGACCGCGAAGGCGCCACCGACGATCTCGGCGACCACGAGGTCCACTCGGGACAGTGACGCGTGCGCCGCGCCGAAGGGCAGTTCCTTCACCGCGTCCAGCGTGACGATGTAGGGGCCGTCGCCCGGCCGGGCCCGGTCGGTGAGCACGGCCTGGAACGGGTTGACGCGCAGCTTGTTCGACGCGATCGCGACCAGCCCGGGCGTGCCCGGCGAGTCCCGGATGCCCGGGCGCGCCCGTAGCGGGTCGAGCGCGTCGCCGGTCGCGTCCGCCTGCACCAGTGCGCCGGTGATCAACCGGGCTTCGGCCGAGTCGACGCCGTCGACCCACCCCGCGTGCCGTTCCGCCATCGCAAGCTCCCCTTCTCGCTCTTCAGATCCACGCGTCCCGCCAGCGGACGGTCAGCGTGCCCGCTTCGGCGTCGTCGAAAGCTTCGAACCCGATCGCCGTGCCGCCCGGCGGGAACCCGAACCAGCTCGACCGCGGCTGCAGCACCGAACGGCGGGACGCCGTGCCGAGGAACACCGTGCGCGCGGCGGTGTCGACGGTCAGCACGTCCCCTTCGGCGAGGCTCAGCGAGAACGCGAGCCGTTCGCCGGTCGAATCGTTGCGGATCACCGGCTGCGTGCACGGGCCGGTGATCGTCCACACCGGACGGGTGGTCACCGTGCCGCCGTTCACGACCGCCAGTGAGCCGCCCTCGGATTGCCCGAACACCAACGGGAACCGGAGCGGCAAGGTGATGCCTCGCCCGGGTTTCGGCAGCCCGCAGGACAGCTCGTGGACGTCCGCGCCGTAGCGCAGCGGATCGGGCGCGGTGACCTGCAGGGACCAGTCGAAGCTCACCGGTGTGGTGTCGGCGACCTTGGTCCCGGCGGACAGCCGGACCAGCGCACGGCGGGTCACGGTGCGCTCCCGCACGACGAGCTCGGCCGGTGCCGAGCCGTCCGCGAGGACCGCGGCGATCCGGTCCTTCGCCCGCTCGTGGGCGTCTTCGTCGGGCGCGACGGCGGTGCCCTCCAAGGTGATCACCCGCGCCGCGCGGAACGACGGCGCGTCGAAAGCGCCGTCGCGCTGGGGGCGGTCGGCGAGTTCGAGCCGCACGCCGGGCCCGGTCGACCAGCCGTCCTCCTTGGTCACCCACCACTCGACGCCGTCCGCGTCCACGACGTTGCCCGCCCAGCCGTCCACTTCGTAGACCGGCAGCGCGAGCGACACGGCACTCAGCGTTTCGCCGCCCATGCCACCTCCCGGGCCGCGACGCGGCCGATCTCGTATTCGGACTGGCCCGCCCGCGGGTGCACGTTGACCGTCACCGAGCCACCCGGCGCGGAGCGGGCGACCGGGCCCACCGCGGACGCCGCGACCGTCTTGGCCAGGTTCGCCACCGCAGGGCGGATCGTCGAGGAACCCGGCAGTGGCACGAGCCGGGTCATCGCGCCGGAGACCTGGTCACCGCTCGCCTCGATGCCGACCGTCAGCCCGGCCCCGATGTTGCGGCCGATGTCGGCCATCACCTGCGACGGCGAGAAGATCTTGAGCACGCTCTTGATCGGGCCGGGGATCTTGTCGACGATGAAGTTCTTGATCGCCGAGACGATGTTCCCCGCCATGTCGCGGATCCCGCCGATGAACCCTTCGATCAGCGACTTCCCGGCGCCGTAGAGGGTCTTCCCGATGTTGCCGAGCGCGCCGACGACCCGGCCGGGCAGCCCGCGCACGAACGAAACGACCCCGGAGATGGCGTTGCTCACCGCGGATCTGGCCTGGTCGAAGGCGTTCCGCACGATGCCGACCACCTGACCGACGCCGCGGACCGTCGCGACGACCGTGCGGATCGCGCCGGTGACCACCGCCTTGACCGCGTTGAACACCGCCGTGACGACCGTGCGCACGATGGTGAAGTAGGTGGTGACGTACGTGCGGATCACGGTGACCGCGACTTGGATGACCTTCGCGATGTAGGGCCACACAACCGCGATGACGCCGCGGATCGTGTTCACCGCCCCGAGCACGACGTTCTTCACGGCGGTGAAGACGGCGTTCACGATGTTCCGGAACGTGGTGCTGCGGTTGTAGGCCAGCACGACCGCCGCCACGAGCAGGGTGATCGCGGTGATGATCAGGCCGATGGGGTTGAGCCGCATGACGACGTTGAGCAGTCCTTGCGCGATCGACCAGAGCCGGGTCGCGACGGCGACGACGCGTTGCGCGACGGCCATCGCCACCGTCCGCGCGGTCGCGATCACCGCCTGGACCGCGGTTTTCGCGTAGGCGACGGCGAGCTGAGCCAGGTTCCGCACGGCGCCCGCGGCGGCCAGTGCCGTGCTCCGGGCTTGGGCGGCGAACCGGCCGATCGCCTGCCCCGCGCTCGTCGCGGCCTGCCGGGCGCTGTTCAGCCCCTGGGTGAGCGCACCCCGCAGCGACGTCCCGAGGTCGCGGATCGCGCCTGGGGCGTTCTTGACCATGTTCTTGAGGTCGTTGCCGAGCTTCTGCACTTCGACGGCGCTTTCGCGCAGCCCGGTGCGCAGGTCCTTGATGGCGCCCGGCAGCTCCCGCATCGCGGCCGCGGCATCCTTGACCTGCCCGACGGTGTTCTGCACGGCGGTCGACGCGGTGTTGATCGCGTCGGCGAAGCCCACCACGTCGGTGACCGCCGCGGTCACGGCCGGGTGCGTCTCCTTGAACTTGGCGGTCATCTCGCCGAGTTCCTTGTTGACGTGCTCGGTGAACCCTTCGGTCAGCTTCGTGGCCGCGTCGGAGACGGCGTTCGTGATCGACTCGCGGATGCCGTCGATCAGCGCCGTCACCTGGGCCTGCGCCGCGTTGGTGATGGCCGACGTCGGCTGCGTCACGAATTCACCTCCCTGGGGTGCCGAAGAACGCGGCGATCTCGTCGGTGCTCGCCGCCGGGTCGGGTTCGGGCTCCAGCCCCGGGCGCGGGACCGGCCGCGGCCGGTCCGGCTGGTCGGCGCCCTCGGCGGAGTTGGCCGCGACGAACAGCCAATTGCCCACCGCCAGCTCGTCGACCGCGCCCGCGAGCAGGTGCTCGGTCAGGCCCCACTCGGCCGCCTCGCCGTGCAGGGCGCGGACCAGCGCCGACTCGCGGGGCAGGTGCCGGATCAGCACCCGCAGCCGCCTCGGTGTCAGCTTGCCGCGGTAGTAGTCGAGCAGGTCCACCCGGTAGAACCGGAGCAGGTCGGCTTCGACGGCCTCGCCGTGCTCGCTCAGGAGCGCGTCGAGGCCGAGGATTCCCCCAGCGCCATACCGGTGTCTCGGCCGTAGGCCTCCAGCAGGGCCTGGACGTCCTGCACGCTCAGCGCGTGCCGGCCGAGCTTCTCGAACTGCTCGGCGCCGAGCAGCACCTCGAGCAGACCGTCCAAATCGGACGGATCGAGACCGGACAACCGCGCCACCGCTTCCCGGGGCAGCTCGGTCGGCAGGCTGAAGGTGTCGCCGTCCAGCTCGAACTCCCAGCGCTCCCCCAGGGCTTCCAGGCGCTGCGCGCGGACGGCGTTGACGTTGTACTTCGCCATTTCGTGCGTTCCCCCTCGCCCGCTCAGGCGGACTTTTCTTCGGCGGCGGCCGCCGCGGCGCCGGCGGCCGGGTTGATCGACCACTGCGCGAGCGGCTCGGACGTGCTGTTGATCGGTGTCATCGCGGTGAAGGTGACGCCGAGCTTGATCGCCGACGTCCGGGTGATCGCGGTTTCGTCGGTCTCGGTGACGACCCCGCGCGGGATGTAGAACCGGTGCTTCACGTTCGGGCCGTCGCTGAACTCGATGCCGAGCGCGCGTTCGTCGACCCGGGGCGCGGCGGCGATGTTGTAGACGCCGTTCGTCCCGGCGGGTGCGCTGAAGAAGAACTGCAGGGTGTCGCTGTTGATCTGCAGCAGCGAGAACTTCGCGGAGAAGTCGCGGTCGCTGAAGACGTACCGGATCGCGGCCACCGACTGCCACGTGTCCACCGGGTCCAGCTTGTCCTTCTTGACGAACTTGACGCCGTCGGCGGTGGTGTAGCCGAGGTCGACCCACGGCGACGCCCACGGCTTGGTGAAGTCGGCCGGTGCGGCGGTGTGCGCCGGCGCCACGTAGATGGCCCCGGTTCCCGCCACCCGGATCTCGCTGGCGTTCAGTCCTGGCATGAGCAGCCCTCCCACTGCGCCGCCGGCCGGTCAGGCCGGTCTGGATACGACTTGCGCGACGAACCGGTACCGCATGACGTACCGGTTCGCGTCGGAATGCCTCCGGTCGAGCACGAAGCACGGCCCCTGGAGCTCGGTCGTGTCGGGGAACACCGTGCCGCCGGAAACGCCCAGGAGCGGCAGCACACCCCGCACGGCCAGCGCGACCGCGTGCGCGGCGGTCTTGTCCGGACCGTAGGAGTCCAGCCGCACTTCCGCGTGGTCGAGCCGGTCGTCGTCGAGGTAGACGCCGCCGAGCCGGGTGAGCACGACGGCTCGTTGGGTACCGTCGAAGCCCGGCGGGACCGACGATCCCACCGGGACGCCGGACAGTTCGGGCCGGGCGCGGAGGAACTCCGCGACGGCCTGCTCGACATCCGGGAACACCAACGGTTCCGGCGAAACCGGCACGCGCGACCCACCTCCCCACTCCCCTTGGGTCGGACCAACGTAACGCAGAGATCATCGCGAGTAAGGGGCCGAACGGGGGATGACGCTGGCCGGATCCGGCCATTCCGCCGTCATGGGAACGGCCCCCTCCCGTGCGGGAGGGGGCCGTCGTCTTCGGGGGTTTACGCGCCGACGCCGATGGCGAACACGTGGAGCGCGCCGCCGCTGACGTTCGACGGCAGCGTCACGCTCGCCACCGTCTTGCCCGCGTCCAAGGTGATCGGGTTGGTGCCGAACACCATGGTGCGGATCTGCTGCGGGTCGCTGCCCGAAGCGTTGCGGTACGGCGTGGACAGCACGATCCGGTTGCCGAACGACGGCTGCGCGCCGCCGCCACCGAGGGTCCAGTCGGAGAACCCGATGGTGGCCGTCGACTGGCTGCCGTCGGTGTAGGTCACCGTCAGCGTTCCCGACGCGTTGCCGTTGGACGCCGAGCCGAGCAGCGCCAGGCGTCCGGAACCGGAGACGTTCACCGTCTGGCCGTTCGCGACCACGTTGTCGGGGTCGCCGGCCGGGAACGACGGCCAGGTGAACTTGATGCCGTCACTCGTCACCGTGCCGCCCGGGGTGGCGCCGGCCGCGGCCAGCGCGTCGGCCGAGTAGCTCCAGCCGCCGCCGTCGAAGTTGGCCTTCGACGAGTCGGAGTCCGGCGAGATGCCGGCGTTGTCGACCGTGGCGAGCCAGCTGTTCGGCTGCGCCACGAGCACCGTCAGCACCGCTTGCGTCGAAGCCACGCCCGGCGCCGAGAACGTCACCGGGATGCGGCGGGCGCCGTCGGCCAGACCGGCCGGCACCGAAACCGTCAGGTCGGCGTGCGCCTTGCCGCCCGCCGGGACGGCGATGCTGCCCGACGCCGGCGTCAGCGTGATCCCGTCGACGCTGCCCGCGGTGTAGGTCCAGGTCCGGGCGGTCCCGGAGAGGTCCTGGACTCCCACGGACGCCTGGGACGTCGACCCCGCAGGGGTCACCGCGCGCGCCGGGTCCACAAAGGACAGGCTCGGCTTCTCCTGCTCGCGGAACGACGGCGGCGCGTCGGCCGTCGCGCTGCCCCACGCCGTCGCCGTCGCGGAGCGGGTGTAGTCGAGCGTGCCACCGCTGGAGATGAGCGCCTCCGGCAGCCATGCCTTGGCGGCCGCGCCGCCGTTGACCTTGAGGCTGCCCACGTAGTCACCGGTGCCCGGGGCGTTGATGGTGACCTTCTTGCCCGCGCCGGTGGTGAGCACGGCGTGCTCGAAGCGCGGGGTGACGAGCAGCGTCTCGGCGCGGCCCGGGATCTCCGGGTAGACGCCGAGCGCCGACCAGACGTACCAGGCCGACATCTGGCCGAGGTCGTCGTTGCCGATCAGGCCTTCGGGACGCGGGTTGTACAGCTCGTCCATCGAGCGGTGCACGATCGACTGGGTCTTGGCCGGGGCGCCCGCGTAGGAGTAGACGTACGGCGCGTTGGAGTTCGGCTCGTTGCCCATGAAGGCGTACGGCTCCTGCGTGCCCGCGTTCAGCTGGGTGAAGAAGGTGTCCAGCCGCGACTGGGTCGCGGTGTTCCCGCCGAACGCCGTCACGACGCCGCCGAGGTCGTAGGGCACCATCCACTCGTACTGCGCGCCGTTGCCCTCGACCCAGCCCTGCGAGCTGGCGGGGTCGTAGGTGCCGGCGAACGAGCCGTCCGCGTTGCGCGGCTGCAGGTGGCCGGTGCCCGGGTTGTAGAGGTTCTGCCAGTTCTGCGCGCGCTTCATGAACGTCGTGTACGTCGCGCTGTCGCCGAGCCGCTTGGCGAACTGGGCGATGGAGAAGTCGGCGCTGGTGTATTCGAGGGTGTCCGCGCCGGCGCCCGGCACGTACCCGAGCTTCTGGTAGTCGTCGAGGCCCGGCCGCTCGGTGTAGCCCTGTGTCGGCTGGGTGGCTCCCTTGATCATGAGCAGCAACGCCTTCTGGGCGTCGAAGTCACGCGCGCCGAACGCGTACGCGCTGGAGACGATGATGTGGTACGGGTCGCCGTTCATCACGCCGGTGTAGTCGTTGGCCACCGTCCAGCGGTCCCACGACCCGCCCTGCTCGGCGTAGGCCATCATCGACCGGACGATGTCCGAGGTCTCCTTCGGGTCGATCGTCGCCAGGAGGGGGACCTCCGAGCGGTAGATGTCCCAGCCGGAGAAGTTGGTGTACATCGCGTGGCCCTTGTCGGCCGTGTGGATCCGGCCGTCGAAGCCGATGTACTGCCCGTTGACGTCGGAGAAGACGTTCGGCTGGATCAGCGAGTGGTAGAGCGAGGTGTAGAACGTCGTCATGTCGGCGTCGGAACCGCCGGTGACGGCGATCTTGCCGAGCTGCGCGTTCCACGCCTTGCGCGCGCCCGCCGCGATGGTGTCGAAGGACTTGCCGGTGTTCTCCGCCTTCAAGTTCGCCTTCGCGCCGTCGACGGACACAAAGGACAGTCCGACCTGGACGTTCACCTGGGCGCCGTTGAGGTTCGCGAAGGTGACGTACCCGCCGCTGCCCGGGCCGCTGACGGTCGTGTTCTGCTGCTTGGCCGTGGTGGTGCGCGCGATCGACGCGTCGACGCCGTTGGGCTGCGCGACCTTCGCCTTGGCCCCACCGGTTTCCGCGGCCTTGTTCGGCGTCACGGCGCCGTTCTTCCAGGTGCCGATCGACGCGAACGGCGTGTCGAACTTGGCCGAGAAGTAGACGCGGTAGCTGTTGCGCGCCCCGCAGAAGCGGCCGCTGGTGGCCCAGCCGCTGATGGTGTCCTTGCCGATGGTGATCGACGCGTCGTCGGTGCCGTTGACCGAGCCCGAGGTGTTGACCAGCAGCGTCGAGGACGCGCCGGCCGGGTAGGTCAGCCGCGCGGAGCCGGTGCGCTGGGTCGCGCTCAGCTCGACCTTCGCGCCGCTGTCGAGGGTGACGTCGTAGGCACCGGCGGTCGCGTGTTCGTTGGCGTGCGAGAACTTCGACGTGTAGTGCGCCGGGTCGGTCGCCGGCGAAGTCGTCACTTCACCGACATAAGGGATGAACGGGATGTCCTGATAGGTCGAACAGCCGGCGCCCGAAAGGTGCGTGAGGCTGAACCCGGTCAGGGCGTCGTCGTCGTAGAAGTACCCGCCGGGCTGGGACTTCACCGTGTCGGGACTCCACTGGACCATCCCGAACGGCGCCACCGCGCCCGGGAACGTGTTGCCGGCACCGCCCCCGGTGCCGTGGTCGGCGCCGCCGGGCCGCGTGCCCACGAAGGGGTTGACCCACTTCGCGAAATCGGTGCTCTGAGCTGCCGCGGCGGGGACAGCGGGAGCCACCGCTGCGGTCACCGCCAGTGTCAAAAAGGTCAAACCGGCTCTGAAGCGCAAACGCGCCATGGCCATCGCCTCTCACGTCGTCAGCGCGACCGAAATGACAACCTTGTCGCGCAGTCGGTCGAACGGGGCAACCTTGGGCAGCGGCTCACCGGACCGTCAAGGGTCCCGTCAAGACCTGTCCACTTCGGGACAGCAAGATCAGCCGTCTGACCTACGACGTCGGTAGCCGAATCGGCACAATCCGCACGCAGACCGTTGACAAGCCATGGGCGGGTGGCGTTCAATCCCGTGCACTATGACAACGTTGTCTCCTCCCGGCCGGGACCGCGACGGCGCACCGCGCACCGCGAGCAGGCGGGCCACCATGAGCGATGTGGCCCGGCTGGCGGGCGTCAGCATCAAGACCGTCTCGCGCGTGGTCAACGACGAACCGGCGGTGCACCCGGACACCGCCGAGCGGGTCATGGCGGCCATCGAGCAGCTGGGGTTCCGGCGCAACCTGGGCGCGCGCAACCTGCGCCGCGGGTCGACCACCGGCACCATCGGTCTGATCGTCGAGGACGTCGGCAACCCCTTCTACTCCGAGCTGAACCGTGCGGTCGAGCGTATCGCGACGTCGTTCGGGCGCCAGGTGCTCACCGGCTCGTCCGAGGAGAACTCCGACCGCGAGCGCGAGCTCGTGCTGGAGTTCTGCGCGCGGCGGGTGGACGGCATCCTCGTCGTCCCGGCCGGCCTGCAGCACGGCTACCTGGTGCCGGAGATGCGCGCGGGCACGCCGGTGGTGTTCATCGACCGGCCGGCCGGCGACATCGTGGCCGACACGGTGCTGGTCGACAACCTCGGCGGCACCATCGAGGCCGTCACCCACCTGGCGAAGCACGGCCACCGCCGGATCGCGTTCCTCGGCGACAGCCCGGACATCTTCACCGCGGCCGAGCGCCTGCGCGGGTTCCGCGAAGGCTGCGTCCGCAACGGGATCTCCTACGACGAGTCGCTGGTCTCCATGCGGACGCCGACGCAGGAGTACATCGGCGACGCCGTGAAGCGCCTGATGCACGGCCCGGACGCGGCCACCGCGGTGATCGCCGGCAACAACCGGGTCGCCGTGCACGTGCTGCGCGCGCTGGCCCACGCCGAGCAGCGCCCGGCGATGGTCGGCTTCGACGACTTCGAGCTGGCGGACCTGCTCGACCCGCCGGTCACCGTCGTCGCGCACGACGTGAGCGCGCTCGGCCACGCCGCGGCCGAGCTGCTCTTCGCCCGTGTCCAAGGAGATCAGTCCCCGCCCAGAAAGGTCGTCCTGCCCGTGCATCTCGTCGCCCGCGGCTCCGGTGAGGTCGCCCCGTGACCCTCGAACCCCTCCGGCTCCCCGCCAACCAGCCGCCGCAGTTCTACCGCGGCGGCGACGCCATCGCGGCACTGCGCGGCGCGTCGCCGGACAAGAAGTTCGGCCCGGAAGACTGGGTCGCCTCGGTGAGCACCATGTTCGGCCAGGAGACCAACGGCCTGACCCGGCTCCCCGGCGGTGACTGGCTGCGCGACGCGGTCGTCGCGAACCCGAACGGCTGGCTCGGCGCCAAGCACGTCGAGGCGCTCGGGACGTCGACCGGGCTGCTGGTCAAGCTGCTCGACGCGGGTCAGCGGCTGCCCGTGCACTTCCACCCGGACGACGCCTTCGCGAAGCAGCACTTCGACTCGCACTTCGGCAAGACCGAGGCGTGGATCGTGGTCGGCACCTACGGCGACGACCCGCGCGTCTACCCCGGCTTCAAGGAGACGTTGTCCAAGGCGACCGTGTCCGAGTGGACGCGAGAGCAGGACGTGCCGAGCATGCTGGGCGCGCTGAACAGCGTCCCGGTGACCCCGGGCGACACCGTCTACATCCCGGCCGGGCTCCCGCACGCGATCGGCGAGGGCGTGTTCGTCGTCGAGCTGCAGCAGCCGACGGACTTCTCGCTCACCATCGAGTGGCGTGACTTCCTCGCGTCGCCGGAAAAGGGCCACCTCGGGCTCGGCTTCGACACCGCCATCGAGGCACTCGACACTTCGGGCTGGGACGCCGAGCGGCTCGAGACGATCGTCAAGCGCACGGCGGGCGATCGCGCGTCCACCGTGGACCTGCTCGCCGGCGGATCGGAGCGGTTCTTCCGAGCCGACCAGCTGCGCACCGACGAAACGACAACGTTGTCACTCGACCCGTCGTTCGCGGTGCTCGTCGTCCTCGACGGCGAGGGCACCCTGCGCACCGAGCACGGCGGCGAGCACGCGCTGGCGAAGGGCGACACCTACGTCGTGCCGTTCGACGCCGGCCAGACCGAGCTGTCCGGCACGGCGACGGTGATCCGCTGCCGTCCGCCGGCGCCGGAGGAGAGGCACGGATGAGCGAAATCCTGCTGGAAGCGGTCGACCTGACGAAGCACTACGGGTCGGTCGAAGCCTTGCGCGGGGCGGCTTTCCAGGCCCGCGCGGGCGAGGTGACGGCCTTGATCGGCGACAACGGCGCCGGCAAGTCCACTTTGGTCAAATGCCTCTCTGGCGCGGAACAGCCGACGTCGGGGAAGATCCTCCTCGACGGCGCCGAGGCGCACTTCGACTCGCCGACCACGGCCCGGCGCCTCGGCATCGAGACCGTGTACCAGGACCTGGCCGTCGCCCCCGAGCTGGACCCGGCGGCCAACCTGTTCCTGGGCCGCGAAATCCACCGCAAGGGCATCCTCGGCAAGCTCGGCATGCTCGACAAGGCCGAGATGCGGCGGCAGGCCGTCGAGGAGTTCCAGCGCCTCGGCGTGACGCTGCAGAGCACCGACGTCCCGATCGGCTCGCTGTCCGGCGGGCAGCGCCAGAGCGTCGCGGTCGCGCGGTCGGTCGTGTGGGCGTCGAAGGTCGTGTTCATGGACGAGCCGACCGCGGCGCTCGGCGTCGTGCAGCGCGAGCGCGTGCTCGACGTCATCAAGAAGGTGCGCGACAAGGGCATCGCCGTCGTGCTGATCAGCCACAACATGCCCGAGGTGCTGTCGGTCGCCGACCGCGTCGAGGTGCTGCGGCTCGGCAAGCGCGTCGCCCGGTTCACCGGTCCGGACACGAAGCTCGAGGACCTCGTCGCGGCGATGACCGGCGCGCTCGTGCAGGAGGAGGCCGCGTGAGCGCACCCACCCAGGACATCCAGGAAACGCCCGAAGCGGGTTTCGGCAAGCGGCCGCTGGGCAAGCGCCTGGTCGGTGCCAACACGTTCTGGATCGCCCTCGTGCTGGTGGCGCTGATCATCGTGTTCAGCGTGCTCGCGCCGAGCGCGTTCCCGACGCTGTACAACTTCCAGCTGCTGCTCATCGAGACGGCCGTCCTGCTCGTGCTTTCGGTCGGCATGACGTTCGTGATCATCACGTCCGGCATCGACCTGTCGGTGGGCTCGGTGCTGATCTTCGCCGGTATGGTCGGCGGCAAGACGATGGAGGCGATGTCCGGGGGCAACGCCGGTGGCGCGGGCTGGGGCGTGATCATCGTCGGGCTGATCGTCGCCATCCTCGCCGGGACGGTGTGGGGCCTGATCAACGGCTTCCTCATCGCGGTCGCGGGCATCCCGCCGCTGATCGTCACGCTCGGCACGATGGGCGCGGCGCTCGGTGCGTCCCTGCTGCTCAACAACGGCAGTGACGTCCGCACGGTCCCGGTCGTGCTGAACAAGCAGCTCGGCTACGGCACGTCGTTCGGCGTCGTCCCGAACCTGGTGCTGATCGCCGTGGTGATCACGCTGGTCGGCGCGTGGCTGCTGCACACCACGAAGTTCGGCCGCTACACGTTCGCCATCGGCTCGAACGCCGAAGGCGCGCGGCGCGCGGGCATCGGCGTCACCGCGCACCTGATGAAGGTGTACACGCTGACCGGCGTCCTGGCCGGGCTCGCCGGGTTCCTGTCGCTGGCCTACTACAACTCGACCACCATCACCGGGCACACCAGCGACAACCTCAACGCCATCGCGGCGACGGTGATGGGCGGGACGAGCCTCTTCGGCGGCATCGGCTCGGTGCTCGGCACCGTGATCGGCGTGTTCATCCCGGCCGTGCTGAAGAAGGGGTTCAACATCACCGGCGTCCCGGACTTCTGGCAGATGATCGCGGTCGGCGCCGTGCTCATCGCCGCGGTCTGGTTCGACCAGCGCCGCCGCCGTCAACGCAACTCCCGCTGAGTTCCCCGAGTACGAAGAGGTGCTTTCGATGAACTTGACCAAGACGCTCGTCGCGGCCGGCGCGCTGGCGTCCGCCGCCGCGCTGCTCACCGCGTGCGGTTCCGGCACGGTGGGCGACACCGGCGGCGGCACCAGCCAGGCGAACTCGGCCAACGCCAAGAAGCTCGCGCTGATCCCGGGGGTGCAGGCCGAGCCGTTCTACATCTCCCTGCAGTGCGGCGCGGAGGCCGAGGCGAAGAAGCTCGGCTACGAGCTGACCACGCAGGCGCCCCAGAAGTTCGACGCGCCCCTGCAGACCCAGCTCGTCAACGCGCTCGGCGCGAACCCGCCGGCCGCGCTGCTCATCGCCCCGACCGACGACACGGCGATGCTCGCGCCGATCCAGCAGGTCAAGGCGCGCGGCGCGAAGATCGTCGAGGTCGACACGGCGCTGAAGGACACGAGCGTCGCGGCGTCTTCGATCTCTTCCGACAACGCCGCCGGCGGCAAGCTCGCCGCGCAGACCATGGCGAAGCTGGCCGCCGGCAAGGCCGGCTCGGTACTGGTGCTCGACACCATCGCCGGCACGTCGACGACGGCGGCGCGCGCGAAGGGCTTCGAGGAGGAGCTCAAGAACACCCCGAACCTCAAGTCCATCGGCATCCAGTTCACCCAGAACGAGCCCGACCAGGCCGCGTCCAAGGTGACCGCGGCGCTGGCCGCCAACCCGGACCTCATCGGCGTCTTCGCGACCAACCTCAACACCGGCGAAGGCGCGGCGACCGGCCTCCGCAACTCCGGCAAGGTCGGCGCGGTGAACCTGATCGGCTTCGACGCCAGCCCGTCCGAGGTCGAGGGCCTCAAGAACGGCCAGTACCAGGCCCTGATCGCCCAGGACCCGGCCTCGATCGGCACCCAGGGCGTCCAGCAGGCGGTGGCGGCCGTCGAGGGCAAGCCGGTGACGCGGAACCTCACCGCGGAACTGCACTCGATCACCAAGGCGGACATGGACGCCAACTCTCAGTACTTCTACAAGCAGTCCTGCTGATCCGTCCGTCAGGGTCCTGCGAGGGGTGTGCGCACCTCTTGCGGGGCTCTGACCAGCGGTTCACCAGCAGTAGTCGCTCAATGCCGGTCACCGCCGCGAGAGGACCGTTCGGCGCACCACCCGTTCCCCCGGTCGGGTGCCCGGCGTCACACTCACTTGCACATGCATCAGCACATGCATGATCGCAGGGAGGGTGCGATGAACTACGAACGGCCGGCCGCGCACCGGACGATCTTCGCCGTGGACGTCGAGGGCTACGGAGACCGGCGCAGGACCACACCACATCGCCTGGCGCTGCGCGAAGGGCTGTACCGCGCGCTGATCCGGGCCTTCGACGACGCCGGCGTCCCGTGGCGGCACTGCCGGAGGGAAGACTGCGGGGACGGCGTCTTCGTCCTCGTCCCGGCGGAGATCCCCAAGGGGCCCTTCGTCGAGTTCCTGCCCAACGCGCTCGCCGTGGCGGTGCACCGGCACAACCTGACCCACCACCCCGGGGCCCGGATCCGGCTGCGGATGGCACTGCACGCGGGCGAAGTCGCCTTCGACGACTTCGGCGTCACCGCACCGGCGATCAACCAGACGTTCCGGCTCCTGGAGGCCGCTCCGCTGAGGGCGGCGCTCAAGTCCTCGCGCGGGGTGCTGGCGCTGATCACGTCGGCCTGGTTCTTCGAGGAGGTCGTCCGGCACAGCGACGGGCTCGACCCGACGACGTTCCGGCCGGTGCCGGTGGCGGTCAAGGAGACCCGCACGACCGGCTGGATCTCGCTGCCGGACCGGCCGTACCCCGCCGACGCGAACCTGCTGGACCGGGAGCCCGCCCCGGTCACGGCGCTCGACGACTACCGCACCTGGCGCCGCCACCGCCGCCACGCCCAGGTGCTGGCCGACCGCGACGGCCCCGCGTAGCCGTAGGATCTGGTCCCCTGGACACCGTCGCCGAGGGGAGGCCCGATGACCGTGCACCTGCGCCCGGCGTCCCGCGCCGACCCGCTGCCGGTGCTCGCCGCCGCCCGCCGGATCACCGACGACCTGCGCGACGGCCTGTCCGGCACCCGGGCCCGCCGTGCCGCGCACGGCCTGCGCCGGCTCTTCGGCTTCCCGGGGCTCGGCCTCACCGACCTCTCCGGCTCGCTGCTCTGGTCGGGGCGGCCGGGGCCGGACGCGGTCGTCGCGACGGTCCTCGACGGCGTGCTCCACACCGAGGAACCCGGCTCGGCGCCGGACGTCCTCGTGCTGCCGCTGCACGTCCACGACGAACTGGCCGGGGCGCTGCTGGTCGTCGGCGACGTCCGGGACGCGGTCGCCGGCCAGGCCGCCGACCTCGTCGTCCAGGCTCTGGAGCGAGGCCGGCTCGAAGCGTCGGCCGAGCAGGCGGCCCAGGCCGAACTGCGGGCGCTGCGGGCCGAGATGTCGCCGCACTTCGTCTACAACGCGCTGACCGTCATCGCGTCGCTGGTGCGCTCGGACCCCGACCGCGCCCGCGACCTCATGCTCGACTTCGCCGACTACACCCGTTACAGCCTGGCGCGCCACGGCGAGTACACCGTGGTCGCCGAGGAGTTCCGCGCGATCGAGACGTACCTGGCATTGCAGCGGGCCGTGCTCGGCGAACGGCTGCGCGTCCAGGTGCGGGTCGCGCCGGAGATCCTCGCCGTCGCGGTGCCCTACCTCGTGCTGGAGCCGTTGGTGGAGAACGCGATCCGGCACGGCATCGAGCCGCGCTCGGGCACCGGGCTGGTCCAGGTGCACGGCCAGGCGGAAGGGAACGACTGCGTGATCTTCGTCGAGGACGACGGGGTGGGCATGAACCCGAAGCGCGCGGCGGACATCCTGGCCGGGCGCACCGGCGACGACGACCCCGCGGGCCTCGGACTGGCCAATGTGGACCGGCGGCTGCGGGACGTCTACGGCGCCTGGTACGGGCTGACCGTGGAAACCGAGGTCGGCGCGGGCACCCGGGTGATCGTGCGGGTGCCGCGGTTCCAGCCGGGGGTGCTGCCGTGACCGGGCTTCGCGTACTCGCCGTCGACGACCTGGCGCCGGCTTTGGACGAGTTGTGCCGCATGCTGCGCGAAGCGCCCGAAGTCGGCGAAGTCGTCGGCGCGGCTGACGCGCTGAAGGCGTTGAGGCTGCTTCAAGCCGACCGCTTCGACGCGGTGTTCCTCGACATCTCCATGCCGGGCCTCGACGGTCTCGAACTCGCCGGGCTGCTGGCGAAGCTGAGCGAGCCGCCGGTGATCGTGTTCGTCACGGCGCACGACGGGCACGCGGTGGCGGCGTACGGCATCGGCGCCGTCGACTACCTGCTCAAGCCGGTCCGCGCCGAACGGCTTTCCGCCGCACTGGCCAAGGTGACGCGCAACGCGACGCCGTCGTCGCGCTCGACCCCGGACGCGATGGCGGCGCTCCCCGTGGAGTCCGGCGGCCGCACGCGGTACGTCCGCCGCGACGACGTGCTGTTCGTGGAGGCCCACGGCGACTACGTCCGGCTGCACACGCGTGGCGGGGTCCACCTGGTGCGGATGCCGATTTCGCGGCTCGAGGAGTACTGGGAGGGCACCGGGTTCAGCCGGGTGCACCGCGGGTTCCTGCTCGCGGTGGGGGCGGTGCTGGAACTGCGCAGCGACTCGGCGGGCGGCCTGCTGGCCCACACGGACGCCGGCGACGTCCCGGTCAGCCGCCGGCACGCGCGTGACCTGCGGGACCGGCTGCTGGAGGCCGCTCAACGAGGTCAGCTCGGGCCGGGCTCGCGATGAGCAAGATCCGCCGGGTCGCCGTGACCAGCCCGCAGACCCGCCTCGCGCACGCCCGGCGCCGCTCCCGGCACCGCTGGCGGCAAACCCGCCTCCCCGTCGGCGACACCCAGCGCGCCACCACGCTCTACCGCGCCCAGCGCCGTCGCGGCGTGCCCGCCCTCGTCCTGATGTTCGTCCTCCTCCTCGGCCTGCCCGGCGTCTTCGCGATCTTCCCGGGCCTGGACACCGCGCGGCTGCTGGGGATCCCGGTGTCCTGGCTGATGATCGCCGTGCTGCCGTACCCGGCGATGGCCCTGCTGGCGCGCTGGCAGCTGCGCCGCGCCGAACGCCTCGAGGACGACGGCTAGTGGGCGTCGCGCTCGCCGTCGCGCCGGTCGTGCTCGTGACGCTGCTGATCGGCGTCCGCGGGGTCGCCGCGATGCGCACGACGTCGGACTTCCTCGTGGCCTCACGGCGGATCTCGCCGCTGGTGAACTCCGCCGCCGTCTCGGGCGAGTACCTGAGCGCGGCGTCGTTCCTCGGCGTCGCCGGGCTCGTGGTCAAGGACGGCATCGGGGCGCTCTGGTACCCGGTCGGCTTCACCGCCGGCTACATCGCGATGCTCGTGCTCGTGGCCGCGCCGATGCGGCGCTCGGGCGCGCTGACCGTCCCCGACTTCGCCGAGGCGCGGCTCAACTCCCCCGCCCTGCGCCGTCTCACCGCCGTCGTCGTGCTGGTGATCGGCACCATCTACGTCGTTCCGCAGTTCCGCACCGCCGGCCTGGTGCTCACCGCGGTCGGCCACACGCCGTACTGGGTCGGCGTCGTGCTGGCCGGCGCCGCGGTCAGCGTCACCCTCGCACTGGGCGGCATGCGCGCGGCGACGTACGTCCAGGCCTTCCAGTTCGTGCTGAAGCTGCTGCTGTTCCTGATCCCGGCCATCTGGCTCGTACTGCAGGCCGGCGCCGTCAACCGGACCGACGCCCTGAACCCGGTCGAGTTCACCCACTTCGCCCGCGAGACGCCGGTGAAGTTCGAAGTCGAAGTCACGATGGAAATCCGCGAGCCGACCGCCGTGCGGCGCAACGGCGTCCTGGAAACCCTGCCGCCCGGCGAGTTCATCGCGCGCAGCCAGGACGAGGTCGTGTTCGGCGCGGGCGCGGCGGTCCCGGCGGTCCGCGGCGGCGCCCCGCTCGGCGGGCACGACTGGCAGCGGCCGCTGCTCGACCTCGGCGACCAGGGCTACCCGCTGCTCGGGACGTGGGCGGTGCTGATCGCGACCATGCTCGGCACGATGGGCCTGCCGCACGTGCTCATGCGCTTCCACACCAGCCCCGACGGCCGCGCCGCCCGCCGCACCGCCGCGATCACGGTCGCGCTCCTCGGCGTCTTCTACCTCTTCCCCGGCGTCTACGGCGTCCTCGGCCGCGTGCTCGTCCCCGGGCTCTACCTCTCCGGCGCGACGGACACGGTCGTCGTCGCGCTGCCGTACCAAGTGGACAGTGGCTGGGCCGGCGGCCTCTTCACGGCGTTGCTCACCGCGGGCGCGTTCGCGGCGTTCCTGGCGACGTCGCTCGGCCTGCTGCTGGTGATGTCCGGCGCGATCGCGCACGACCTCGTCCCGGGCGGGCTGCGCCGGCTGCGGATCGCGGTGTTCGGCGTCGCCGCGATCATGGTGCTGCTGGCGCTGCGGTCGGCCGAGCTCGACGCCGGGGTGCTCGTCACGTGGGGCTTCACCGTCGCCGCGTCGACGTTCTGCCCGCTGCTCGTGCTCGGCATCTGGTGGCCGCGGCTGACGGCGGCCGGCGGGATCGCCGGGGTGCTGACCGGGCTCGTCGCGTCGTCGGGCTCGATCCTGTTCGCCCTCGCCGGGCCGCCGCTGCACGGCTGGGTGGCGATCTTGGTGCAGCAACCGGCACCCTGGTCGGTACCGCTGGCGTTCGGCGTAATGGCGTTGGTCTCCTTGCGGGGCAGGCCACCCGCTTGGTCCACGGCCGCGATGCTGCGCCTGCACCTGGACGAACCCCGTTCGTCGGGACCGCGCGACCGTTCGTCAACCGTTCGTCGTCTGGCCCGGCTGTTGAGCCGCTGAATCTTCACTCCGACCTCACGCCTCCCTACGGTGACGCGGACCACTTTCCGCAATGTCGCAGGGAGCAGCGATGAGCACGACGGACACCGGCGGCGGGCCCCCGGACACGTCAGAGACCATCTGGGAACGCGCGCACGAGAGCACCGAGTTCCGTGAGCTCCGCAGCCGCCTGCGCCGGTTCGTCTTCCCGATGACGGCGGTGTTCCTCCTCTGGTACCTGCTGTACGTGCTCCTCGCGGACTACGCGCACGGCTTCATGAGCACGAAGGTGTTCGGCAACGTCAACATCGGCTTGATCTTCGGCCTGCTGCAGTTCGTCTCGACGTTCGTGATCACCGGCCTCTACGTCCGGTACGCCAACCGGAAGCTGGACCCGGTCGCCGAGAAGATCCGTGAGGACATCGAAGGCGAATCCGCGAAGGAGCAGGCATGACGACGAACATCGCCGCGGGTGTGGAAGGCAGCAACCCGCTTCTCAACATCCTCATCTTCGCCGCCTTCGTCCTCATCACGCTGGTGATCGTGTTCCGGGCCAGCCGCAACACGAAGACCGCGTCGGACTACTACGCCGCCGGCCGCGCCTTCACCGGTCCCCAGAACGGCATCGCGATCTCGGGTGACTACCTTTCGGCGGCGTCGTTCCTCGGCATCGCCGGCGCGATCGCCATCAACGGCTACGACGGCTTCCTCTACTCCATCGGCTTCCTGGTCGCGTGGCTCGTCGCGCTGCTGCTGGTCGCGGAACTGCTGCGCAACACCGGCAAGTTCACGATGGGCGACGTGCTGGCGTTCCGGATGAAGCAGCGCCCGGTGCGGGCCGCGGCCGCGACGTCGACGCTGGCCGTGTCCTTCTTCTACCTGCTGGCGCAGATGGCCGGTGCCGGCGGTCTCGTCGCGCTGCTGCTCGGCGTCGAAGGCGGTGGCGCGCAGGCCATCGTGATCGCCGTGGTCGGCATCATCATGATCGCCTACGTCCTCATCGGCGGCATGAAGGGCACCACCTGGGTGCAGATCATCAAGGCCGCGCTGCTGATCGTCGGCGCGCTCGTGATCACCCTGTGGGTGCTCGGCAAGTACAACTTCAACTTCTCCAGCCTGCTGCAGGCCGCCGTCGACAAGGCGGGCAAGGCCGGCGAGACGCTGCTCGGCCCGGGCAAGCAGTACGGCGCCACCGGAACGTCCAAACTGGACTTCTTCTCCCTCGGCATCGCCTTGGTGCTGGGCACCGCGGGCCTGCCGCACGTCCTGATGCGCTTCTACACGGTGCCGACCGCTCGCGACGCGCGTCGCTCGGTGGTCTGGGCGATCGTCCTGATCGGCGTGTTCTACCTGTTCACGCTGGTCCTCGGCTACGGCGCCGGTGCGCTGGTCGGGCCGGACACGATCAAGAAGGCGCCGGGCGGGGTGAACTCCGCGGCCCCGCTGCTCGCGCTCGAACTGGGCGGGCCGGTGCTGCTGGGCCTCATCTCCGCGGTCGCCTTCGCGACGATCCTCGCGGTGGTCGCCGGCCTGACGATCACGGCGTCCGCGTCCTTCGCGCACGACGTCTACGCGAACGTCGTCAAGCGGGGCAAGACGTCGCCGGACTCGGAGGTCAAGGTCGCCCGGATCACCGCGGTGGTGATCGGTGCTCTCGCCATCGGCGGCGGCATCCTGGCCAACGGGCAGAACGTCGCGTTCCTGGTGGCACTCGCGTTCGCGGTGGCGGCGTCGGCGAACCTGCCGACGATCCTCTACTCGCTGTTCTGGAAGCGGTTCAACACCCAGGGCGCGCTGTGGTCGATCTACGGCGGCCTGGCCATCACGATCGTGCTGATCGTCTTCTCGCCGGCGGTGTCCGGCAAGAGCACGTCGATGATCAAGACCGCGGACTTCGCCTGGTTCCCGCTGAGCAACCCCGGCATCGTCTCGATCCCGGCCGCGTTCATCCTGGGCTGGCTGGGCACGGTCCTGTCGAAGGAGCACGACGAGAAGAAGTACGCCGAGATGGAGGTCCGGTCCCTGACCGGCGCGGGCGCCGAGAAGGCCGTCGCGCACTGACGTCCCCGAGACACCGAAGGCCGTCGCGAGTCACCCTCGCGGCGGCCTTCGGCCATTCCGTGGTCAGTACGGCAGTTTTCCCTCGGCGACGCCCGCGAGAGTCGCTTCGAGGTGCTTGCGGGCGTACTGCCACAGCCCGCCACCCAGCGAGATCCTCGCCACCCCCAGTTCGGCGAGGCCGCCGAGGCCCGGGCTGCCCGGCCACGCGGGCGCGTTGACGGCCCCGCCGACCCCCTGCACGAACACCGCGAGCACCTCGGGCGTGCGCAGGTGGATCGGATAGACGCAGTCGGCGCCCGCCTCGAAGTAGGCCTTCGCCCGGGCGATGCCGTCGACCAGGTGCTCCTTCGGATCGACGCCGCGGAAGGAGTCGACGCGGGCGTTGATCACCAGGCCGTCGCCCGCCGCTTCACGCAGGGCGGCGATGCGCTCCGCCTGCTCGGCGACCGGCCGCACGTCGCCGGTGGCGTGGTCGGTGTCCTCGAAGTTGCAGCCGACGGCGCCGGCGTCGAGCAGCCGGGACGCCAGCTCGGCACTGGACAGGCCGTAGCCCGACTCGGCGTCGACGGTCACCGGGATGCTCACGGCGTCCGCGATGCGTTTCGCCGCCGCGAACATCTCGCCGGCCGGGGCCTTTTCGCCGTCGGGGAAGCCGAGCACGGACGCCACGGCGACGGAGCTGGTCGCCACGACCGGGAACCCGGCGGCCTCGACGAGCCGGGCGGTGTCGGCGTCCCACGCGTTCGGCAGCACCAGCGGCTTGCCGGGGACGTGCAGCGCCCTGAGCGCGGCGGCGCTCACGCGTCGCGCTTCGGGAGCGGGCTGTGACTGGTCACGGCCATGCGGTTCCAGCTGTTGATCGCGATGACCTCCCACGCGATCGCGCGGTACTGGTCTTCGGTGAGCACCTTCGTCGCCTGCTCGTAGACGTCGTCGGGGACGCTCTGGGTCGCCGACAGCTTGGTCATCGCCTCGGTGAGGACGAGGGCGGCCTCCTCCTCTTCGGTGAACAGGTCGGTCTCGCGCCAGCCGTCGAGCACGAACAACCGGCGGGCCGACTCGCCCAGCTCGAGGGCGTCGCGGCTGTGCATGTCGAGGCAGTACGCGCAGCCGTTGAGCTGGGAGGCCCGCATCTTCACCAGTTCCAGCAGCTTCGGGTCGACCCCCGCGTTCGCGGCGGCCTTGTTCACCTCGGCCTGCAGGTTCGCCATCGCCTGGTAGATCTCGGGCGCGCGCCCGAGTCCGATTCGCTTCGTCATGGCATCCACGCTAGCCGGAACTGGTCCACGGGTATGGTCCAGTCACATGACGGATTCGTGGTCCAGTTCCGGCCTCGACGTCCACCTCGGCTGGGAGCCCTCGACCGGCCGGGGCGGCCTCGCGGCGGCGATCCGCGCGGCCATCCGCGAGGGCCGGTGGCAGGCGGGTTCGGCGGTGCCCTCGACCCGGTCCCTGGCCCACGACCTGGGCGTCGCGCGCGGCACGGTCACCCGCGTGTACGCCGACCTGGCCGCCGAGGGGTACCTGCGCACGGCCCAGGGCGCGCCGACCCGCGTGGCGACGGCGGGCTCGCTGCCCCAGTCCGCTCCGCGGCAGGCACCGCGCGAGCCGGCCCCGCGCTGGGACCTGCGGCCGGGACGTCCGGACCTGACGGCGTTCCCCCGGCAGGCGTGGATCAGCGCGACCCGCCGCGCCCTGCTGCGGACCCCGGCGTCGGCGTTCGGCTACGAGTCGGAACTGGGCGCGCCCGAGCTGCGGGACACCCTGGCCGGCTACCTCGCCCGGGCCCGCGGAGTCGTCGCGGACCCGGACCGGATCGTCGTGTGCCACGGGTATTCGCACGCGATCGCCGTGGTGTCCCGCGCGCTTTCCTCGCTCGGCGTCGGCGAAATGGCGTTCGAGAACCCGTCGCTGGAGATGTACCGCTCGATCGCGGCGGCGCAGGGTCAGCGGGTCGTCGGCGTCCCGGTGGACGAGCACGGCCTCGATGTGTCCGCTTTGGACAGTCCGGCGGTGGTCGTGACGGCGGCGCACCAGTACCCCACCGGCGTCACGCTGGCCCCGCACCGCCGCACCGAGCTGGCCCGATCGGGCGCGTTCGTGCTGGAGGACGACTACGACGGCGAGTTCCGTTTCGACCGCCAGCAGGTCGGGGCGCTGCAGGCGCTCGCCCCGGAGCGGGTGATCTACGCGGGGACGGCCAGCAAGACGCTGGCGCCGGCGCTCCGGCTGGCGTGGCTGGTGCTGCCGCGGACGCTGGTGGAGCCGGTCCACGCGGCGCTGGCCGACAGCGGGTCCCGCCCGGCGGTGCTGAACCAGCTGGCGCTGGCCGAGCTGATCGGCTCGGGTGCGTACGACCAGCACGTCCGCCGCAGCCGGGCCGAGTACCGCTCACGCCGCGCTCGTCTCATGGCCGCGCTCCCGGACTTCGTCCGTCCGCAAGGCATCGCGGCGGGCCTCCACCTGCTGCTGAGGCTCCCGCCCGACGGCCCGTCCGAGGCGACGGCCTTGGCGGCCTGCCGCCGCCGCGCACTCGGCCTAGAGGGCCTGACGGACTACTGGATGACCCCCAACGGCCCCGGCGGCCTGATAGTCGGCTACGCGGCAACCCCAAAACACGCGTTCGCCGGCGCAACCCAAACCCTGATAGAAGCCCTCTGGGAAATCACGTCCTAACCCCAGACACGCGTCGTCCCCGAAGTACGCGTGTCGTCCGCCTGCGTACGCGTGCCGACCCTCCAGACACGCGTGTCGACCTCCCAATCACGCGTGATGCCCCTCCAATCACGCGTGATGCCTCCCCAGACACGCGTGATGCCCCTTCAATCACGCGAGATGCCCCGAGCGGGCCACCCCCGAACCGGGAGTGGCCCGCGTTCGCCGTCAGGACCAGCAGTCAGGCCGGACGCGGAGCAGTTCCGTCCGCAGCGCGGGCGTCCCGTCGACCGGCGCCGGGTCGTCCGCGGTCGGCACGATCCCGCCCGCGGCCACTCGATCCAGGGTCTTCAGCCCCTGTGCCCCGACCGTGCCGAACACCGTGTAGTTCGGCCGCAGCGCGGAATCGCCGTACACGACGAAGAACTGCGAGCCGTTCGTGTCCGGTCCCGCGTTGGCCATGGCCAGCAGCCCGCGCGCGTAGACCTTGCGCGCCCCGGTCGGGTCGGTCGGCGCCGGCGGCAGGTCCACCGGCAGCTCGTCCTTGTATTTGTAGCCCGGCCCGCCCTCGCCGGTCGCGCTCGGGTCGCCGCACTGCAGGACCTTCAACGTCGGATACGCGGTCAGCCGGTGGCACACCGTGTGGTCGTAGAACCGGTGGTTCGCCAGGTGCAGGAAGCTCTGTACGGTGCACGGCGCCTTCGCGCGGTCGAGCCGCAGCGGCAGCGCGCCCTGGCTGGTCGGGACGGCGACGTCGACCTTGCCGTGGCTCGGCGTGTGCCGCGGGTCGGGCGGCAGCGGCACCGGCCGCGACGCCGGTTCGTCCGGCGTCTCGGTGTACTGGCACGGCCCGTGCGTCGTCTTCGGCGGCGGAGCGTCGGCCGCGGTGGCGACGCCGTTGCCGGCCACGAACAACGCGCCGACCGTCAGCGCCGTGACGAGTGTCTTCTTCATCCTGCACGCCCTCCCAGTGATCGCCCGGTTCCGGAGCGCCCCGCAGTCTAGGGCTCGGCACCGACAACAAGAACCGGCGAAAGTCGCTCGCGTCACGCGGTCGGGTGAACCTCGACGCCGGAACCCCCGAAATTGTCGGACCCCCGGCGCACGATGGTCAACACGCGGCAAGCCCGCCGCACCCGAGGGGAGAGCGTCATGACATTCCGGCGAAGACCCGTTGCCGTGACACGGTTTCTGCTCACGCGGCTCGCGTCAGCGGTCCGGGCCGCACTACTCCCGCAGGTCCGCGATCAGCTCATCCGCGGCGGCGAACGGATCGATCTCGCGTGCGACGACGCGCTCCGCCACCCCGGCCAGCCGTCCCCCGCCCCGCAGGTCGGCCAGCTCGGCCCGCAACCGCCGCACAGCGATGGCCTCGACCTCGTCGCGTGCCCGCGCCACCCGGCGCCGGGCCAGCTCGTCGTGCTCCACCAGCCAGTCGTGGTGCGCGGCCAGCGCGTCCACGACTTCATCGATGCCCTCGCCCTTCGCCGCCACCGTCCGCACGATCGGCTGGCGCCAGCTCGCGCCCCGGATCTCCCGGCGCGCCAGCGAGATCATCTGCTTGAGGTCGTGCACCGTCGCGTCCGCACCCTCGCGGTCCGCCTTGTTCACGACGAAGACGTCGGCGATCTCCAGCACTCCCGCTTTCGCGGCCTGGATGCCATCGCCCATGCCCGGGGCGAGCAACACCACCGTGGTGTCGGCCAGCTTCACGACGTCCACTTCGGACTGTCCGACGCCGACGGTCTCGATCAGCACCACGTCGAAGCCGGCGGCGTCGAGCACGCGCACCGCCTGCGGGGTCGCCCACGACAAGCCGCCGAGGTGCCCGCGCGTGGCCATCGAGCGGATGAACACGCCGGGATCGGTGGCGTGCTCGGTCATCCGGATCCGGTCGCCGAGCAGCGCGCCGCCCGAAAACGGCGAAGACGGGTCGATGGCGAGAACCCCGACCCGCTTGCCCTCCGCGCGCAACGCGGTGAGCAGCGCCGAGGTCGATGTCGACTTGCCGACACCCGGCGGTCCGGTCAGCCCGATGACCCGGGCCCGCCCGGTGTGCGGGGTCAGCGCTCGCGCGATCTCGGCGACGCGGGGATGGGCGTCCTCGACGAGCGACAGCAGCCGCGCGACGGCGCGGGGCTGCCCGTCCCGCGCGCGGCCGACCAGGTCGTCGAGGTCGAGTGCGCCGGCCACTTACGCGGACGGCACCCGCAGCAGGAGGGCGTCGCCCTGGCCGCCGCCGCCGCACAGCGCGGCCGCGCCGAGCCCGCCACCGCGGCGGCGCAGCTCGTGGATCAGGTGCACGGCGAGCCGGGCCCCGGAGGCGCCGATCGGGTGGCCGAGGGCGATGGCCCCGCCGTTGACGTTGACCTTCTCGGGGTCGAGGCCGAGCTTCTCGGTGGAGACGAGCCCGACCGCGGCGAAGGCTTCGTTGATCTCGACGAGGTCGAGCGCGTCGGCGCCGAGGTTCGCCTTCGCCAGCGCGGCGAGGATGGCGTTCGACGGCTGCTCGTGCAGGCTGGCGTCCGGCCCGGCGACGACGCCGTGCGCGCCGATCTCGGCGATCGCGGTGAGGCCGAGCTCCTCGGCCTTCGCCTTGCTGGCCACGACGACCGCGGCGGCGCCGTCGGAGATCTGCGAGGCCGAGCCCGCGGTGATGGTGCCGTCGGAAGCGAAGGCGGGGCGCAGCTTGGCGAGGCTTTCCGCGGTGGTGTCGGCGCGGACGCCTTCGTCGGTGTCGAAGACGACCGGGTCGCCCTTGCGCTGCGGGATGGAGACGGGCGCGATCTCGTCGGTGAAGTAGCCGTTCTTGATCGCCTCGGCCGCGCGCTGGTGCGAACGGGCGGAGAACGCGTCCTGCTGCTCGCGGGTGACGCCGTAGCGGGAGTTGTACTTCTCCGTCGAGGAGCCCATGGCGACCTGGTCGAACGCGCAGAAGAGCCCGTCGTAGGCCATGTGGTCGACGAGCGTCGTGTCGCCGTACTTGAAGCCGGAGCGGGACTTGGGCAGCAGGTGCGGCGCCTGGGTCATCGACTCCTGGCCGCCGGCCACGACGATGTCGAACTCGCCGGCCCGGATCAGCTGGTCGGCGAGCGCGATGGCGTCGAGGCCCGAAAGGCAGACCTTGTTGATCGTCAGGGCGGGCACGCTCATCGGGATGCCCGCGGCGACCGCGGCCTGGCGGGCCGGGATCTGGCCGGCACCTGCGGTGAGCACCTGGCCCATGATCGTGTACTGCACCGCGTCCGGGGAGACCCCGGCGCGTTCGAGGGCCGCCTTGATCGCGACCCCGCCCAGCTGTGCCCCCGTGAAGTCCTTGAGGGATCCGAGCAAGCGCCCGATCGGTGTACGGGCGGCACCCAGGATCACGGAACCGGACACGGCGTCCTCCAAGCTTCGGCGCATGGGCAGTTTTTCCGACCATACCCGGAGGGCGGGCTTCTTGATGGAGCCAGTGTGAGGCGGGGCACGCGACGATTCTGGGGGAACGCCGGGCGGGCGCCCCCTATCCTGCCTCCATGAATGACGCCCTGCGGCCGTTCGTGACGGCCATCGACCACGTCGGCATCGCGGTCCCGGACCTGGACGCGGCCATCGAGTTCCACCGCGCGCACTTCGGCCTGGAAGTGGCGCACGAGGAGGTGAACGAGGAGCAGGGAGTGCGCGAGGCGATGCTGCGCGCGCCCGGCACGGCGGGCACGGAGACGCAGATCCAGCTGCTCGCCCCGCTGCGCGACGACTCGGCGATCGGCAAGTTCCTGGCCAAGAGCGGCCCGGGGCTGCAGCAGCTGGCGTACCGCGTGTCCGATGTGGACGCGGCGTCGGCGGCACTGCGCGAGCAGGGCCTGCGCCTGCTGTACGAGGCGGCGAAGCGCGGAACGTCCAACAGCCGGGTGAACTTCATCCACCCGAAGGACGCGGGCGGCGTCCTGGTGGAGCTGGTGGAGCCGGCCAAGGACAACGCGGCGCACTGAGCACCAAACCCGTTCAGGCGCAACAACTCCGGCGCGGGGCAACCGCACTTCGGTGACAACAAGCAGGGCGGAGGGGCGGGGCGGGGCCGGGGGCACTGAGAGGCCAGCCGACTTCGGCACTGCCCGGGCCGGCGGCGTCAACGGCCCGGGCCCAGTCCGGCCGCGCATCCCCGCGCGCAGGAGCCGCGCACCGCACTCCCGCACCCCGCCGCATCCCCGCCGCATCCCCGCACGCCGGAACCGCGCGTCCGCCGCACTCCGCGGGTACACGGCCCCGGCCACGGCTAAGCCGGCGCGGTCTTCGACACGAGGGCGTCGGCGATGAACGTCAGCTCGCCGTCGAACTCGGCGGGCAGGTCGTCGTCGGAGTGGCGGGCCGTCGCGTGGCGGTGGCTGACCGCGCGGGCCAGCAGGCCCGACGCGCGGTCGATGTCGGCCGCGGGGACGCCGCCGCCTGTTGCCGCCAGGATCACCGCGTGAACCTGGCGCACGAGCACCTGGAAACGCTCGTGGAGGGCGTCGCGGACGACGTGGTGGGTGTCCGCCTCGCGCCACAGCAGGTGCGAGAGCCCGAGCGACCGGCTGAAGCGGTGGTCGAGCTCGCGGACCAGCCGCCGCAGGCTGCCCACCAGGTCGCCGGGGACGACGACCACGGCCGGCTCGATGCGCTCGTCGGGCAGTCGCTCGACCAGCGCGGTGAGCAGGTCCGCCTTGTGCCGGAAGTAGTAGTGCACCAGCCCCTTCGGCACCCCGGCCCGCTCGGCGATGCGAGAGGTCGGGGTGGCGTCGAAGCCGGACTCGGCGAAGAGCGCCTCGGCGGCGCGGAGGATGCGCTCCTTCGCCGAATCCTCGGTCATGCGGGTGCCTCCTGGTCCGTCAGTGCTGGCCTGCCGTGCGGTGCGCGGCGCTCGCGACCGGCATCGCCGCCGCGCCGGCGATGACCACGAGCACCCCGGCGATCCAGGACGTCCAGGACGCGCCGTTGAACTCGGTGTATCCCATCACCCACGGCGCGATGAAGAACAGCACACCGAGCGCGATCTGGATGCCTTCGCCGTAGACCATGCCCGGCATGGCCAGCGAGACCAGGCCGTCGAGTGCGATCAAGGCGCCCAGGACGACCATCGTCCACATCGCGGTCGAGTCCGTGCTCAGCCAAAGGGGTGAAAGAGCGGCGACGACCCCGATGACGACCTCGGCCCAATCGTGTGGCCGGGCCCATGCGCGCGTAGAGACTTCACTCATTCGTGCTCACCTCCGTCGGTGAAACTGCTGGTCGGGTGGGTGTTCCCACAGCCGATGATCCGCTTGACTGGCCAGCCGGTCAAGACTGATCGGTCACAGTTCGACGTGTAATCGTGCTGTCCGTCTCGTACAGTTGTGTGCGCGAGTTACCGGCGAGTAATTTCTGCCGCCAACGCCGTTGACCCCCATCTCCGCGGAGGAACCGATGACGCAGCTCGGCGAGATCCAGCAAGCCATCCTGAACGGCGAGTCCGCCGCGGTCGGCTCCCTGCCCGTCCCCGAGAGCTATCGCGGGGTGACCGTGCGCGCCGACGAGGTCGACATGTTCGAGGGCCTCGAGAGCCGGGACAAGGACCCGCGCAAGTCGTTGCACCTCGACGACGTCCCCGTGCCCGAGCTGGGCCCGGGCGAGGCGCTGGTCGCCGTGATGGCGAGCGCCATCAACTACAACACCGTGTGGACGTCGATCTTCGAGCCGATCCCCACGTTCAAGTTCCTGAAGAAGTACGGGAAGCTCTCGCCGCTGGCCAAGCGGCACGACCTGCCCTACCACGTCGTCGGCTCGGACCTGTCCGGCGTCGTGCTGCGCACCGGCGTCGGCGTGCACAACTGGAAGCCGGGCGACGAGGTGGTCGCGCACTGCCTGAACGTCGAGCTCGAGAGCCCGGACGGGCACAACGACACGATGCTCGACACCGAGCAGCGGATCTGGGGCTTCGAGACGAACTTCGGCGGCCTCGCCGAGATCGCACTGGTCAAGGCCAACCAGCTGATGCCGAAGCCGGACCACCTCACCTGGGAGGAAGCCGCCTCCCCCGGGCTGGTCAACTCCACCGCCTACCGCCAGCTGGTCTCACGCAACGGCGCGGACATGAAGCAGGGCGACGTCGTCCTGATCTGGGGCGCCTCGGGCGGCCTCGGCTCCTACGCGACGCAGTACGCGCTGAACGGCGGCGCGATCCCGGTCTGCGTCGTCTCCAGCCCGGAAAAGGCCGCGATCTGCCGGAAGCTCGGTGCCGAGCTGATCATCGACCGCAGCGCCGAGGACTACAAGTTCTGGAAGTCCGAGACCGAGCAGGACCCGAAGGAGTGGCAGCGCTTCGGCGCGAAGATCCGCGAGCTGACCGGCGGCGACGACCCGGACATCGTGTTCGAGCACCCGGGCCGGGAGACGTTCGGCGCGTCCGTCTACGCCGCGCGCAAGGGCGGCACGATCGTCACGTGCGCGTCCACCTCGGGGTACATGCACCAGTACGACAACCGCTACCTGTGGATGAACCTGAAACGGATCATCGGCTCCCACTTCGCGAACTACCGCGAGTCCTGGGAAGCGAACCGACTGATCTCGAAGGGGCTGATCCACCCGACGCTGTCGAAGACGTACCCGCTCGAAGAGACCGGGCAGGCCGCGCTGGACGTGCACCGCAACGCCCACCAGGGCAAGGTCGGCGTGCTCGCGCTCGCCCCGCAGGAAGGCCTCGGCGTCCGCGACGAGGAAAAGCGCGCCAAGCACATCGAGGGGATCAACGCCTTCCGCGGTGCCTGACCAAGAAGCCTGATCAAGAGGCCTGATCACGACGACGCCGGGGGCGGCTGCCGCACCCGGCGTCGGATTCCGCCCGGATACCACCGGATCCGGCCAGTTCCCTTCGCCGCATCACACGGCACGTTCGGCGCACCGCACGGGTGCTCACCCTTCCGTGACCGGGCTGCGACTACGGTAGGCCCATGAGCCTTGGCGATGAACGGGAGCTTGTGCCGCTGGGAGCCGGCTTCGACGTAGCGAAGCGCGGGTACAGCCGAGCGCAGGTCGACGAGCACCTCGAACGGCTGGACGCCGACCTCAAGATGCTCACGGCCGATCGGGACGCCGCCATCGCGCAGGCCGGCGACCTGGCCCGGCAGCTGGAGATCGCGCGCGGCGAGATCGCGGACCTGCGCGGGCAGGTCGACCGGCTCGCCCAGCCGCCTACGAGCGTCGAAGGCCTGTCCGAGCGGCTGCAGCGGATGCTGCGCCTCGCACAGGACGAATCCGCCGACACGCGCGCCCGCGCCGAAGCCGAGGCCGGGCACATCCGGGCCAAGGCCGAGACCGACGCGAGTGCCATGCGCGCCCGCTACGAGCAGCTGCTCACCGAGCTCGACCTGCGCCGCAAGGAGATGGAGGCGGAGCACCGCAAGGTGCTCGAGGACGCCCGCGCGCAGGCCAAGGAGATCACCGACAAGGCCGAGGCCGAGCGCACGAAGCTCGACGCCGAATCGTCGGACCGTCGCACGAAAGTCGAAGAAGACTTCGAGATCGCGATGGCCGCCCGCCGCACCGAGGCGATGCGCGTGCTGGCCGAGCAGGAGGCGGCGAGCAAGGCCGAGGCCGCCCGCCGCGTCCAGGAGGCGACGCAGGACGCCGCCGACATCCGCGCGAAGGTCCTCGAAGAAGAGAAGACCGCGAAGGCGGACATCGAACGCCGTTCGCGGGAGTCGATCGCCGAGGCGAACAAGCGCCGTCAGGACTCGATCACCGAGGCCAACGCCCGGCTCGCGGAAGCCGCCGACGAGGCGCGGCGCCGCGTGACGACGGCGACCGAGGAGTCGAACCGGCGGATCACCCAGGCCAACGAGCGCGTCGACAGCCTGCGCAAGGTGCGCGGCGGGCTGGCCGAGCAGGTCCGCGCGGCGCGGGCGGTGCTGGCCGAGGCGCACACCGTCCTCGGTGACGAGGTCAAGGTGCCCGCCGACGTCACGACCGACCTGAAGGCCGACGACCTCAAGACGGAGAAGCCGGCGGAGGACACCGGGAAGACGACGCCGGTGAGCGACGTCGAGCAGACCATCCGGATCAAGGCCTCCGACGTCCCGAAGCCGAAGCCCGCCCCCAAGCAGGCCGCCAAACCGGCTCCGAAGCCGACACCGCGGCCAAGCGGAGCGCAGAAAGCGACTGGCGAGTAACCTTCCACCCGACACGGGCGCGGACGAGCAGGCACGGTCGGTACCGACCGGCTATCGTCCCTGCTCACGCGGGATCACCTGGAGGTTTTGCGCATGGGTGCGGCATATCGGACCGTGGTGGTGGGCACGGACGGCTCGGAGTCCTCGTTCGCGGCGGTGGACCGCGCGGCGGCGGTGGCCGGCGACGCGGGCGCCACGCTCGTCATCGCGTGTGCGTTCTACCCGGCCAGCAAGACCGACGTCGACAAGGCCCAGGACGTCCTCGGCGACGAGGCGTACCAGGTCGTCGGCTCGGCGCCGGCCGAGGACACGCTGCAGTCGGCGCGGGACCGGGCGGTGCGGGCCGGCGCGCAGAAGATCGACACGCTCGCGGTCAAGGGCGACCCGGTCGACTCGCTGCGCAAGGTCGTGCACGAGCGCGAGGCCGACCTGCTGGTGGTCGGCAACCGCGGGCTGAACACGATCGCCGGCCGGATCCTGGGCTCGGTGCCGTCGGAGGTGGCGCGCAAGTCCGGTGTGGACGTGCTGATCGTCCACACGACCTGAGCACGTGACCGATTCGAGCGAAGAGCTCCAGCAGCGGCTCGAACGCGTCCTGCTCGGCGGCAGGCGGAAGTACACGCGGCTCGAAGTGGCCGAAAAAGCCGGCGTGCCCGAGGAGCGGTCACGCCGGCTTTGGCGTGCACTGGGGTTCGCGACGGTGCGCGACGACGAGGTCGTCTTCACCGACGCGGACGTCGAGGCGATGCGCACCGCGGACCAGCTGGTCCAGTCGGGGTTGATCGACCCGAGCATCGAGGTGTCGGTGACGCGCGCGCTCGGCCAGCACCTGTCCCGGCTGGCCGAGTGGCAGGTCGACATGCTCTGGCAGCTGATCAAGGAGCAGCCGGAGCTGGGGCGCAGCGAGCGCCAGGTGGCCCGGCTGGTCGACCGGCTGCTGCCGGAGCTCGAGCGGGTGCAGAACTTCGTGTGGCGCCGGCACCTGGCGGCGTACGCCGGGCGGGCGTTCGCGGCGCCGGACGAGAGCCTGGAGGCGCGCACCCAGGTGGTCGGGTTCGTCGACATGGTCGGCTACACGCGCCTGACGCGCCAGATCGATGAAGAAGAGCTGAGCCGGGTCCTCGACGCGTTCGAGCTGCTGGCGACGGAGACGATCGCCGAGCACCACGGCCGCGTGGTGAAGATGATCGGCGACGAGGTCCTGTTCGTGGCGGACGCGGCAGTCGACGCGGCGGAGATCGCCCTGGCGCTGACGGAGCGCACGTCGGCGGACGAGACCCTGCCGGCGGTCCGCGCGGGAATGGCTTCAGGCCGCATCCTGTCGCGCTTCGGCGACGTGTACGGCTCGGTGGTCAACCTGGCGGCCCGCCTGACATCGGTGGCCCGCCCGGGCACGATCCTGGTGGACCGCGAGCTGGCGTCGGAGCTTTCGGAGGAGAAGGCGTACGAGCTGCGCCAGCGCAGGCCGGTGACGGTCCGCGGCTACAACCGCCTCCGCCCGGCAGCGCTGCGGCGGGCAAGCGAGGCACCGACGGGGATGTTCGCGAGCTCGCAGCAACTGGCGGCGGAGATGCTGGGCCTGACCAGCCCGGTCGCGGAGCCGGCCGCCGAGGAGGAGACCGAGCCCCGCCCCCGCCGCCGCAGACGAGGGCGCAACCGCTGACCCGCGGACAGCCCACCCACAGACAGCCCCACCGCTCCCAGGCAGGGCCCCGGCAAAGTCGCAGTGGCTCGCTCACCCGCAGCTCCGCCGAAACCGCCCCTTCGCCTCCGCCCCACCGGACAGCCCACCCACAGACAGCCCCCACCGCTCCCAGGGGGGCGTCCCCAGGCCAATTCTAGCGGTGCCGCCCGACTGACCCAGCGGAAATGCCCGTGGCGGACCTGGTTGTCCACAAGGAAACCACCCTGTGGACAACCCGAGTTTCAAGCGTCGAAATCGACCGTGATCGTCTCCGAGACCGGGTACGACTGGCACGTCAGCACGAACCCCGCGTCCACCTCCGCCTTCTCCAGCGCGAAGTTCCGCCGCAGGTCGACCTTGCCGTCCGTGACCTTCGCGCGGCAGGTTCCGCAGACTCCGCCCTTGCACGCGAACGGCAGGTCCGGCCGGAACTTCTGCGCCCCGTCCAGGACCGAAGACGTGCGGGGCAGGGTCATCGTGCTGGAGCGGCCGTCCAGGACCACGCGGACCTCCGAAGACTCCCCCGCCACCTCCGGGTCGAGGTGCGTCACCGGCTCCGGGGGCGTGTCCACGTAGAACAGCTCCTGGTGCACCCGGGATTCCGGGACGCCCAGGGAAGCCAGCAGCTCCTGCGCGCCCGTCACCATCTCGAACGGGCCGCACAACCACCAGTGGTCCACCGACGACACCGGCACCAACGAAGAGAACAGGGAACGCAGCTTCGGCACGTCCAGCCGTCCCGTGAACAGATCCGCCTCGCGCGGCTCACGCGAAAGAACGTGGATCAGCTCCAGGCGAGACGGCGCGCGGTCCTTCAGATCCGCCAGCTCGTCCGCGAACATCACCGTGTCCGTGCGGCGGTTGCCGTACAAAACCGTAACTGTGGCCTCGGAAAAACGCAGCAGCGACGACACGATCGACAGCACCGGGGTGATCCCCGACCCCGCCGCGATCAGCACGTGGTGGCCGCCCGCGGACAGGTCGGGCGTGAACGACCCGGACGGCGGGGCCACCGAGATCGTGTCGCCCGCGCGGACGTCGTTCAGCAGCCACGACGAGAACAACCCGCCCGGCACCAGGCGCACCCCCACGCGGGGCGCGGAACCCGCCGCCGCGCAGATCGAGTACGACCGGCGCTCGTCGCGGCCCGCCACCTCGCGCCGGAGCGTCAACGACTGGCCCGGCTTGAAGTCGTACTCCGCCGACAGGGCGGACGGCACGTCGAACGTCACCGCGACCGCGTCTTCGCACAGCCGCTCGATGCCCGCGACCTTCAGGTCGTGGAACCCTCGGGTAAGCGCCACCTCAGATCTCCTTGACGTGCTCGAACGGCTCGGCGCACGACCGGCAGCGCCGCAGCGCCTTGCAGGCCGTCGCGCCGAAGCGGGACTGCTCCTCCGTGTCCTCGGACCCGCACAGCGGACACGGAATCCGCGAGACCGGCGCCGACAGCGTCAGCGGGATCGGCCCCGACCGCCGCGGGGCCGCGCCCGGCGGGGCGATGCCGGCCGAGGCCAGCTTCTGGCGCCCCGAGGCCGAAATCCAGTCCGACGTCCACGCCGGCGACAGCTGCGTCCGGATCTCGACGTCGGCGTAGCCCGCCGAAACCAGCGCGTGCTCGAGGTCGTCGCGCATCGTGTCCATCGCCGGGCAGCCCGTGTACGTCGGCGTGATCGCGACGACGACGCGGCCGTCCGACTCGGACACCGAGCGCAGCACGCCCAGGTCCGCCAGCGTCAGCATCGGCAGCTCGGGGTCGGTGACCGTGGCCGCGACGGCCGCCGCGGTCACCACTTCGCGTCCGGCATCGCCCGGGCCACGCTCTGCAGCTCCGCGAGCAGGAACCCCATCTGCTCGGTGTGGACGCCGTCGCGGCCCGTCCGGCCCGAAACGCCGGCCAGCTCACCGGCTGCGGGCAAAACAAGCGTCGCCGCGGCCAGCGCCTGGTCCAGCACCGCATCGAACTCCGGGCGCAGCGAAGCCGCGTCCACCAGCTCGAGCGGGTGCGTGCGGAACAGCTCCCCGACGTACGGCCAGACCGCGTCCAGGCCCTCCTGCATCCGCGAACGCGACAGCGGCGTCCCGTCGCCGAGGCGGACCAGCCACTGCGCCGCGTAGTCGCGGTGGTAGGTGACTTCCTTGACGCCCTTGACCGCGATCGCCGCGAGTACCGGGTCCACCGACGACACCAGCCGTTGCAACAAAGCCAGGCGCCATGTCGAGAACACGAACAGCCGCGCGATCAGGTGCCCGAAGTGGCCGCCGCCCAGCTCGGCGAGCCGGACGTTGCGGAACTCGTTTTCGACGCGGTCGAAGGCGAACGAGTCCTCCGTGCGCGACGAGCCGTCGGCCTTGCCGGCGCGGGCGAGCAGCAGGCGCGCCTGGCCGAGCAGGTCGAGGCCGATGTTGGCGATCGCGACCTCGTCCTCCAGCTCGGGCGCGTTGGTGCACCACTCCTGCAGCCGGTGGGAGAAGATCAGCGCGTCGTCGCCCAGCATCAGGCAGTAGGCGGCCAGCGCGGAACCGTCCACACCGGACGGCACCGACGTGTCCACTCCGGACAGCGGGTCCTCGAAGCCGGTGCCGAACGCCCAGCGGGCGTCGTTCTCCTCGGTCAGCGACTCGTAGACGTTGTCGAAACTCATATGTGCGGCACCTCCTCGGGGATGTCGTAGAACGTCGGGTGCCGGTAGACCTTGTCGCCGCTCGGCGCGAAGAACGGGTCCTTCTCGTCCGGCGACGACGCCGTGATGTCCGACGCGCGCACGACCCAGATCGACACGCCTTCGTTGCGGCGGGTGTAGAGGTCACGCGCGTGGTGCAACGCCATCTGGTCGTCGGCCGCGTGCAGCGACCCGACGTGCACGTGGTTCAGGCCGCGCTTGCCGCGGACGAACACCTCGTACAGCGGCCAGTCGTGCTTCACCGGGCCGGGTTCGGCGGGGACGCCCTCCAGCGGGACGGCGCCGTGGCCGCCTTCGGCAGTCAGGTCGCTCACTTGCGCTCCTCGTTCTTCGCGGCGTGCGCCACCGCGGCTTCACGGACCCAGGCGCCGTCTTCGTGCGCGCGGCGTCGGTGCGCGATCCGCGACGCGTTGCACGGGCCGTTGCCCTTCAGCACGTTCTTGAACTCGTCCCAGTCGACCGCGCCGAAGTCGTAGTGCCCGCGCTCGGCGTTCCACTTCAGGTCGGGATCCGGGAACGTGACGCCCAGCGCGGAAGCCTGCGGCACCGACATGTCGACGAAGCGCTGCCGCAGCTCGTCGTTGGTGTGCCGCTTGACCTTCCACGCCATCGACTGCGCGGTGTTCGGCGAGTCGGCGTCCGGCGGCCCGAACATCATCAGCGACGGCCACCACCAGCGGTCGACGGCCTCCTGGACCATGTCCCGCTGCTGCTGGGTGCCCTTCATCATCGTCATCAGCAGCTCGTAGCCCTGCCGCTGGTGGAACGACTCTTCCTTGCAGATCCGGATCATCGCCCGCGCGTACGGCCCGTACGACGACCGGCACAGCGGCACCTGGTTGCAGATCGCCGCGCCGTCGACCAGCCAGCCGATCACGCCGACGTCGGCGAAGGTCAGCGTCGGGTAGTTGAAGATCGACGAGTACTTCTGCCTGCCGGTGATCAGCTTGTCGGTCAGGTCCGCGCGGTCGGCGCCCAGCGTCGCCGCCGCCGAGTACAGGTAAAGCCCGTGGCCGGCCTCGTCCTGGACCTTGGCGAGCAGGATCGCCTTGCGGCGCAACGACGGCGCGCGCGTGATCCAGTTGCCTTCGGGCTGCATGCCGATGATCTCCGAGTGCGCGTGCTGCGCGATCTGCCGGATCATCGTCTTGCGGTAGCCCTCGGGCACCCAGTCGCGCGGCTCGATGCGCTGGTCGCGCTCGATGGTGTGCTCGAAGTGCTCCTGAGGCAGTGTCTGATCCAAGGTCACGGCTGCTCCTTCGACACGAGGGTGAGGACGTCGTACTTGGCCACGGACTCGCCGTCGGCGTTGGTGACGTCGGCGTCCCAGCGGACCTCGCCGTACTCCTGGTCGATCCGCGGGGTGATCTGCTTGGCGGTGAGCGTCACCGTCAGCGAGTCGCCGACCTTGACCGGGGTGAGGAACCGCAGGTTCTCCAGGCCGTAGTTGGCCAGCACCGGGCCGGGTTCGGGCGAGACGAACAGGCCGGCGGCGAACGAGACGACCAGGTAGCCGTGCGCGACGATCCCGCCGAACAGCGGGTTCGCGGCCGCGGCCTCGGGGTCGGTGTGGGCGTAGAACGTGTCGCCGGTGAACTCGGCGAAGTGGTCGACGTCCTCCTGGCTGACCGTCCGCGGCCCGGCGACGACCGAGTCACCGATGCGCAGCTCCGCCAAGGATTTCCGGAACGGGTGGACGTCGCCCTCGGTGCGCGGTGCGCCGGTCACCCAGCGGCCGGTCACCGCGCTGAGCACGGCGGGCGAACCCTGGACCGCCGTGCGCTGCATGTGGTGCAGCACGCCGCGGATGCCGCCCATCTCCTCGCCGCCGCCAGCGCGGCCGGGGCCGCCGTGGACCAGCTGCGGCATCGGCGAGCCGTGACCGGTGGACTCCTTGGCGTCGTCGGCGTCCAGCACCAGCAAACGGCCGTGGAACGGCGCCGCGCCGAGGACGACGTCGCGCACGAACTCCTTGTCGGCGGAGACGATCGAGCCCGCCAGGCTGCCGCCACCGCGCGCGGCGAACTCGACGACCTGCTCGGTGGACGTGTACGGCATCAGCGTCGAGACCGGGCCGAACGCCTCGACCTCGTGCGGCTCCGAGCGCTCCGGGTCGGCCTTGAGCAGCACCGGCGAGATGAACGCGCCCCGCTCGGCGTCGGCATCGACGACGTCGACCTTTTCCGGGTCGCCGAAGACGATGCTCCCGGCGTCCAGCAGCGCCTTCAGCGACCGCCGGACCTCCTCACGCTGTTCAAGGCTGGCCAGCGCGCCCATCCGGACGCCCTCGGCGGTGGGATTCCCGACCGTCACCTTCGCGAGCCGCTCCGAAGCCGCCGCGGCGACGTCGTCCAGCAACGAGGCCGGGACGAACGCGCGGCGGATGGCGGTGCACTTCTGGCCCGCCTTGACCGTCATCTCGCTGGTCAGCTGCTTGACGAACAGGTCGAACTCGGTGGTCCCGCGCACCGCGTCCGGACCGAGGATCGAGCAGTTCAGCGAGTCGGCCTCGGCGTTGAACCGGACGGCGTTGCGGATGATCGCCGGGTGCGCCCGCAGCTTCTGGGCGGTGGACGCCGAGCCGGTGAACGACACCAGGTCCTGCGCGGTCACGTGGTCGAGGAGGTCGCCGACGCCGCCGGCGACGAACTGCAGCGACCCCTCCGGCAGGATCCCGGACTCGATGATCAGCTCGACGAGCCGCGCGGTCAGGTACGCCGTCGAGCTGGCCGGCTTGACCAGGCTCGGGACCCCGGCGAGGAACGCGGGGGCGAACTTCTCCAGCGGCCCCCACACCGGGAAGTTGAAGGCGTTGATCTGGACGGCGACGCCCCGCAGCGGGGTCGCGATGTGCTGGGCGACGAACGTGCCGCCCTTGCTCAGGGGTTCGACGGCGCCCTCGACGTAGACGGTGTCGTTGGGCAGCTCGCGCTTGCCCTTCGAGCCGTAGCTGAACAGGACGCCGATGCCGCCGTCGATGTCGAACTTCGAGTCACCCAGCGTGGCGCCCGTGCGCGCGGAGAGTGCGTACAGCTCCTCGCGGTGCTCCCGCAGGTGCGAGGCCAGCGCCTTCAGCAGGGCCGCACGCTGGTGGAACGTCAGCTCCCGCAGCGCCGGGCCGCCCACGCGGCGGCCGTACTCCAGCGCGCCCGCGAAGTCGACGCCCGCCGACGAGATCCGGGCGACCTCCTCGCCCGTGGCCGCGTCGTGCAGCGGGACGCCGTCATCCGCCGTGTGCCACTCCCCGGAGACGTAGCTGCGCAGCACTGCCATCAGGTCCCGACCTCCACCGAATTACCTACCGGACGTTCAGTTATTTGCATGGTAGCCGCCGGGCGCCGGGATCGGAAGGGGCGACGCTTGACACCGGCCGGGCCACTGCCTTTACTGAGCGACACCGCCAGGTGACCGTCCATTCGGTAGGTCAGGCACGGAGGACGAATGACCAACGCCGCGCACACCATGTTCGCCGCCGACGAGGCGTCGCGCGCGCTGGGCATCGAGCTGGTCGAAGCCGGTGACGGCCGGGCCGTGGCGACCATGACGATCACCCCCGCGATGGTCAACGGCCACGACATCGCCCACGGCGGGTACGTCTTCCTGCTCGCCGACACCGCCTTCGCCTGCGCCTGCAACACCCACGGGCCGGTGACGGTCGCCGCGGGTGCCGAAATCTCGTTCGTCGCGGCCGGCCGGCTCGGCGACCACCTCGTCGCCACGGCCACCGAGCGCACCCGCTACGGCCGCAACGGCATCTACGACGTCACCGTGCACCGGGACACCCCCGGCGGCCCCGAGGTCGTCGCCGAATTCCGCGGCCGCAGCCGCGCCATCTCCGCGAAACGAGGCGATGCATGATCGAGGCGAACCCCTCCGCCGACGAGCTGGCCGCCCTGCAGCTCGAGCGTCTGCAATGGACACTCCGGCACGCGTACACGAACGTTCCGGCGTACCGGAAGAAGTTCGACGACGCCGGCGTCCACCCGGACGACTGCAAGGAGCTCGCCGACCTGGCGAAGTTCCCGTTCACGACGAAGCAGGACCTGCGGGAGAACTACCCGTTCGGGATGTTCGCCGTGCCGCAGGACCAGGTGCGGCGCATCCACGCCTCCAGCGGCACGACCGGCAAGGCCACCGTCGTCGGGTACACCGAGCAGGACATCGACACCTGGGCGACGGTGATGGCCCGGTCGATCCACGCCGCCGGCGGCCGTCCGGGCCACAAGCTGCACAACGCGTACGGCTACGGCCTGTTCACCGGCGGTCTCGGCGCGCACTACGGCGCGGAGAAGCTGGGCTGCACGGTGATCCCCGCGTCGGGCGGGATGACGGCGCGCCAGGTCCAGCTGATCACCGACTTCGAGCCCGAGATCATCATGGTCACGCCGTCGTACATGCTGACGCTGCTCGACGAGTTCGAGCGCCAGGGCGTCGACCCGCGTGCGAGCTCGCTCAAGGTGGGCATCTTCGGCGCGGAGCCGTGGACCGAGCAGATGCGCGCCGAGATCGAGGAGCGGTTCGCGATCGACGCCGTCGACATCTACGGGCTGTCCGAGGTGATGGGCCCGGGCGTCGCGCAGGAGTGCGTCGAGACGAAGGACGGCCTGCACATCTGGGAGGACCACTTCTACCCCGAGGTGATCGACCCCTTCGCCGAGAACGTGCTGAGTGACGGCGAAACCGGCGAGCTGGTGTTCACGTCGCTGACGAAGCAGGCGCTGCCGATCATCCGCTACCGCACCCGCGACCTCACGGCGCTGTCGCCGGGGACCGCGCGCCCGGCGTTCCGGCGGATGGACAAGGTCACCGGCCGCACGGACGACCTGATCATCCTGCGCGGGGTCAACGTCTTCCCGACGCAGATCGAGGAAATCGTGCTGCGCACGGAATCGCTGAGCCCGCACTTCCAGCTCGTCCGGTCCACGCGCGGGCGCCTCGACCACCTGACCGTGCTGGTCGAGGCGCGCCACGACGCTTCGGCCGCCGCCCGGGAGCAGGCCGCTGCCTCGCTGATCTCGGGCGTGAAGGACGGCGTGGGCGTGACGGTGTCGGTGGACGTCGTCGACCCGGACACCCTCGAGCGGTCGATGGGCAAGATGCGGCGGATCATCGACCAGCGGAACCGGACGTGACCACACCGCGTCGCGGGCGCCCGGGCTACGACCTCGAATCGCTGCTGCAGGTGGCGGTCCGGCTGTTCAACGAGCGCGGGTACGACGGCACGAGCATGGAGGACCTCTCCCGCAAGCTCGGCATCACGAAGTCGGCGATCTACCACCACGTGCCCAGCAAGGAGGAACTGCTGCGGCTGGCGGTCGACCGGGCCCTGGACGGGCTGTTCGAAGTGGCGGCTTCGACGTCGCAGCTGGACGGGCGCGCGATCGACCGGCTGGAGCACCTGGTGCGCGGCAGCGTGCTGGTGCTGGCCGACCGGCTGCCGTTCGTGACGCTGCTGCTGAGGGTCCGCGGCAACACGAAGGTGGAGCGGGCGGCGCTGGCCCGACGCCGCGAGTTCGACCTGCTGGTGACGGACCTGGTGAAGCAGGCGGAAGCGGAGGGCGACATCCGCCCGGACGTCGACCCGGCGGTGACCGCGCGGCTGATCTTCGGCATGGTGAACTCGCTGATCGAGTGGTACAAGCCGCGGCGCGGCTCGTCGGCGACCGAAGTGGCGGACTTCGTGTGCAAGGTGGCTTTCGAGGGCCTACGCACCGGGTCGTGAGCGGGAAACAGTGTTCCGTTTTCCGCTCACGACCGGTCAGTCGTCGGCATTCTGGGGCGGGCGCCCCGCTTGCCAGAGAAGGGCTTCGCGCAGTTGCTCGATCAACCGCTCGTCGTCCGCTTCGGACGGGTCGACGCCCAACGGGATCCAGCGCTCGGAAACCTTCGAACCCTCGTCGTAGCCCGTGATCACTATTCCCGAGTACGACAGGGACTCGTCGTCCGCGCAGTCGCCGTCCGGGAGGGGCTCGTCCGCTTCGAAGCCCTCGTCGAAGCTGACGTGACGATGCTGCAGGCGGACGCTCACCCAGCGTCCGGCCGGCCGGATCGGCGCGCCTTCTTCGGTCATCTGGCTCCTACCCCCGGTCGCTGGCCTCTGCCGTCTCGTCGCATCCGGGCGCCGGGAAGTTACCGGCCGGTTGTTCCGGTTGCGTAACGACAAAGGTTTGCGCGAAACACCCGTTGCCCGCCACCGGAGCCACTCTTTGACGATGGGTCAACTACTTGTTGACAGCATGCCGCTCCCCCGCGAGGCTGAGCGGATGACCAGTGGGACCCGGCCGCGGCGGCGCCGTCTCGAACCGGCCGAACGGCGCGCGGAGATCCTCGCCGCCGCCCGGCACCTGTTCGGCGCGGGCAGCTACGCCTCGGTGTCCACTTCGGACATCGCCGAGGCGGCCGGGGTGGCGCGGCCGCTCATCAACCACTACTTCGGCGGCAAGCGCGAGCTGTACCTGGAAGTGGTGCGGCAGTTGATGATCGTGCCCGCGCCGGTCACCGAAGCGCTGCCGGACACCACGATGGAAGAGCGGCTGACGATCGGCGTCGAGCGGTGGATCGACGTCGTGGACCGCAACCGCGACGCCTGGCTGACCGTCATCGGCCCCGAGTCCGCGGGCCGCGACCCCGAGATCGAGCGGATCATGCTGGAAGCCGACGAGATCGCCGCCGACCGGGTGCTGGAAGCCGCGCTGATGACCGACGTCACCGACGGCCGCGAGGAGCTGCGCGCGATGATCCGGTCGTTCGGCGGGATGCTGCGGGCCGCTTCGCGCGAATGGCTGATCCGCGGCACGCTCGACCGCGCGGCGCTGCGCACCTTCCTCACCGATTCGATCCTCAACCTGCTCAAGCTCACCTACCCGGCGGTGCTTGCCGAGCGGCCCGGAAGCGCCGCGCGAACGCCGCCGGCGTCATCCCGGTCCAGCGCTTGAACGCGTAGATGAAGCTCGACGCCTCGGCGTACCCGAGCCGGTACGCGACGTCCTCGACCGACAGGACGCCGGTGTCGAGCAGCTCTTCGGCCAGCGTCTGGCGGACCTCGTCGACCAGCGCGCGGTAGCTGGTGCCGGACTCGGTCAGGCGCCGCCGCAGCGTGCGCGTGCTGAGCGTCAGCTGGCGCGCGATCTCGTCCATGCCGGCGTCGACGCCGCCGAGCCGGACCAGGCGTTCCCGGACCTGCTGCGAGATGCCCGACCGGCGGCGTTTGCGCGCGACGAGCGCTTCGCACTGCGCGGCGCACAGCGCGACGGTCTGGTCGTTGGCCTGCGGCAGCGGCAGCGTCAGCAGCGCGGGGTCGAGCGTCGCGCGGCAGGCGTCGGCACCGAACCGCGGCACCAGGCCGAACGCGGCCCGGTAGGTGTCCACTGTGGACGCCTCGTGCCGGAAGCTCAGGTCGTCCAGCACGATCTCCGGCAGCAGGTCGCGCATCACCGAGAAGATCGCCGCCAGGTCGCGCAGCACGAGGAACCGGGCGACGTCGGCGGGCACGCGGCTGTCGTCCAGTTCCAGCGTCAGGCGGTCGCTCTCCAGCTCGACGTGCGGGATGCAGAAGGCGAAGCTGAGGTCGAAGTAGCGCAGGGAGAACAGCATCGCGTCCCGCAGGGTCGGGCTGCTGATGCAGGCGAAGCCGAAGATGCCGAAGGTGGTGACGCGGTAGCGGCGGCCGAGCTCCAGTGCCGTCGCGTCCGAGCCGTCCAGTTCGGCCAGCGCGCGGACGACGGCCAGCTCCTGACGCGCGTCGACCTGCACCGACGGGTCGGCGAGGAGCTCCGGCGAGAGCGTCGTCGCGGCCAGCAGCTTCCCGGCGGGCAGGCCGCGGTCGGTGGCGAACCGGGTCATCAGCTCGATGCTCGCGGTGCCCCGCGGGAAGTCCCAGTCCCCGACGGCGGGCGCGGCGAGCTCGGCCATGGCCGGATTATGGACCCGGAACTGTCGGTGCCGCTCGCTAGGGTGGCCCGGTGACCACGACGGTGAGCCGACAGGCACTGAACCGGGCGACGCTGGAGCGCCAGCTGCTGCTTCGCCGCGCGAAGATGTCCGCGCTCGACGCCGTCGAGCACCTCGCGGGACTCCAGGCGCAAGCGCCGTTCCCGCCGTACTACGCGCTGTGGGCGCGGCTGCACGGCTTCCGGCCCGCCGACCTGGCCGCGCTGCTGGAGAGCAGGCAGGTGGTCCGGATCGCGCTGATGCGCGGCACGGTCCACCTGGTGACGGCGGCGGACGCACTGGCGTGGCGGCCGGCGGTCCAAGTGCTCTACGACCGCGACCTCAAGACGAACACGCTGCACGCGAAGGCGCTGGCCGGCCTGGACCACGACGTCGTCGCCTCGGCGGCGCGTGAGCTACTGGCCGCTTCGGCGTTGTCCAGCACAGCGCTGGGTGCCGAGCTGGCGCGGCGCTGGGACGTCCCCGCGGCCTCCCTGACGCACCTGGCCCGGGGGCGGTTGCCGCTGGTCCAGACTCCGCCGCGGGCGATCTGGGGCAAGGCCGGGCAGACGACGTACGCGTGCCTCGACCAGTGGGTGGGCGCGTCGCTACCCCCACCTTCGCCCGCTTCGCTGATTTCGCGCTACCTGCGCGCGTTCGGCCCGGCGACGGTGGCCGACGTCCAGACGTGGGCGGGCATCACCCGGCTGGGCGAGGTGGCGGCTTCGATGGACCTCCGGCGGCACCGCGACGAAGACGGGCGCGAGCTGCTGGACCTGCCGGAGCTTTCCGTACCGGACGAGGACGTCCCGGCGCCGCCCCGGCTGCTGGGCCCGTTCGACCAGACGCTCCTGTCGTACGCGGACCGGACCCGGGTCATCTCCGACGCGCACCGCAAGCGGGTGATCACGCAGAACGGCCTGGTCAAGGGCACGCTGCTGGTGGGCGGGTACGTCCGCGGGTTCTGGGAGCGCAAGGCCGCGGTGCTGGAGCTGTCGCCGTTCGAGAAGCTGCCGAAGCGCGACCTCGCGGCGTTGGAGAGCGCGGCCGGACGCCTGCTGACCTGGGCGGAGCCGGACGCGGAGAACCGGGAGGTGCGCATCCACGCGCCGGACTGACCGCTGGCCGGAATTCTCGATCGAGTGACCGTTCGTGGCCTGTTGTCACAGGCTTCGGCTGCGTAGCTTTCCTCGCATGAGTAGTTCGGCGAAGGGGCCGTCGGTGCTGATCGTGGGCACCGGTTTCGGCGGCATCGGGACGGCGATCGAGCTGAAGCGCGCCGGGTTCACCGACTTCACGATCCTGGAGAGCGCGGCCGAGCCCGGCGGCGTCTGGCGGGACAACACCTACCCCGGCGCCGCGTGCGACATCCCGTCGCCGCTCTACTCGTTCTCCTTCGAGCCGAACCCGCGCTGGCCGAAGCGGTTCTCGCACCAGCCGGACATCCTGGGCTACCTGCGGCGCGTCATCGCGAAGTACGGGCTCGAGCCGCACATCCGCTACCGGACCGAGGTCACCGGGGCCGCGTTCGACGAGGGACGCGGGGTCTGGCGCGTCGAGACCCGGAGCGGTGAAACGCACGAGGCAAACGTTTTCGTCCCCGCCGTCGGCCAGCTGTCGCGGCCGGTGCTGCCGGACATCCCGGGCCGCGAGAGCTTCGGCGGCGACGCTTTCCACTCGGCGCGCTGGGACCACGACGTCGACCTGGCCGGCAAGCGCGTCGCCGTCATCGGGACCGGGGCCAGCGCCGTCCAGTTCGTGCCCGAGCTGCGCAAGCGGGCGAAGCACGTCACGGTCTTCCAGCGCACGCCACCGTACGTCATGGCGAAGTCCGACCCGACCTACCGGCGGTGGCAGCACTGGCTGTTCGAGCACGTGCCGCCCACGCAGCTGCTCGGGCGGCTGCGGATCTTCCTGCTCGCCGAATACGCGACGTACGCGATGACGAAGCACCCCGTGCTGGCGAAGATGTTCGAGCTGCGGACGGCGCAGCTGCGCCGTCGTCACATCAAGGACCCGGAGCTGCGCGCGAAGCTGAAGCCGGCCTATCCCCTGGGCTGCAAGCGGATCTTGTTCACCAACGAGTACCTGCCCGCGCTGGCGCAACCGGACGTCGACGTCGAGACGCGGCGGATCTCGTCGATCACGCCGCGCGGCGTGCGCGTCGAGGACGGGACCGAGATCGACGCGGACGTCCTGGTCTACGGCACCGGGTTCGCCGCGACGGACTTCCTCGGCCGGATCGAGGTGCGCGGCCTCGGCGGGCGGTCCCTGCGGGACGAGTGGGCCGGGGGCGCGCGGGCCTACCTGGGCATCGCCGTGCCCGGGTTCCCCAACATGTTCTGCGTCTACGGGCCGAACACCAACCTCGGCGCCGGGTCCATCATCTACATGATCGAGCGGCAGGCGCGCTACATCCGCCAGGCGGTCGAGCAGCTCGCGCGGCCCGGCGTGTCCTACGTGGACGTACGGGCGGAGGTCGAGGAGCGTTACGACCGGGAGGTCCAGGGGCGGCTGGGTCACAGCGTGTGGAGCGCCTGCACGAGCTGGTACCGGCAGGCCGACGGCCGGGTGACGACCAACTGGCCGGGCCTGGTCACCGAGTACGACCGCCGGACCCGGCGGCTCGAACCCGCCGACTTCCGGGTGGTGGCGTGATGGACTACGACGTCCTGGTGATCGGGTCGGGCTTCGGCGGGAGCGTCACGGCGCTGCGGCTGACCGAGAAGGGCTACCGCGTCGGCGTGCTGGAGACCGGCCGCCGGTTCGCCGACGACGAGTTCGCGAAGACGTCGTGGCGGCTGCGGAAGTACCTGTGGGCGCCCGCGCTGGGGTGTTTCGGCATCCAGCGGCTGACGCTGCTGAAGAACACGTTCGTGATGAGCGGCTCCGGCGTCGGCGGCGGTTCGCTGGTGTACGCGAACACGCTGTACGAGCCGCCGGACAAGTTCTACGCCGATCCCCAGTGGGCGCACATCACCGACTGGAAGGACGAGCTGTCGCCGTACTACGACCAGGCGAAGCGGATGCTGGGCGTGGTCGAGAACCCGGCGACGACGGCCGCGGACCGGGTGCTTTCCGAGGTGGCCGAGGACATGGGCATCGGCCACACGTACCGCCGCACCCCGGTCGGCGTCTACTTCGGACAGTCCGGAGTGGACCCGTTCTTCGGCGGGGCCGGGCCTTCGCGTCAGTCGTGTACGTTGTGCGGCGAGTGCATGACCGGCTGCCGGGTCGGGGCGAAGAACACCACGGTGAAGAACTACCTGTACCTGGCCGAGCAGGCGGGTGCCGTGGTTCACCCCTTGACCACCGCGGTGACGGTGCGGCCGGTGCCCGGCGGGTACGCGGTCGACACGCGGAGGACCGGCGGGCTTTCCCGCCGGACGTTCACGGCGTCGCAGGTCGTGTTCTCGGCCGCGGCGTTGGGGACGCAGCGGTTGTTGCACCGCATGCGCGACACCGGTGTTTTGCCTTCGCTTTCCCCGCGACTGGGTCTGTTGGCGCGGACGAACTCGGAGGCGGTACTGGCGGCGAGGTCGCTGCGCTCGGACACGGACTACACGCGCGGCGTGGCGATCACGTCGTCGATCCACCCGGACGACGTGACGCACGTGGAGCCGGTGCGGTACGGGCGGGGCAGCAACGTGATGGGCCTGATGGCCACGGTGCTGGTGGACGGCGTCGCGGGCCGCCGCCGTTGGGTCCTGGGGTTGCGCGAGCTGTGGCGGCAGCGTCGTCATCTGCTGCGCATCCACAACCCGCGGCACTGGTCGGAGCGGATGATCGGGCTGCTGGTGATGCAGACTTTGGACAATTCGGTGACGACCTACACAAAACGTGGGTTGTTCGGCCGCCGGATGACGACCCGCCAGGGTTCCGGAGCGCCTTCGCCGTCCTGGATCCCGGCGGGCCACGAGGTGACACGCCGGGTGGCCGCGAAGATCGGCGGCCTGCCGCAGGGCGCGTGGACGGACATGGCGAACATCCCGATCACGGGCCACTTCATCGGCGGGTGCGCGATCGGGGATTCGGCTTCGACCGGGGTCGTGGATCCTTATCAGCGGGTGTTCGGGTATCCGGGGTTGCACGTTGTCGACGGGTCGGCGATTTCGGCGAACTTGGGGGTGAACCCGTCGCTGACGATCACGGCACAGGCGGAGCGGGCGATGGCTTTCTGGCCGAATCGGGGTGAGGTGGATCCGCGGCCTCCGCTGGGCGAGCCTTATCAGCGGGTGGCGGCGGTGGCACCGAAGAACCCGGTAGTCCCGTCGGAGGCCCCGGGAGCCCTGCGGCTGCCGATCACGCCGGTGTAGCAGTTCGCTCGCTTCGGGCGACTCTGGGCAGGTGGACCGGCCGGAGCCGGTTCCCGACGAGACCGGAGGCCGGAAGTGACCGTCACCCACCCGACGACGCCCGGGCCGCCGCCGCGCCGTTCCGAGGAGAAGTGGAAGACCATCGGCCAGGTCCTCGCGGTGGTCTCCGGGTTGCTGACGGTGGCCGCCAGCCTCTTGACCCTGTTGACGGTGAACGCCAACCGCGAGAAGAGCCTCGCGGAGTCGACCGCCGCCGACCGGGGCAGCCGGCTGACCTCGGCCCAGCAGGAAATCAGCAGCCTGAAGCAGCAGACTTCCCCGCCGGCCACCGAAGCCTCCCCCACCGCGGCCCAGACCGGGGGAACCGTGCGGCACGAGGGAAATGTCAGCATCGCGCGCGACTTCACGGTAGACCTCGACAGCCCCGCGTCGGATCCGCAATGGGGCACCACCGGCTCCTTCACCGGCAAGAACGACCTGAGCTTCAACGGTCGCGACTTCGGCTACGTCGGCTGGAGCTCGACGGTGAAGCTCCCCAGCTCGGCCACGAGCAGCTACCAATCGTGCCGCGAGGAGACCGGATACGAAAACGGCCGGTACGCACTCGATGATCTGGCGGCCGGCCAGAGCTACTGCGTCAAGACCTCCGACGGACGCTTCGCGGCGGTCCGCCTGACTGCTGTGAGCGCGACGAAAGTCAGCTTCGACGTCACCACCTACGAGAAGTGAGCGGCCGGCGACGACAATGTCCCCATGTGGGCGACACCCGGCATCATCGTCCTGCCCTGGGACCAGGGGATCGCGGCAATCGACGCCGTCCCGCCGCAAGGGGTGATCGCCGTCGCCCGGATCGACGGCGCCGCCGCCGGGAGCGAGGACGAACTGTTCGGCCAGTTCTCGGACGCGCTGCGCTTCCCGGCCTACTTCGGCTGGAACTGGGACGCCCTCTCCGACTGCCTGCGCGACCTGAACTGGCTGCCGGCGGACCGGTACCTGGTCGTCGTCGAGGAGCCGATGCGGTTGCTGGGCGGCGACGCGGAAGGCCGGCGGACCCTCCTCGGAATCCTCGGGCGGGCCGCGCGGGAGTGGGCGAACCCGTTGGGCCGGCCGGGCAATGCCGGGGTCCCGTTCCGGACCGTCCTCCTCGCCGCGGAAGCCGACGTCGAAGCGCTGCGGACCGAGCTGCGCGGCTAGAACGCGAAAAGGCCCTCCCGGACCGCGCTTCCGGGAGGGCCTTTCAGCGCACGGTTACGGCAGGCCCGCGAGCCCGGCCGACACCGTGTTGGCGAACGCGTACCCGTTCGACGCGTCCCAGTTGATCGACCACGTCATCGCGCCGCGGATCGTCGGGTATGTCGCCGACGGCTTGAACGAGCCGCACGATGTTCCTCGCGCCAGGCAGTTCAGCGCCGACACCGTGTTCGACGGCGCCTGGTACCCGCCGCCCGCCGCCTGCGAGGACGCCGGGAGGCCCAGGCCCACCTGGTCCGCGCGCAAGCCGCCCTGGAGCTGGATGCACGCCAGCGCCGTCAGGAAGTCGACCGTGCCCTGCGCGTACACGCTGCCGTTGCAGCCGAGCATCGTGCCGGAGTTGTAGTACTGCATGTTGACGACCGTCAGGATGTCCTTGATGCCCAGCGCCAGCTGGAAGTAGCCGCCCTGGGTGGACTGCATGTCGATCGTCTGCGGCGCCATCGTGATGACCTTGCCGCCGCCGTTGTAGATGCTGCGCAGCGCCTGGCCCATGTACGTCGCGTTGATGCCGTTCTCGAGGTCGATGTCGACGCCGTCGAAACCGTAGTTCGAGATCAGCGACTTGACGCTGTTCGCGAAGTTGTTCGCCGACGAAGAGTCGCTCACGCTGATCGTGCCGTTCTGGCCGCCGACCGAGATGATGACCCGCTGGCCGCGCGCCTGGACCGTCCTGATGTCGGCCTTGAACTGCGCGTCGGTGTAACCGCCGAGCTGCGACGACAGGCCCGAGTCGAGCGTGAAGCTCACCGCGCCCGGCGTTCCCGTCGCGTCCGCGAACGACACCGCGATGATGTTGTACTTCGTCGGGACGTCCGCCAGCTTCAGCGCCTTGGCGCCGTTGTAGAAGTTCTGCCAGTAGCCGGTCAGGACGTGCTTCGGCAGGTCACCCTGTGTGGGCGGCGGCGTGGTCGTCGTCGGCGGGGTCGTGGTGGTGGGCGGGGTCGTCGGCGTAGTCGGCGTCGTGGGCGTGGTCGGCGTCGTCGGCGGCGGGGTGCCCGGGCCGTCGAGGCTGACGTCGTCGGCGTAGTACGTCGGCTGGCCGTACCAGCCGTGCAGGTACACCGTCAGCGACGTGCTCGAGCCGGTCGTGAAGCTCAGCGACAGCTGCTGGTAGCCGCTGGTGCCCGGGGTCCACGTGCTGGTCGTCGCCGAGCCGGAAACGCCCAGGTAGACGTAGCTGCCCTGGACCCAGGCCGACAGCTTGTAGGCCGTGTTCGCCGAGACGGAGAGCGTCTGCGAGCACTGCGCGTTGTCCGACGACGTCGGCGTCACGTTCAGCGCGCGGCTCCCGCTGTGGACCGGGCTGCTCACCGCGGTCGGCGGGGAGGTGCACGTCCAGCCCGAGGTGCCGGCTTCGAAGCCGGGGTTGGCCAGGATGTTCGCCGCCGAGGCGTTGCCGGCCAGGACGAACGTCACGCCGAGACTCAGCGCGACCACGGAAAGTAACGAAAGCAGGGCTAGACGAACCTTGGGGACCACGGGCGACCTCCACGAAGGCGGTGAGGCAGGTCACCACAAAATGGACTAGACCAATCTGATTGTCAAGGAGCCCCATCCGAAAGTCGGGGTGGCGGAAACGGCAGAATGAGACGATCGGAACCAGGCGAAGCAGGAGCGTGTTGCAGTGAGCGTGTCGGTCGAGCAGAGGATCGCCGAAGAACTGGGCGTGCGCGAAGGACAGGTCAAGGCCACCGTCGAGCTGCTCGACGGCGGTTCGACCGTCCCGTTCATCGCGCGGTACCGCAAGGAAGTCACCGGCATGCTCGACGACGCGCAGCTGCGCACGCTCGAAGAGCGGCTGCGCTACCTGCGGGAACTCGACGAGCGCCGGCTCGCGGTGCTCGAATCCATCCGCAGCCAGGGCAAGCTGGACGAGGCCCTCGAGGCGTCGATCCTCGCCGCGGACACGAAGTCGCGGCTGGAGGACATCTACCTCCCGTTCAAGCCGAAGCGCCGCACGAAGGCCATGATCGCGCGCGAAGCGGGCCTCGAGCCGCTGGCCGACGGCCTGCTGAACGACCCGACGACGGACCCGCAGGCCGCGGCCGCCGTGTTCGTCGACGCGGACAAGGGCGTCGCGGACGCGCAGGCCGCCCTCGACGGCGCCCGCTCGATCCTCGTCGAGCGCTTCGCCGAGGACGCCGACCTCATCGGTGACCTGCGCGAGAAGATGTGGGGTCAGGGTCACCTGGTCGCCAAGGTGCGCGCGGGCAAGGAGGAGGAAGGCGCGAAGTTCTCCGACTACTTCGACTTCTCCGAGCCCTACACCAAGCTCCCCTCGCACCGGATCCTCGCGATGCTGCGCGGCGAGAAGGAAGAGGTCCTCGACCTCACGATGTCGCCGGACGAGCCCACCGACGAGCCGCAGGTCGGCCCGACCGACTACGAGACGCGCATCGCCGCGAAGTTCGGCATCACGCAGCAGGGCCGGCCGGGCGACAAGTGGCTCGGCGACACCGTGCGCTGGGCGTGGCGCACCAAGATTCTCCTGCACCTGGGCATCGACCTGCGGATGCGGCTGCGCCAGGCGGCCGAGGACGACGCCGTGCGCGTGTTCGCGGCCAACCTGCGCGACCTGCTGCTGGCCGCGCCGGCCGGCACCCGCGCCACGATGGGCCTCGACCCGGGCTTCCGCACCGGCGTCAAGGTGGCCGTCGTGGACGCGACCGGCAAGGTCGTCGACACCCACGTCATCTACCCGCACCAGCCGGCGAACAAGTGGGACCAGTCGATCGCGGAGCTGGCGGCGCTGTGCGCCCGGCACCAGGTCGACCTGATCTCGATCGGCAACGGCACGGCGTCGCGCGAGACGGACAAGCTCGCGATCGAGCTCATCAAGAAGCACCCCGAGCTGAAGCTGACCAAGGCGATCGTGTCCGAGGCGGGCGCGTCGGTGTACTCGGCGTCGGCGTTCGCTTCGGCGGAGCTGCCGAACATGGACGTCTCGCTGCGCGGCGCGGTCTCGATCGCCCGCCGGCTGCAGGACCCGCTGGCCGAGCTGGTGAAGATCGACCCGAAGTCGATCGGTGTCGGGCAGTACCAGCACGACCTGTCCGAGGTTTCGCTGTCGCGCTCCCTCGACGCGGTGGTCGAGGACTGCGTGAACGCGGTCGGCGTCGACGTCAACACGGCGTCGGCGCCCCTGCTGACCCGCGTCTCGGGCATCACGACGGGGCTGGCGGAGAACATCGTCTCCCACCGCGACACGAACGGGCCGTTCCGCTCCCGGACGGCACTGAAGGAGGTCGCGCGCCTCGGCCCGAAGGCGTTCGAGCAGTGCGCGGGCTTCCTGCGCATCCCGGACGGCGACGACCCGCTCGACTCGTCGTCGGTGCACCCGGAGGCGTACCCGGTGGTCCGGCGCATCCTGTCGGCGACGGGCACGGACCTGCGCTCGCTGATCGGCAACACGCGGACGCTGTCGTCGTTGAAGCCGGCGCAGTTCGTGGACGAGACGTTCGGTCTCCCGACGGTGACGGACATCCTGGCGGAGCTGGACAAGCCGGGCCGCGACCCCCGCCCGGCGTTCAAGACGGCGACGTTCGCGGAGGGCGTCGACAAGATCGGCGACCTGAAGCCGGGGATGCGGCTCGAGGGAGTCGTGACGAACGTGGCGGCGTTCGGGGCGTTCATCGACGTGGGCGTGCACCAGGACGGGCTCGCGCACGTTTCGGCGCTGTCGAAGAACTTCGTGAAGGATCCTCGGGAAGTGGTGAAGCCCGGGGACATCGTGAAGGTGAAGGTGTTGGACGTCGATGTGCCGCGGAAGCGGATTTCGCTGACGCTGCGGTTGGACGACGAGCCGGGTGCCCCGGCTGGGAACCGCGGTGGCGGCGGTGGGGGTCGTGACCGGGGTCAGGGTGGCGGCGGTCAGCGTCGCGGCGGTTCTGGTGGCGGTGGCGGTCAGCGCGGCGGCTCCGGTGGTGGCGGCGGTCGGGGCGGGAACTCCGGCTCCGGCTCTGGCGGCAGCGGTTCCATGGCGGACGCGCTGCGGCGGGCCGGGTTCGGCAAGTAGCGATTACCCACAGGCCGGCGGAGTTGTGGACAACTCCGCCGGCCTGTGGCTTTTCAGGCAGGTTCGTCGGTGAGCGCCGATAGACTGGAGCCGGGACGTTCCCCTGGAGAGCCGCGGGCCATGCCGAAGCTCAGCGCAGCGCGGCCAAGCCGACCACGAACAACACCCCCGGCACCACCGCGGCCGCCGAGCTGATCACCCCGGTTCCGCCGCGCCAACCCACCGGGGACGCGTCCAGCACCAGCCGTCTCACCAGCGCCGCCTCCACCACCGCCGCCAGCAGGAACCCGAAACCCACGCTGAAGATCGCCGCCGCCCCCACGAAGAACAAGCCGGACGTCGACGCCGCACCCAGCGGGGCCGCGATCTCCCACCGGACCAGCCCGGCGGCCAAAGCGAGCAGCGCCAGCACCACCACGAACGCCACGAGGAAGCCGATGCGCGCCGTCGTCTGGTGCTGAGCCCGCGCGAACCACCAGAACCCCGCGTCGAGCACGAAAACCACCGTGGCCAACACCAGGAACCCGGCACGGAACGTCAGCACCCGGTCACTCTAGCCAGGCTGGACGCGCGCCATGATCGCGGTCGGGTGGCCGTCGGGGTCGGTGAAGAACGCCATCCACTCCTCCACCCCGGACTCGTGGCGGAAGATCAGGTGCGGCGCGCCGACGAACTCGACGCCCCGCGCGCGCAGCGAGTCGTACGCCGCGTCGATGTCCGGGACCGTGAAGTACAGCACCGACTCCGCTCCGCGCGGCTCGCCCGCCGTCAGGAACAGCCGGACGCCGTCGCAGTCGAAGAACGCCAAGTCCCCGAACGTGTAGAGGTGCTCCAGGCCGAGCACGTCGCCGTAGAACGCCTTCGCGCGGTCGAGATCCGTCACGGTCCGCGAAACCTGGCCGATCGGTCCCAGCATCGGTGCCTCCTCCGAAACCCGGCCCGCGAGCGCGCTGTCCGCCGCGGCGCCGCGCCACGTGCGCAGCTCGGCCCTTTCGGTCAGGCCGAGCTTGCGGACGGCGTTGCCGACGTGGAACTTGACGGCGTCCCGGCTCGTGCCGCGCCGCCGGGCGATCTCGCCGTTGCTCAGGCCGAGGCGGACCGCGTCGACCACCCGCCACTCGGCGGGGGTCAGCCGGTCGGGGTGCCGTGGCCTGCCGCGCTCGCCAACGCGACGATCTACCCTACCCCGGCGAACCGCACCTCGACCGCGCCCAGCGCGCCGAAGTCGGCGACCACGTGCCCGCCGGCGTGGATCGGGCACGGCGGGGTCGCCGTCCCCGTCGTCACGATGTCGCCGGGGCGCAACGCGAGGCCGTGGCGGGGCAGTTCCATCGCCAGCCAGTGCAGCGCCAGCCGCGGGTCGCCGAGCACCAGGCTGCCGCTGCCGCGCGAGAACTCCTCGCCGTCGGCGTGCAGGACGACCTGCTGCCGCGGGAGGTCGAGGTCGCGCCAGCCCGGCACCGCCCGCCCCTCGACGAACCGGCCCGCGCACGCGACGTCGGCCAGCAGCTGCGGCCCGCCCGCGTGCCGGTGGTCGGTGTAGCGGCTGTCCGGCATCTCGAGCGCGAGGACCATCGTGTCGACGGCGTCGAGCACCGCGGTCAGCGACGGCGACAGCCCGGGGTCGGCCTTGAGCCGGAAGGCGAACTCGGGCTCGGCGACGCCCATCGTCATCGTGTCGGCCGGCACCGGCTCGCCCTCGGCGTGGCGGTACCGCTCGAACATCACCCCCGCCAGCGGGCCGGGGACGTCGAGGTACTGGCGGGCGTACGCGGTCGTCGCGGCGATCTTCCAGCCGGACACCGGCCCGGCCAGCGCGGCGAGCGCCGCCTGCGCGGCCATGCCCTCGGCGAGATCGCGCGGGCGGGCGTCGTCGGGAAGGCCGTCGAGGCGTTTCCCGGTCTGCCACGCATCCCAGATGAGTTCCGCCGCCCGCTCTCGGTTCACCCTCGCGATCTTGCCAACCGGAAGACCGGGTGTCGATCGGCTTCCGCGGCGAAGGCCTCGGCGGGGTCGCTGAGCTTCGCGTCGAAGAACGGCGCCGTCACGGGGATCTTGCGGACGTACGCGCGCAGCACCGGTCCGGCCGCCGCGGCGTCGGCCTCTTCGACGGACCACGTCTCGCGCGTGCGGCCGCGCCGCAGCCGGGCGGTGGCGTCGGCGCGCAGGTTGTGCACCCAGCCGACCTGCCCGTACGGCGAGACGAGCCAGCGGTCACCGCCGACCTCGAGGACGTTGACCGGAGTGGTCCGGTCCACTCCGCTCTTGCGTCCTCGCGTGGTCAGCAGGTAGCCGGTGCGCCCGTTGACCGGGATCCCGCGCTCCAGCAACGCCGTCACGACGACGTTCGCGGCCTTGCGCGTCACGCCGAGCTGGTACTTCCTGGCCATCACGGGTGCATAGCGTAGACCCCGGAAAGCTCGCGGACCCTCGTCCAGACGTTCTCGAAGCGCTCGGCGTCCACCACCGGCTTGCGCAGCGCGGCCAGCGCGATCGCCTGCTGGGCCTCGGTCGAGCTCGCCTTGCCGTTGAGGTCGACCGCCGCGGCGCTGAAGTCCTGCACCAGCACGGCGAAGATCTGGTCGACGACCTCCTCGTCGAGGCCGGTGATCTCGGCCTGCTCCAGGATCAGCTGGCCGTACACGATGAGCGTGAACAGCTCGGTCAGCGCGAGCCCGAAGTCGAGGTCGGCCTGCTGGGCCTCGTCCGGCGCGGCCTCCGTCAGCAGCTTGACGAGGTATCCCGCCTGCTCGGTGAACAGCGCGACGTTCGGGATGTGCGCGGCGCCGGCGTAGGCGGTCTTCCAGTCGTGGAAGCGGACCTTCGACAGGCCGCGCGCCGGGCCCTGGCGGAAGAGGAACTCGTCGTCCGCGGCGTCGGTGCGGGTCCCTACCGGCGCGTACTCCTGCGGCGCGAAGAGGTACGCGGGCATGAACTTCGCGATCAGCGCGAGGTTCACGGCCACCGTGCCTTCGAGCTTGGGCAGGCCGTCGATGTCGTTCTTGGACATCGCGAGGTACGTGTCGGCCTCGAAGCCCTTGGCCGCGACGACGTCGGCGACCAGGCCGATCACCTTCTGCGCCTCGGTCGTCACCTTCATCTTGGTGATCGGGTTGAACAGCAGGTAGCGGCGGTCTTCGGCGTGCGCGCTGCGGAAGTAGTCGACGGCGCGGTCGGAGAACAGCTTCATCGCGGTCAGCCGCGCGTAGGCCTCGACGAACTCGCGGCGCACGTGCGGGAAGTTCGTGACGGGCTTGCCGTACAGGACGCGGTTGTGCGCGTGCGTGATGGCTTCGTACAGCGAGTGCGTCGCCATGCCGATGCCGCCGAAGCAGAGGTTGAACTTGCCGATGTTGACCGTGTTCAACGCGGCGCTGAAGGCTTCGGCGCCGATGTGGAGGATGTCGTCGGCGTGCACCGGGTAGTCCTCGAGCCGGAACTCAGCGACGTACATCTGCGACGGCACCACGTTCTTGACCACGTGGTAGTTCGGGTGCTCGGAATCGGCGTAGAAGAAGACGTACTGGTCCGGGCCCTCGACGCCGTCGATGCGGCCGAAGACCGACACCGTGCGCGCGCAGTTGCCGTTGCCGATGTAGTACTTCGAGCCGGTGGCGCGGTAGCCGTCGCCGTCCTTCGTCAGCACCAGGTCGGACGAGTAGATGTCGGCGCCGTGGTCCTTTTCGGACAGTCCGAAGGCCCCGACGCCGCCGGCGTCGAGGGCGTCCGCCGCGCGCTTGCGGGCGACGTCGTTGCCGCTCTGCCAGACCGGGCCGAGGCCGAGGATCGTGACCTGCCACGGGTACCAGTAGTTCAGGCCGTAGAACCCGAGGATCTCCGACAGCGCGGCGACGCGGGCGGTGTCCCAGCGCTTGTCCGGGTTGCCGCCGGCGTTCGCGGCCGGCGTCAGGAAGGTCGAGAACAGGCCTTCCTTGCCCGCGAACTCGAGGAAGTCCGCGTAGAAGGTGCGGGCGTGGTAGTCCTCGGCCAGCTTCGCCTTGCCGCGCTGCTCGAACCAGTCGATGGTGGCCCGGAGCAGCCGGCGCGTCTCCGCGTCGAAGTGGCTCGGGTCGTACTCGTGCGGGTTCAGCAGCATGGCGCTCCTCTTCGATTACCGACCGGTAACTTAGCAAGTCTCCTCGAGTGCGGGCAATCTCACTAGGGGTACGTCACTCCCACCGGCTACACTGATCTTGCGGGCCGCTCAGTTCTGCCTCGGCCCGCTGCTGTTGTCGACTACCACGCGCCGCGGCCGTTGACCGGTCTGCGCCGGGCAGGACAACCCTTCTCAGATTACGGAGACCAGGGCGCAGTGGCGCCCGCATGCACTTATGAGCACTTTCGCTGAACTCGGCCTGCCCACGACCCTGGTGGACGCACTGGCCGCGCAGGGCGTCACCGAGCCCTTCCCCATCCAGGCGGCGACCCTGCCGCACACCCTCGCCGGGCGCGACGTGCTCGGCCGCGGCCGGACCGGCTCCGGCAAGACCTACGGCTTCGTCCTGCCCCTGCTGGCGCGCCTCTCGGCGGGCCCGACGCGGCGCAAGCCGGGCCGCCCCCGCGCGCTGATCCTGGCGCCGACCCGCGAGCTCGCGACCCAGATCGAAGCCTCGATCCTGCCGCTGGCGAAGCCGCTGGGCCTGAAGACGACCACCATCTTCGGTGGCGTGAGCGCGAACCCGCAGATCACGCGGCTGCGTGACGGCGTCGACGTCGTCGTCGCCTGCCCCGGCCGGCTCGCCGACCACATGCGCTCCGGCCACGTGAAGCTCGACGCGATCGAGATCACCGTCCTCGACGAGGCCGACCACATGGCCGACCTGGGCTTCCTGCCCGAGGTGCGCCGGATCATGGACCAGACGCCGTCGCGCGGGCAGCGCATGCTGTTCTCCGCGACGCTGGACAACGGTGTCGACGTGCTGGTCAAGCGCTTCATGAACGACCCGATCACGCACAGCGTCGACTCGGCGCAGTCGCCGGTGTCGACGATGGAGCACCACGTCCTGCACCTCGAGGAGACCCACCGGCTGCCGGTGCTGGTCGACCTGACCGCCGCCCCGGGCCGCACGCTGGTGTTCACCCGGACGAAGAGCCGCGCGAAGGCGCTGACGCGCAAGCTCGTGGCGTCCGGTGTCCCGGCGGTCGAGCTGCACGGCAACCTGGGCCAGAACGCGCGCACCCGCAACCTGGAGGCGTTCTCGTCCGGCGCCGCCAAGACGCTGGTCGCGACCGACATCGCGGCCCGCGGCATCCACGTCGACGACGTCCGCCTGGTCATCCACGCGGACCCGCCGGTCGAGCACAAGGCGTACCTGCACCGCTCGGGCCGCACGGCGCGCGCGGGCGCGTCGGGCACGGTCGTGACGCTGATGACGGACGCGCAGGTCCGCGACGTGCGCGACCTGACGCGCAAGGCCGGCATCAAGCCGACGACGACCCAGCTCGGCCCGGGTCACCCGCTGCTGGCGGAGCTGGCCCCGGGTGAGCGTTCGTTCACGGCGTCGCCGAAGCGGCCGCCGGTGGACGACCGGCCGAAGAAGGTCACCGCTTCGGGCGCGGCGCCGGGCGGCGGCCGCGGCCGCCGTGGCGCACCCGCCACGCCGAAGGAGAACCGCGGCGGCCAGCGTTCCCGCGCGAACGGCCAGGCCCGCCGCGACGAGGCGCAGCAGCCGCGGTCGGAGCGCCAGGGTTCCGGCCGGTCGGCGGGCGCTTCCGGCGGTTCGCGACGCTCCGGCGCCCCGGCCGCTTCGGGTGGGGCACGACGCTCCGGCGCTCCCGCGGCCGCGGGCGGCCGCCGTTCGGGCTCCGGCTCGAGTGGGGGCGCGGCGGCGTTCTCGTCCGGCACCCGTGCGGGCGGCCGCCGGGGCCGCTGAGCCGGCAAGCGAACGACTCGACCCCGGGCCGGCGGCCCGGGGTCGAGTCGTCTCCGTCGACGGCGAGGGCGCCGATGGCGTGCCATGCTTCCGTGATGGAGGACACGGACCTGGTGCAGACCGGTATCGGCCTGCTGGCGTCGGTCTACCGACTTCGCCAGAACCTGGAGAACGACGGCGAGGCCGGCGCGAGCGGTTACCCCGAGCTGCTCGAAGGAGCGCTCGACTTCACGATGACGGCGGACTCCCCCGTGCCACCGGAGTACCTCGCCGACGTCCAGGACATCGTCAAGCAGGCGGTCGACGAGCTGGCGCACCGCCAGGAGGCGGTCATGCGCGGGCTGCTGATGGGGTTCGTCAAGGTCGTCGAGGCCTACGAGGAGGAAAATCCCGGGCCGGACGTCCTGCACCTCCTCCAGCAGCTCTCCCTCGAGGTCGCCGTCGACTCACCGGAGGACTGATCGGCCGACCGGAACCGGGTGGGCCAGGATCTCGCCCGTCCGGTCCGCCGCGTCCACGCCGCCGACGCCCCGCCACTCCTGGGTCACCACGAACAACGTGTCGTCGCTCAGCGCGCAGGCGAAGCAGCCGTGGCCGAACGTCAGCCGCTCCAGCACCCGACCGCCCTCTTGGACCCGGGTGCACGACCGGTTCGGGACGTCCGACACCCACACCGCGCCCGAGGCGTCGAGCGCGATGCCGTCCGGGACGCCGTCGCCCAGGTCGGCCCACACCCGGCGGCCGGTCAGCGAGCCGTCCGGCCGGACGGAGAACGCGGTCAGGCGCTTCGCGTACGACTCGGCCACGATCAACGTCGAGCCGTCCGGGGTCAGGGCCATGCCGTTGCCGAACGCGATCCCGTCGGCGACCTCGCGGACCTCGCCCGCCGCGCTCACGTGGAGGACCAGCCCGGGCCGGAACTCCTCCCCCGCCATCAGGTCGAAGCCGCCCCCGTTGACGTAGCAGCCGCCGTCGCGCGCCACCACGATCTCGTTGTACCCCGACCCGCCCAGCTCGGCGTGGGTGACCGGACCGGACTCGGTGAGCCGCAGCAGGAGGCCGTCCGACGAGGAGACGACCAGCGGCTGCCCGTCGAGGAAGTCGAAGCACATCGGCATGGTCGGGAAGTCCGCGCGGAAGACCACCTCGCGCTGTCCCGCCGGGGTGACGGCGACGATTTCGTGGGCCAGCCAGTCGGCGAACCACAGGCGGCCGTCGTGCCAGCGGGGGGACTCGCCGAACGCGATCCCGTCGAGGAGCGGTTCCGTCATCGCCACCCTCCCAGCACCAGTGCCACGACGACGATCTTCACCAGCCAGTCGCCCGCGTGCAACGCGGCCAGCCGGACCGGGACACGCTCGTGCAGCACCGAACCCGCCAGGATGATCACCGGGAACCCGGCCCACACCAGCACCGCCAGGCCGAGCACCGGCCAAGAGGTGGCCGCCGCCAGCACCGCGAACACCACCACCAGCGCGAGCGTCCGCCCGAACTCCGCGCCCATCCGCCACGGTGAGGGCCGCGCCGCCGCGCCCGCCGCGCTCAGCTCGGCCCAGACCCGTCCGAACACCGTGTACCAGACCGCGCTCACCACGACCGCGGCCACCGCCGCCACCAGCACCGGGACAACCATCGCCTGCTCCCTTCGTCCGCTTTCGAAGGGGACGTCGACGCCGGCGACCCGGCTTCGACATCGGGCGGGGAACTAGAGCGAAGAAGTCAGCCCGCGGGCCCGCAGCACCGCGCGCTCCATCGGGCGGAACACCAGCAGCTCGATCCCGACGCCGACCAGCAGGATCAGGAAGATCGCCGCGATCACCGTCTCGATGCTGTTCAGCGACGACCCCTGGTTCAGGTACGCGCCGAGGCCGACGCCCAGCTGTGGCGACAACGCGATCAGCTCGGCGGCCATCAGCGAACGCCACGAGAACGCCCACCCCTGCTTCAGCCCCGCCAGGAAGCCGGGCAGGGCCGCGGGCAGCAGGATGTGCCGGGCCGACGAGAGCCGGTTCGCGCCCATCACCTGGCCGACGCGCGGCAGGATCGGCGGGATCTGGTCGATGCCGGACACCAGGCCGTTCGCGATCGACGGCACCGAGCCGAGCAGGACGACGAAGTAGATCGCGCCGTCGTTGATGCCGAACCACAGGATCGCGGCCGGCACCCACGCCACCGACGGCAGGCTCTGCAGCCCGCTCAGCAGCGGCCCGATCGCCGCCCGCACCACCCGGACCTTGGCCACGACCAGGCCCAGCGGCGTGCCGATGACCACGCCGGCGATGAAACCGAGCGCGGCGCGGTGGACCGACGTCCAGACGAAGCCGAACACCTGGCCGTCGGCGACGCGGCCCCAGAACTCGTCCCACACCGCCAGCGGCGCGGGCAGCTGGGCCTCCGACCAGAACGCCGCCGCCCAGAGGACCTGCCAGACGACGATCAGCAGGACGAGCGCGAGCACCGGCGGCAGGAAACCCCAGGCGAACCGCTTCCAGAAGCTCGGGCGGCGCTCGCCGACCGGGGCGTCGAGCGAATCCAGTCCGGCACCGACCGCGTCGAGGTCCTCGACAGCGTCCGCTTCGGACCGGTCAAGCTGCGGCATGGGTACTGATCACCTCTCGCAGGTGCCCGGTGATCTCATCGGTGAGCTCCTCGGCGTCGGCCAGCGGGACGTCCGTCCACTCCCGGACGACCTTGCCCGGCCGCGACGACAGCAGCACGACGCGCTGCCCGAGCCGGACGGCTTCGCGCACGTCGTGGGTCACGAACAGCACCGACGTGCCGGTGCTGCGGTAGACGCGCAGCAGCTCGCCCTGCAGGACGTCACGGGTGATGGCGTCGAGCGCGGCGAACGGCTCGTCCATCAGCAGCAGCGCCTGCTCCGGGTCGCCGCCGACGCGCAGGGTCGCGGCCAGCGCGCGCGCCAGCGCGACCCGCTGCCGCATCCCGCCGGACAGCTCGTGCGGCCGCTTGCCGCCCGCGCCGTTCAGCCGGACGAGCTCCAGCAGCTCGGCGGCCTTTTCGCGGCGCTCGGCGCGCCCGAAGCCGGCCAGCCGCAGCGGCAGCTCGACGTTGCGGGCGGCGGTCAGCCACGGCATCAGCGCGGCCTCCTGGAACATGACCGCGGGCCGCGAGGTGTTCAGCGTGATCTCCCCCGCCGACGGCGCGTCCAGCCCGGCGACCAGGTTCAGCAGCGTGCTCTTGCCGCACCCGGACGCGCCGAGCAGGCAGACGAACTCGCCGGGCGCGACCGTGAGGTCCACGCCGTCGAGTGCGACGACCGCCCGGCCGGCCGGGCCGAACGTCTTGCGGACGCCGTCGAGCCGGACCGCGGTCGCGCCGGTGAAGCTGCTCCGGCCGGTCGGGAGGGTCGTGGTCATCGCTGGCTGCCTCTCGGGATCACTTGGCGAGTTCGGGCGCGTTCACGGACGGCTGGTTCTTCTCCTTGAGGACGTCGTTGAGCGGGCCGAAGTCGGCGAAGCCTTTCAGCGCGACCGCCGACTTGACCACCCCCGCCGTCACCGAGTCCTGCGCGAGCTGCGGGAACTCGGCCGGGATCGGGTCGGTGGTCAGCTCGATGCCGGAGAACGCGCGGTCGATTACGCCCTGGCTAAGGCTGCTGCCGGCGAGCTCCTTGAGCGCGCTGTTGACGACGGTCTTGGCGTCCGCCGGGTTGGCCTTAGCCCAGTCGATCGCGGCGAGCTGGCCCTTGAGCACCGCCTTGACGGTGTCCGGGTGCTGCTGCAGGAACTCGCTGCGCACGATGACGACAGTGGTCGGGAAGCGGCCGCCGGGCCACAGGTCCTTCTCGTCGACCAGGACCTTCGCGCCGGCGTCGAGGACCAGCCGGGACGCCCACGGCTCGGGCAGCCAGCCGCCGTCGAGCTCGCCCTTCTTGAAGGCGTCGAGCGTCTTGGAGTTGTCCAGGTTGGTGATCTTGACCTGGTCGGTCAGCTGCTTGCCGGCCAGGAACTTCTTCAGGGCGACGTCCTGGGTGTTGGCCAGCTGCGGCGTGGCGATCGTCTTGCCCTTGAGCTGGTCGACGCCGGTGATGTCCGGCTTGACGACCAGCTGCGCACCGCCGGAGACGGCGCCCGAGATCAGCTGGATCGTGCCCTTGGACTTGGTGAAGGCGTTGATCGCCGGGCCCGAGCCGATGAAGGCGATGTCGAGCGAGTTGCCCAGCAGCGCGTTGACCTCGTCGGGGCCGGCGTTGAAGGTCTGGGTGGTGAGCTTGGTCGAGCCCAGCTCTTGCTTGAAGAAGTCCTTCTTGACGCCGATCAGCGCGGGCGCGTGCGTGACGTTCGGGAAGTACCCGAGCCGCACCTCGCCGGCGGCACCGGCGTTCGCGGCCGGGGCGGCGGTGTTCTCCGCGGCGCGGGAACAGCCCGCGAGCACGCCCACGGCGGTCAGGGCGGCCAGCGCCGAGGCCAGGAAGCGGGTTCTGTGGTGGGTGCGCACGTCGGCGTCGCCTTTCGCGGGATCGGTGTCGGGGCGAGGTTCGCACGGTCACCCACTCAGGCGCATAGCCATCCGCATCCCGGGAAATCCGCTGAGATTTCTTGACACGGGTATCGGCGTGCGCCTATAGGCAACCGCCCGGCCCCCTCGCGCGTGGTGGTGATCGGACGACTTCGAGGGGGAACGGATGAAGACAGTCGCGGAGATCCGGCTGATGGTCCTGGTGGCGTACGCGGTGTGGGCGGGCTGCGCGCTCGGGCCGATCGGGGCCGACTGGCTGACCGCGATCGGCCTGGGCGAGTGGACGGCCGTGGTGCTGGCGGCCGCTCTGGGCCCGGCCTGCGTGGCCGTCGGTTTCCTCTTCTGGCGGTTCACGGGCAAGCGTCCGGCCCGCCGGACGGCCCCGCTGCTCGGCCTGGCCGCCCCGGTCACCGTCCTCGGCCTGTCCGGCCTGGTCACCGGGTCGGCGACCCGCGGTCACACGTTCGTGCTCGTCTTCACGGCGGTCCCGCTGGCGATCTTCTTGCTGGTCGCGCTCGCGCGGTGGCGAACCGTCCGGCGCACCGAGGCAACCTCCGACGTCACCTGAACGTGGTACGAGTGACGACGAATTCGGGAGGAAACATGACAAGCCGACGGGGCCAGGGAGCCACCGGCGTCCGCGTGGCGCTGGTCGTGCTGTTCATCGGGATGGGCCAGGCGACGTTCGAGTGGTTCAGGTCACTGGGGATGGACGCGGTGACGAGCCTGGTGGTCTGGGCGATCCCGGTCTTCACGGGGGCGGCGGTGACGCTGGTGTTGTGGCTGGCGTCGGACCGGGCGTTTTCGTTGCGGAACTGGCTGCCGGTGGCGGTGAGCATCCCGGTGTACCTGGGCGGTGCGTTCGGCCTGGTCACGGGCGAGGCGAGCCTGGTGGCTTCGATCGTCACCGGCGTGGGGCTGGGGATCGCGGTGGTATCGGTGGCGGGGTTGCTGCGAGCCCGACGTCGCGAGGAGCCGGCGCGACGGTAGCGGCTCGACTTTGTCCACAGCCCGGGCCTGATGTGGAGGGGCAGGCCCGGGCTGTCGTTTTCCCGGCTTTTCGTCGGGTGGCGTCGGTAGGCTGGATGCGGGGCCGGACCCCCGGAGAGGGCGGGGGCTGCTCTGGGGCGGGGCGCTCGGCCGGCGGCGCAAAACCCCCGCTGCCGCCCGCAGCACCGGCCACCACACCGCGTCACCGGCGCAGCAGCAGGGAAACGTCGCCGAACTCGTGCCACAGGTACCGGCGCTCCACCGCCGCGTCGTACGCTCGCTGGACCAGGCCCCTCCCGGCCACCGCCTCCAGCAACAGCAGGTGGGACGCCTCCGGTGCGTGCAAGCCCGTGACGATCCCGTCCACCACCCGCGCCGGACGTTCGGGGCCCAGGACCAAATCCGTCCACCCCTCCGAAGTCCCCTCGGCGGCCGACTCCAGTGCTCGCGCCGCCGTGGTGCCCACCGCGATCACCCGGCCCCCCTGGGATCGCACCCACGACACCAGCGCCGCCGTTGTCGGGGGCACCCGGAACCGCTCCGCCTGCGGTGGCTCGCCCGCCTCCGGCGACGACACTCCCGTGTGCAGCACCAGCGGCGCGAACAGCACACCGTCGGTCACCAAACGCACCACCAGGGACTCCGAGAACGGCCGCGCCGCCGAGGGCATCTCCGCGCTTCCCGGCTCGCGGGCGAACACCGTCTGGTAGTCCGGCAACGGCCACGCCCGCGGCACGTACCCGTAGCGGATCGGGCGGCCCGCCGCCGACAAGAACCCCGGCACCGAACCCTCCACCGCCACCGCGGCCCGCCACAACCGCGCGACACCCGGCGAAGCCGGGGCCAGCAACGTCAGTGACGCGCCCCCGGGCAGCTCGAGGCGCTCCCCCGCCCGGCCGTCGAGCAGGGGGCCGCCGGGCGCGCGCAGCTCGATGACCCACGAACCGTCGTCGAGTGAGGTCGAGAAGTGGACCACGACCGGCCGGCCCGCGCGGACGGCGTCGACCGCCGCCGGCAGCGTTCCCGACGTGTTGACCACCAGCAGGTCCCCGGGGCGAAGGTGCGAACCCAGGGACGAGAACACCGTGTGGTGGACGCCCGCGGGCGACGCGACCAGCAGGCGGACCTCGTCCCGCGCCAAGCCACGCGCCTCGGGAGGCGCCGACGCCGACAGCCCGTCCGGCAGGTCGAACCGGATGTTCATGCGCTCACCAGCAGGTCCGCCGCCCGGTAGCGGCCGCTCGGCGGACGCTCCTCCAGCAACCGCAGGAACGCCGGGACCGCGGACGACGGCAGCGGCCGGTCCGAGATGTCCTCGCCCGGGAACGCGCGCTGGTGCATCGCCGTGCGCAGGTCGCCCGGGTCGACCGCGTACACCGCCAGGTCCGGGTTCTCCGCGCCGAGCACGGCGGTGACCTGGTCGAGCGCGGCCTTCGCCGAGCCGTAGCCGCCCCAGCCTTCGTACGCTTCGACGGCGGCGTCCGAGCTGATGTCGATGACGGTGCCCCGGGCGCGCGTCAGCGCGGGCAGCAGCAGCTGCGTCAGGGCGAGCGGCGCGAACACGTTCACGCGGTAGACGTTTTCCAGCTCCGCCAAGGGATAGCTCCCCAACGGCGGCAACGGGCTGACGCCCAGGGAACTGGCGTTGTTGACGAGCAGGTCCAGAGATGGACAGGCGTCGGCGAGCGCGGCGCGGTGGGCCGGGTCGGTGACGTCGCCGGGAACGGCCGTGAAGCCGGTCTCGCGGGCGGCGGAACCCAGAGCGGCCGCGTCCCGGCCGTCGCCGATGACTGTCCACTTGCGACTCACCAGTGCGGCGGCGAGGGCACGGCCCAGGCCCGCGGATGCACCGGTGACGAGTGCGGTTGGCATGGTTCCTCCTTCGAGGGGTACCACACCATCGTCAGACCTCTACATTACTTGAGGTCAAGGCGGCGCCGCAGCGGGAAGTACGCTGCCAGCGAAACGACGAACCCGACGTAGTACGCGAGATCGGCGCCGTGCAGCGCCGAGGCGACCGGTCCGGTGTAGAGGGACGTGTTCATGAACGGCACCGCCGCGCCGAACCCCACGACGAACGCCACGAGCGCGGCCCAGGGACGCACGGACGTCGACTCCAGCACGTCCACGCGCCGCCCGCCGCGGGTCCGCGCGAGCCAGTCCGGGATGACGACGCCGAGGAACGGCGGGATCCAGTAGCTGACGAACAGCAGCACGTTCTGGAACTTGGCCGCCAGCTCGCCGCTGTGCATCCAGAGGATCAGCGCGAACGCGAGCACCGTGACGATCACCGCCGACACCGGGCGCCGCAGCCGGACGCCGACGGTCTGCAGGGCCAGCGAGCCGCTGTAGTCGTTCATCGCGTTCGACGACACCGCCGCGAGCGCGATCACCGCCAGCGCCAGCGCGCCCAGGAAGCCGCCGCCGAGGAGTGCGGCGACGCCGGTGGCCGTCTGGTCGCCGAGCGACGACCCCAGCGCGAGCCCCAGGGTTTCGCCGATCGTGTACGAAACGACGAGACCGAGCAGCGTCGCCCAGAAGACGCTTCGCGAGGACGTCGAAGCGGGCAGGTAGCGGCTGAAGTCCGACGCGTAGGGCGCCCACGAGATCGCCAGTGACAGCGTGATCGTCGTGAACAGCACGACACTTCCCGCCAGGTCGGCGCCCGAGGCCGTGTCGGCGGTCGCGATCGGGTGTCCGGAAAGGACCTTCACGGCGAGCGCCGCGAACGCGAGCACCAGCAGCACGCTCATCACCGCCTGCACGCGGTGGATCAGGGCGTAGCCGAACACGCCGAGCGCGCACTGCAGCACCAGCACGATCAGCACCGCCGCCCAGAACGGCAGCCCGGTCAGCTCGGCCAGCGCCTCACCGCCGAACAGGCCGACCAGCGCGTCCCAGGCGATCGAGCCGAGCCACTGGACGAGCCCCGGCAGCACGACGCCGCCGCCGAAGGGCAGCCGGGCGAGCGGCAGCTGGCCGGTGCCGGTGCGCGGTCCCCAGGTGGACAGGTACGCCACCGGCAGCGACCCGAGCACGGTGCCGGCGAGCATCGCGGCCAGGCCCGTCCAGAACCCGAGGCCGTACGCCGCGGCGAGCGTGCCGGTGAACACCGCCGTCATGGTCAGGTTCGGCGCGAACCACACGCTGAACAGGCGCCACGGCCGCCCGAACCGGTTGCCCTCGGGCACCGGCGCGATGCCGTGGGTCTCGATCGCCAGGTCACGACCTCCGCTGGGCATGCGCCCGCCGAAGACCTCCGCACCCAAGCCGCTCATGTGCTGCCTCCTGTCGCGTTCACCCTAAAGCGCGGCCGCGTGGTGTAACGCGACGGCCCGAACGGGCGAATCACGGTTGGCCGTTGCCGGACCGCCGCACACACCCGTCAGGATCACCCGGCGGGGCTCACGGGAGGGTTGCGTGGCCGAGCACCCGCGGACGCTCGCGATGACCGGCCTGCTGGCCGCCGGTTTCGCGCTCGGCGTCACCGCGTTGACGCTGAAGGTGGCCGACGGCGCCCACTCCGCGCTCGACACGGCCCTGAGCACCGCCACGGGGTTCCTGTTCCTGCTGGCCGGCGCGGTCGCGCACGTGCGGCGCCCGGCCAACCCGATCGGCGTGCTCATCGCGCTCGCCGGCGTCGCGGTGTTCCTCGAGGACCTGCAGTTCACCCCGGACCCGGTGCTCTACACGATCGCCGTGCCGTTGCGCGCCGCGTCCGGCCCGGTGATCGCGCACCTCGTGCTCGCCTTCCCGCACGGGAGGCTCCGGTCGCGGTGGGAACGGCTGCTCGTCGCCGCGTCCTACCTGGTGGTGTTCGGCCTGGGCGTGCTCGGGCTGCTCTTCGGCGACGACCCGCGCGACCTGCTGGCGGTCTCCGCCGGCCACGCGGGCCACGGCATCGCCGACCGCGTGCTGGAGCTCACCGCCACGGCGATCAGCCTCGGCGTGATCATCGTGCTGCTCTACCGGTGGCTGACCGGCCGCCTGCCGCAGCGGCGGCTGCTGTCGCCGGTGATCGCGATCGCGCTGTCCGGCGCGCTCGCGTCGGGGGTCGGCACGGCGCTCGGAGACGGGCACCCGCTGTCGGAGCCGCTGCTGCAGGTCTACCGGATCCTGTTCTGCCTGTGGCCGCTGGCGTTCCTGGCCGGCGTGCTGCGCGCCCGCGTCGGCAACGCCGAGATGATCCGGCTGCTGCTGGAACGCGACGGCACCGGGTTGGCCGCGCTGGTGCAGGACGACGAGGTGTGGAAGGACAGCCGGTCGATCGACGCGCTGAACGCGGCGGCCGGCCTGGTGCTGGACAACCAGCGGCTGACGGCGGAGCTGGAGCAGCGGCTGGCGGAGGTGCGGGCGTCGCGGGCCCGGCTCGTCGCGGCCGGTGACGAGGAACGCCGCCGCCTGGAACGCGACCTGCACGACGGCGCCCAGCAGCGGCTGGTGAGCGTGGTGCTGCTGCTGCGGATGACCGGCCGGCGGTACGGCGGTGCGCTGCCGGCCGAGGTCCGGGCGCTGCTGTCCGGCACGGTCGACGAGCTGCAGACGGCGATCACCGAGCTGCGGGAGCTGGCCCGCGGGATCCGCCCGGCGATCCTCACCGAAGCGGGCCTGGTCGCGGCGGTGCGCTCGCTCGCCGACCGGATCCCGATGGAGGTCGCCCTGACGGTCGGCACGGTGCCCCGGCTGGACGCGGCCGTCGAGGCCACGGCGTACTTCGTGGCGTCGGAAGCGCTGACGAACGCCCTCAAGCACGCGCGGACCGACGACGTGGTCGTGCGGATCGCGGTCGAGGGCGCCGAGCTGCGCGTCGAAGTCCGCGACGCGGGTGTCGGGGGCGCGTCGCTCGAGGGCGGAACCGGGCTGGCGGGCCTGCGCGACCGCGTCGAGGCCCTGGGCGGCGAGCTGCACGTCACGAGCGACGACGGCGGGACGACGGTCCGGGCGGCCATCCCGCTCCGGACGTGAAAGGACCCCCTCGCCGCAGCGACGAGGGGGCCCTTCGGGAATCACTCGCTAGACGAGCAGCAGGAACAGCAGCCCGTTGGGCGTGCCGAGACCCGTCACGTCGTCGTAGCCCGGGGTCGTGTGGATGGTCAGACCCTGGTAGTCGAGCGTGCGCACCGAGGTGAGCAGGCCGTCCGAAGCGTCGACCGAGTTCGCGTAGTCGACGCGCTCCACGGCGGCGTCCACGTGCTTCACGTCGCTGATCGCCGAGGTGCGGGAGGTCAGCTTGTAGATCACGGGGTTGATGAAGCCGTGGTGGAAGTGGTCGAAGCTGTCGGCCACCGCCATGATGCCGGCGAACACCGGCGACGCGAGGCTCGTGCCGCCGATCCGGTACTGGTCGTAGTAGGCGCCGTCCGGGAAGGTCTGCGTCTGGCCGACCAGGAAGCCGGTGTTCGGGTCGCCGACCGCGGAGATGTCGGGCACCACGCGGCCCTTGTTGTTGCCGGTCTGGTTCTTCTTCGCCAGCGCGTCCGGCACGACACCCTTCTGGTAGAAGGGCTGCGCGAACAGCCGGCTCGTGCCGCCACCGGAACCGCTGGTGTAGTTGGCCGGGCCGTAGACGCCGTTGGTCAGCAGCGACTTGCTGGTCTCCCAGCCGGTCTCGAAGATCCGCTTGCCGTCCTTGCCGATCGCGATGGACGTGCCGCCGACCGCGGTGATCCACGGCGCCGAGGCGGAGAAGTCCGGCGACGGCGTGCCGAGGCGCGCGACCTCGTCACCGTTGTCGCCCGAGGAGAAGTAGACGCCGATGCCCTCGAGCACCGCCTGCAGCGAGATCTGGTTGAAGACCTTGACCTCGTCGGCCGGGATGTCTTCGCCGGTGTCGCCGTAGGAATTCGACACGATGTCGGCCTTGTGGCCGGCGATCACGTAGTTCAGCGCCACGTCGAGGGCGTTGTCCTCGCAGGACTCGCCGCCGACGTACAGGATGTCGGCACCCGGCGCGAGACCGTGAGCGGCCTCGACGTCGAGGGTCTCCTCGCCGTACCAGCCCGCCGCGTCGCACTGGTCCGGCGGCTCGAGAACCGGGTTCGCCGGGAACACGTGCTGCTTGAACTGGCTCTGCTTCAGCGGGTGCTGCGGGTCGTTCTTCTTCGCGTACGTGCTCGCGTCGGAGTAGATGGTCGGCGAGGCGAACGCGTCCACGATGGCGATCGTGGTGCCCTTGCCGTCCGCGCCGACCTTGTCGACGCCGTAGGCCGACCGCAGCTGCGCCGGGGTGTAGCCGCAGGGGGCGTAGGGCAGGTGCTTGCCGTTGTAGGCGGGATCGGTGGTGTCGATCTTCTCGCCGTAGTAGGCGCTGCACGGCCGCGCGTTGCGGAAGCCGGGGCCGGGCGGGACGTCGGCCGGCGTCGCGGAGCCGGTGGCGTGGTCGGGCTTGAACAGGTTGGTCGCCTGGTCGACGCCGACGACACCGAGGACGTCGGCCGCCAGGTTCGCCGGCACCGACAGGTTCTTGTCGGCGGCGCGGAGGGTCTGGCCCTTGACCTTGTACTTGGCCAGCTTGACGCCGAACGCGTTCTGCGTCTGGTCGGCGGTGCCGGTGGCCTCGACGTACGCGCGGTTCGACGGGACGTCACCGACGCTGAACCCGCTGCCGGTCAGCCAGGTCTTGACGGCGTTCACCGTCGCATCGCTGGCCGCGAACCGGTCACGCACCTGGTCCGGGTTGAGGTACTGGCGGTAGGTCTTGCTGTCCGGGTCGGACACGGCCTGCGCCAGCGCCTCGGCGCCGGCGTTGTCGCGCTGGTTCAGGTAGACCCGGAAGCTCAGCTTGGACGCGGGCGCCGTGTCGGCGACCTTCGCCTGCGCGTTCGCCCACAACGGGTGCGACTGCGGAATGTCCTGACGCCCCTGCGCGGACGCCGTCGCCGGCAGGGCGCCGGTCAGGCCACCCACCACCGCGAGCGAAAGGAGCAGGGTGGAGCTTCTTCGCACAGAAATCTCCCTCTTCGAAAGCGGCCCCCAGGAAATGGGCCTGGAACACCGGACGAGACTAGATCGGTGTTCCGCTCGCGGGGAAGTACTTGCGGAACCGTTATCTGGTCGCGAATTCACGGGGTCCCGCGCGTGGTACGGAAATCCGATTTGTCACTCGGATTACGCGAGGAATAATGCTTGATGAGAGGTAAGTCCGATTTGTGGCTGTATTGCGGATCAGGTGGGCGGGGCTCCTGCCACCTACGAAAGTCGGTTGCTCCGTCCACTCGGGACAGTCCGCGGGTGACGGTAGTTCGGCCGTCAGCCCGTCGTCCCGAGCCGCCGATCCACCGCCGCGGGCGCGAACTCCGCCTCCACGACCATGGCCACCGCCCCACCGAGAGCTTCCCCGCGCCCACCGATCTCGACCCGCAGGTTCCGCGTCGAACGCGGCAGCGCCCGCCGGTACAGCACCTCGCGGACCCCCGCCACGAAATGCGGCTCGGCCAGATCCCCGGCGATCACCAGCACGCCCGGGTTGACCACGCACACCAGCGTCGCGAGCACCTCCCCCACCTGCCGCCCGGCCTCCTCGGCGAGCCGCACCGCGATGGGCGAGCCGGCCAGGATCCGCGAACGGACTCCCGAGCCCGACGTCGTCGGCAGGCCCAGGTCCGTCAGACGGGCGGCCAGCGCGCCTCCGCCGGCCACCGCCGCCAGGCAGCCGAGTGAGCCGCACAAGCAGCGCGCGTCCTCGTGGCCGGGCAGGCGGACGTGCCCGATGTCGCCCGCGCCCCCGTCGATGCCGCGGTACACCTCGCCACCGATCACCAGGCCGGCGCCGATTCCGGTGGACGCCTTGACCACGACCAGCGCGGCCGTGTCCGGGTAGCGGGCGCGGTGCTCGCCCAGCGCCATCAGGTTCGCGTCGTTGTCGACCAGCACCGGGGCGCCGAACCGCGCACCGAGGAAGGCGTCGATCGGGTAGCCGTCCCAGCCCGGCATGATCGGCGGCTGCGTGACGCGCCCGCCGCCGGGCTCGACCGGCCCCGGCACCGAAATCCCCACGCCGCACACCGGCCGGTCGACCCCGGCCAGCATCTCCTCGAACCACTCCGCGATCCGGCCGAGCACCGGCTCCGGCCCGTCGGCGACGCGCAGGTCGCCCGCGCGGTGGGCCAGCCGGCGTCCCGACAGGTCGGTGAGCGCGGCCTCGGCGTGCATCGTGTCGACGCTCGCGGCGAGGACGACGGCGTGCCGGTCGTCGAAGCGCAGCCGCCGGGCCGGACGGCCGCCCGTGGAATCCTCCTGAGCGCCCTCGATCAGCAGGCCCGCCGCGTGGAGCCGGTCCAGCCGCGCGGTGAGCGTCGTCCGGGACAGCCCGCTGCGCGTGAGCAGGACTTTCCGCGTGGTCGCCTGCCCGGTCCTGACCAGCTGCAACAGCTCGCCGGCGCTGGTCGTCATCGCCCTCCCCCGTACTTTTGTCCATTGACAATACACAAGTCGGAGATAGATTGGACACATGGACGTAACATGGGGGCGGGCCGCGGCTGTGCTGGAAGACAACTGGCTCGGCTCGTCGACCGTGCCCTCACGCTCGCTCTACCCGCACCAGTGGAGCTGGGACTCGGCGTTCATCGCGATCGGCCTGCGGCACCTGTCGCCCTCGCGCGCCCGCCGTGAGCTGCTGACGCTGTTCTCCGCCCAGTGGCGCGACGGCCGCGTCCCGCACATCCTCTTCAACCCCGACACCCCGCCCGAGGCGTACTTCCCCGGCCCGGACTTCTGGCGCGCGCGGCGGACGTCGGGGCTGATCCAGCCGCCGGTGCACGCGCGGGCGGTGCTCGCGGTGCACGAGGCCGAGCCCGACCACACGTTCCTCGCCACGCTGTACCCGAAACTGCGGGCCTGGCACGAGTACCTGCGGACCCACCGCGACGCCGGCGGGCGCGGGCTCGCGGCGATCGTGCACCCGTGGGAGTCCGGCATGGACAACAGCCCGGCCTGGGACGAGCCGCTCGCGCGTGTCACGCCGTCGGCCGGGTTCGTCCGCCGCGACCTGCAGCACGGCGCCGCCGCCGACCGGCCGAGCGACGACGACTACGGCCGGTACGTCCGCCTCGCCGCGGACTACCGGGACAGCGGCTACCAGGACTTCGGCGACTTCGTCGTGGAGGACCCCGGCTTCAACGCGATCCTGGCCGACGCCGAGCTGGCGCTGGCCGAGATCGCCGTCGAACTCGGCCTGCCCGCGGCCGCCGCCACGCACCGCGAAGCCGCGGCCCGCGTCGAAAAGGCGATGCAGGAAGCCCTGTGGGACAACGGCTTCTTCTTCGCCCGGGACGTCAGGACCGGCGAGCGGACCCGCGCACACACGTGCGCGGGCCTGCTGCCGCTGCTGCTGCCGGACCTGGCCGTCGCCCCGGCCCTGCTGGCGACGGCCACCGGGCCGCGGTTCCGCCTCGGGCGCGTGCACGGCGTCCCGAGCCACGACCTGACCGCGGCGGACTTCGACGCGGGCCGCTACTGGCGCGGCCCGTCGTGGGCCAACGTCGGCTGGCTGGTCCGGCAGGGGCTGCAGCGCCACGGCGAGCACGCCCTCGCCGCCCGGCTGGGCGACGACCTCGTCGAGACGGCGTCACGGACGGAGTTCGCCGAGTACGTCGACCCGCTGACCGGCGCCGGGCACGGCGCCCGGTCGTTCGGCTGGACCGCGGCACTGACCCTGGACCTGCTGGCTCAGCCGGCCGTCGTCGCGTAGTCCGAGCCCAGCCAGGTCTCGTCGATCCGCAGGCGCTTGTAGCGCGTGCTGTCGCTCGACGCCGCGTACGTGCTCGTCACCTGCAAGCGGACGTACCTCGACGTCACCGCCGTGAGATCGACGAACTGGACGCCGCGGTGGCTCGGGAGCGTGCCGGACTTCACCGCGCTCCCCCAGTTCTTGCCGTCGCTCGAGACGAACACCTTGTACGCCTTGATCCGCGCGGACTGTTCGCTGTCCGACCGGGCGTAGCTGACCGAGTCCTCCCGCTGGTTGACGCCGAGGTACTGGACCTTCTTCGCCGAGCCGAGGTCGTAGTCGAGGTTGACCGGCAAGGTCTTGTTGTTGTCGAAGTACGTCAGGTAGTCACCGTCGCTCGCGGCCTGTCCACTGTGGCCACTCGCGGACGCGCTCGCCTTGAGCGTCACCGTCTTCGGGTCGTACGTGCCGGTGCGGCCGGCCGTCTCGACCTTGAACACCGTGTCGTAGGTGTCCCAGCCGGACAGGCCGCTGAGCGTCAGGCTGCCGCTGCCCTGGCTGAAGGAGATCGCCGCGCCGGTGCGCAGGTTCGTCACCTTCGAGACGCGGTAGCCGTTGTCGCGGATCTTCAGGGTGCTGCCGGACGGCTTGGTCAGGACGTGCACGTACTGCGTGTCGCCCTTGATCGTGATGACGCCGTGCGCGCCGTCGTTCCAGAAGCCGGGTTGCATGCCGCCGTACATGTACCCGGCGCCCTCGGTGCCGCCGAGAGACTCCCAGATCGCGCCGAGGTAGGTGTTCGCGAAGTTGTTGAACGCTTCCTGGTTCGACGGGAACTTGCCGTTCACCATCGCCGTCTCGGCCATCAGCGACTTGATCGACGAACCCGAGTTCGTCACCAGACGTCCGATGTTAAGCGCCTTGTTCACCGCCGAGTTCGAGCCGCCGTACCACCACGAGCCGGTGTCGGGCAGCTTGAAACAGGCCTCGGTCAGCCGCGGCATCGCCGTGTAGGTCGCCTGCGGGTAGTCGTAGGACGGCGTCATGCCGGTCTTCTGCTCGTTGCTGATCGTGTCCATGATCGGCGTGTCTTCGTTGTTGTTGCTCAGCAAGTAGTCCGGCCGCTGCTGGTAGATCTGCTGGTACAGGTCGTGGGACTCCCAGTAGGCGTTGTCGTTGTCGATCCAGAACCCGCCGAGGTCCGGGTAGTTCTTCATGACCTCGAAGAAGTTGTCGTAGCTGAACTGGCCGAAGCCGCTCTGGCTGTCGAGGTCGACGGTCTTGCCCTTGTACTTCGAGTAGCCCGCCGAGTCGAGCCACTCGTGGCCGCCCTCGTCGTGCCACTGGGCGTCGTTGGTCATGTAGAGGATGACCTTGAGCCCCTGGGGTTTCGCCGCGGCGATCAGCTCGCCGAGGAAGTCCCGCTTGGTGGTACAGCTGCCGGGGATCTTCGACGGCCAGGCCCGTGAGTAGCCGAGCCGGCTGTGGAACGACGCGAGCACGAGGTACGACGCGTGCAGCTTCTTGGCTTCGGTGACCCAGTAGGCGGGACTCCACCCGCCGTCGGTGATCGCCTTTTCCCAGGCGCTGCAACTGGTGTAGCCGGGTGACGTGCGCATGCCCCAGTGCAGGAACAGGCCCGCCTGACTGTCGCGCAGCCATTGCTGTGACGGCTTCTGCAGGTCGGCCGACGCGGGTGCGGCGAGAAGCCCGGCCACCACCAGCATCGAAGCGCACGCGGCGAGCACCCGGCGCAGGAACTTGGCTGACATCAGTGACCTCCAAGTGGTCTGGTCCACTCGGTGGTGTACTCCTGGGTTCCGGGCACGGTCAATACTGTGATCCGACCTTTTCGCGACGTCCCAGCGGCCGGTACATCACGACTGCGGCCAACCGGGTTAAATATCTGATATATGACACGAGAGATCCGATCTCTCTTGACTCGACCTCCCGGAAGCGAGTAGATGTTCTCCCCAGAGAGCGCTTTCGCTCTCCCCCACCGCTCCGGCGACACGGGCAGCACGCCGCGCCCCCCAGAGCTGGTCGGGATGCCGACGGACGGCGGATCGGCATCCCGGCCACCTTCTTCCCCGGGGACACCTTCGAAGGTGCCCCCGGGGAAGTGCCCGGTCCACCGGGGCCCGTGCACGAAAGGACAACGAATGTCCGAGCACCCCCTTCGCCCGACCCGGCGCGCGGTCCTGGCCGGCACCCTGGGCGCGTTGGGCGCCCTCGCCGCGGCGGGTCCCGTCGCGCGCGCGGCGGACCGGCTACCCCCGATCGGCGGCGCGACGGCACCGGCGGACTGGTCCCGCGCGGTCATCGACTCGACGATGAAGCGCTACACGCCGGCGAAGATCGGCGGCTGGGGCTACACCCTCGGGCTGTACCTCTACGGCCAGTACCTCTTCTACAAGCGCACCGGTGAGCAGAAGTACCTCGACTACATCGTCGCGTGGTACGACCGTTTCATCACCGACAGCGGGATCTCGAACAGCTTCACCAACCTCGACTCGATGCGCTCGTGCCAGATGCTGCCGCTGCTGTTCGCGGAGACGGGCCGCAAGAAGTACAAGACGGCCGCCGACCAGCTGCGCAAGCGGTTCCCGGCCTACCCGCGCACGTCCGACGGCGGCATGTTCCACGCGACGAGCAAGGTCGGCCAGCTGTGGGGCGACGGCGTCTACATGGCCCAGCCGTTCCTCGCGCTGTACGGCGCGGCGTTCGCCGACGGCGGCTACTGCTTCGAGGAGTCGGCGAAGAACCTCGTCGTCTACTTCAGCCACCTGCGCGAACCGGCGAAGGGCCTGCTGTACCACGCCTACGACGAGGACGGCTCCGAGTCGTGGGCGTCCGGCACCGGGCACCACTCGAAGTACCACTGGGCCCGCGCGATCGGCTGGTTCGGCATGGCGGCCATCGACATCCTCGAGGTGCTGCCCGCGAACCACCCGCGGCGGGCGGCGCTGATCGAGATCGTCCAGTTCCTGGCGGCGGGCTACCAGCGCTACCAGGACGCGTCGACCGGCCGCTGGTACCAGGTCGTCGACCGCGGTGGCGACTCGAAGAACTGGCTGGAGACGTCGGCGTCGTCGATGTACACGTTCACGATGGCCCGGGGCGTGCAGCGCGGCTACCTGCCGGCGTCGTACCAGGCGGTCGCGGACCGCGGGTACGCCGGCGTGCTGAAGAAGGTGTCGGTGGGGTCGGACGGCCTGACGAACATCACGGACATCTGCGAGGGCACGAACGTCGGCGACCTGTCGTACTACTACGCCCGCGCCCGCAAGACGAACGACTTCCACGGCCTGGGCGCGTTCCTGATCATGAACGAGCAGTACTCGCACTGACCTCGAGGCGCGCCGCAGAAGGGGCCCCGGCTCACCAGCCGGGGCCCCTTCGTCCGTGCGGAAAAGGGCATCACGCGTGATCGAGGAGGCATCACGCGTGACTGGGGAGGCATCACGCGTGACTGGGGAGGCATCACGCGTGATTGGAGGGTCGACTCGCGTGATGGGGAGGTCGACACGACGTCGCCGGGCGGTTCCGCCGTGTCGACCCTCTGATCACGAGTGATGCCCCTTCAATCACGCGTGATGCCTCTCCCGACACGCGTGGGGCCCCTTCCCGCTCGCGGGAAGGGGCCCCGGCACGCTGGTCAGCAGGTGGAGGTCGAGCCTGAGGTGTTCAGCCGCAGGGCCGAGCCCGACGTCGTCGCCGAGTTCTTGACGCAGTAGCCCGTCACTGTCTGGAAGCCGATGTCGAACGGGCTCTTCGAGCCCTTCTCCGCCGTGAAGTGGTCGAACGTCACGTCCGAGCTGTTGTTCACGATGCTCGCCGGCCGGCCGTCGTCCTTCGCGAACTCCACCGAGCTGTCCACGAACTTGACGCCCGACGCGTAGTGCACGTACCAGCCGTACGACGGCCGCGTGCCGATGCTCTTCGGGTTGTAGTCCGTCGCGTTGTTGCTCGGGACGCCGGTGCCCGCGGTGCCGTTGCCGCCCGGGACGTTCAGGTGGACGCCGGTGAACGTCACGTCGGAGACGCGGTGGGTGCTGTCCGCGCCCCAGATCGTCGGGCTGAAGTTGGTGCCCGTGTGCGTCCCGGTGACGTTGTCGAACGTGATCCCGCTGATCGAGCCGACGCCCGGCTTGTTGCCGCACCTCTTGCGCGTGCCGATCTTCATCATGATCGGCGAATACGTGCCCGACATCGTGATGTTGCGGTAGTGCACGTCGGAAATCTTCGCGCCGTCCATCGAAACGATACCGAGACCCGATTTGTGGGCGCCGGTGATCGTGATGTCCGAGAACTGGTAACCGGTGAAGTCGCCGCACGTCTCGGAACCGAACATCAGCGCGTTGCAGCAGACCGCCGACAGTTTCGCGCCGGTCACCGTGACGTTCCCGTTCGGCAGTTTCGCGCCGAGCGCGTAGTCGCTCTTGAACACGAGTGCGTCGTCGTTCGCCGCGATGGTGGCATTCGTGATCGTGACGTTCGTCGTGCTGATGATGTTCCAGCCGTCGCGGTCGCTCGCCGTGTCGATCGTCAGCTTGTCGGAGACGACGTTCGTGCAGCCGTTGATCAGCGCCGCGAAGTGGCCGCCTCGGCGCAGCTTGATCCCGGACAGCGTGAGACCGTCACAGCGGGTGAGCGAAAGGATCTTGTCGGCCTCGCCGGACTTCGGGTTGCCGGTGATGAGGTTTCCGCCGCCGTCGATCGTGCCGGCGCCGGTGAAACCGATGTTCGTCAGCTTGTCACCGTAGAACATCGCGTTGTGGAAGTGGCTGTGGCCGTAGTCCTGGTAGCTGTCGTTCGGGTTGGACTCGGGCTTGTCGTAACTGTCCGCGCTCGACCCGGTGATCGTCGCGCCCGCGTCCAGCTGGATCGTCACGTTGCTCTTCAGGTGGACCGTGTCGGCCGACTTGTAGTTCCCCGAAGTGAACCGGACGGTACCGCCGCCCGCGGCGTTGGCCGCCGTGATCGCCTTGTCGATGGCGCCGGAATCGTTGGTGGACCCGTTCCCCTTGGCGCCGTAGTCCTTGACGTCGTAAACGCCGCCGGGAGCGGCGGCGGACACCCCCGCACCGGCCACCACCAATGCCGCGACCGCGCAGGAAACCAGCAAGAATCTTTTCACCGTTGACCGCCTTGTCATGATTCGAGCTCGCAATGCTTCGGGAAAGCGGGACATGACGGCGGAGCACTCAGCCTACGAGGGCCGCGAGCGAGGTGTCAAGATCGGCGGGAAAGCGGGGAAAGCCCATTCCCGTGAGGCCCGGGGGACCCGCGCCACCCCCAGTCGGACGCGGGTCCCCCGGTGTTCGTGTGTGGCCGGAAACCGCGGCCGGGCCGCGGCGGGGACACCGGGGCCGGCTCCGGCGTCCTTTCCGGATTCGCAGTCTACCTTCGAAGAGCCCGGTGAAAACGTGCATCCGTCATGGTCCGGACCATGAATTCGTCATGATCCGGGCGGCTCAGGCGAACCCTACTCCGGACGCCAGCAGGTGGAACGCCCGTTCGGCCGCCGCCGCGGCCTCCGGGTGGCGCCGGTCCGCGGGGACGCCGGCCGCGACCGCGTCCATGTTCGCCGTGGCGAGCGTCCGGCGGACCGCCGCGATCTGCGCGGCGGCCAGGCCGGCGTCCGGGGCGGGGACGCCGGCCTCGGCGAGCGCGGCGGCCAGCGCCACCTCTCCCGCGGACGCGAACTCCGCGAGCCGCGCGACCAGCGCCGGCGTGCCGGTGACCAGCCGGAACACCGCGAGCACCGCGGGCTCGTCGCACAGGCCGGTGACCGGTGAACGCTCTTCGAGCCCGCGCAGGAACGCCTCCCGCAACGCCGACAGCGCCCCCTGCCCCGGCCGCCGCGCGCGGACGATGTCCGCCGCGTCGGTCTCGTGGTCGGCGAACCGGTGCAGCACCAGGTCCTCCTTGGACGGGAAGTAGGCGAAGAGGGTCCGCTTGGACACCTCGGCCACCCGCGCCACCTCGGCGACCCCGACCGCATCGAAACCGCGCTCGAGGAAGAGCCCGATGGCCGCCGCCGAGATCGCCGCCCGCGTGCGGAGCTTCTTGCGCTCCCGCAGACCCAGTTCTTCGCTCACGTCACTGAGCGTAGCGCCCCGGCGTCAGACCTTCTGCAGGCCAGGCCGTCCTGCTTGCACTACGTAGCTGACATCGTTCTTGATCACGACCGACGCCGGGTCGTAGACGCTGGTGTCGGACGTCGTCATGAAATCGGCTCGCATCTGCCCCGGCGTGGTCGTGACGCGGACGTAGCCGCGCTCGCCCTTGCAGTACTTGACGTGCGGGTTGTTCGCCAGCCAGGCCGCGGTCGGCGGGGTCGCGGTGTCGCTGTTGCTCGTCACCGACGTCGTGACCAGCTCCGAGCCGATCAGCGGGTCGCTGTGGTCGAAGTAGTCGAGCCGCAGGTCGGCGGCCCAGTGCCGGTGGACGTCGCCGGTGAGCACCACCGGGTTGGCGACCTTCCGGTCGACCCAGCCCTGCTGGATCCGGTTCCGGGACGCCTCGTAGCCCTGCCAGGAGTCGGGACTCTCGCAGGTCGCCTTGTCGCCGTCGCCGTCCCGCGTCGCGAAGAAGACCTGCTGGCCGAGGAAGTCCCAGGTGGCCGGGTGCGACTCGAACTGCTTGAGCAGCCACGCTTCTTCGGTGCTGCCGAGGATGCTGCGCGAGGTGTTGCGCATGTCGGTGCAGGCCGGCCCCGCCGAACCGGACGGGTCGGCCACCTGCGCGCTGCGGTACTGGCGCGTGTCGAGCATGTGGAACCGCGCCAGATTGCCCCACATGAGCTGCCGGTACAGCTGGATCGACGCGCCGTTCGGCTTGGCCGTCGAGCGGATCGGGGTGTGCTCGTAGAAAGCCTGGAACCCGGCGGCCTTGCGCGCGGCGGGCGCGGGCGAGGTGGTGCCGTTCCAGTTGTTCATGACCTCGTGGTCGTCGAAGACCACGACCCACGGCGCGATCGCGTGCGCGGCCTGCAGGTCGGAGTCGGTCTTGTGCTGGCCGTGGCGGGCGCGGTACAGGGCGAGCGTGGTCGCGTCGTCGGCGACGGCGAGGCTGCGCGGGTTTCGCTCCTGCGCGGTGCGGCCCGACTTCTTCTCGTAGATGTAGTCGCCGAGGAACAGCACCAGGTCCGGGTCGTCGGCCACGACGCCCTTGTACGCGTGGTAGTAGCCCTCCTCCCAGTGCTGGCAGGAGGTGAAGCAGTACTTGAGCTGGTTGACCGCGGCACCGGCGGCGGGCGCGGTGCGCGTGCGGCCGACCGGCGAGATGTAGCCGGAGCTCTTGAAGCGGTAGAAGTACTCGCGCGCCGGCTGCAGGCCCACCGGTTCGATGTGGACGCTGTGCGCGGACGCGCGGGCCGCGTTCACCGAGCCGGTCTGGACGATCGAGGAGAACGCCTCGTCGTTCGCGATCTCCCAGTCGACCGCGTAGGTGGCGTCCGGCATGCCGCCGTAGCCGTCGGCGTTGAGCGGCGCCGGCGCGAGTCTCGTCCAGAGCACCACGCTGTCGGGAAGCGGATCGCCGGACGCGACGCCGAGCTGGAAGGGGTCGTGGATCGTGGGGGCGGCCGCCGTGGTGCGGGCGTTCGCCCACGACGGCAGCGCCGCCGACGCCGCGGTGGCGGTGACCGCGGCGAGCCCGCCGAGGAGCACCTTGCGCCGGTTGACCTGAACCATGTCGGAATGCCTTTCGGGGAAGGGGAAGACGCGGTCAGGCCGCGAAGTCGGTGATGCCGTCGCTGCAGGACTTCAGGTCCGGCTTGGCGGTCGTGTAGTTCGCGACGCAGACCTTGTAGAACACCCAGCCCCCGTGCGGGACGGTGACAGCCTTGTCGACCTTCGTGCCCTCGCCGCCGGAGTTCCAGACGTAGAACGGCCCGGCGCCGCCCTTGAGCCAGTACGCGACGACGGCCGAGTAGCCGTCGGCATCGGTGTCGTAGACCAGGAAGTGGGAGTCGGACGAGCGGTACTGCCCTTCGCCGGCGCACGCGTCGGCGCACTGGCCGCTGCCCGAACCGACGCCGCAGTCGGGCGCGACCCGCTGGTCGGAGCCGGTGTAGACGTAGGTGTCCGAGATGTACCCGCCGAGCGCGGGAACGTAGTCCCACAACGTGCCCGTGCCGTAGGTCCCGGTCACCGACGTGCCGATCGTCTGGCAGTCGATGGTGACGGACGCGCCGTTCGCGACGGTCTTGACGGCCGTGGCCCCCGCGGTGGGTGCCCGGCGGACGTTGAGGGGGTCGCCCGCGGTCTTGACGGTGCCGGTCGCCGCGGCCGACGCCTCGATCGCGCCACCCGTCGCCAGCGCGCCGACCGTCGCGAGGACGACTGCTGATCCGGCCATCCGCCGGAGGTTCGAACGCTTCATGGCGGGAGCGTGACCCGGGCTCGTACACGACTCGTACAAAGGTCCGGACGGCTGCGGGCAGACACTCCGAATGGATCTATCCCCTGAGGTCGAACGGGTCATAGCATCCGCTCATGGGGGAACTCATCGGGCAGGTTGAGGCCACCTCGCTGACGATCCGCGTCCTCGGTCCGCTGGAGGTCACCGCCGCCGGGCAGGTGATCCCGCTCGGCGGGCCGAAGCCCCGGCTGCTGCTGGCCGCGCTGGCGCTGCAGCCGAACGTCGTCGTGTCCGCGGACCTGCTGGTCGAGGTGTTGTGGCCGCAGGCGGCCCCGCGTTCGGCCGCGGCGAACATCCGCACGTACGTCCATTCGCTCCGGAGACGGTTCGCCGAGATCAACCCCGACCTCGGCGAACGGATCAGCAGCCGGGCGTCCGGCTACCTGCTGACCGCGTCGGCCGAAGAGCTGGACCACCTCGCCTTCACGGCGCTGGCCGCCGAAGCGCAGGAAGCGCTCGACCGGGCCGACGCGGAGAGCGCTCTCAAGCTGCTCGACCGGGCCGACGCGCTGTGGCGCGGCGAAGTCCTCGAAGGACTCCCGCACGACCACAGCTGGGGCGCGAGCGTCGCCCGGCTCGCCGAACTCCGGCTTTCGGTGCAGGAACAGCGCCTGCGCGCCCGGATCGACCTCGGCCGGTGCGGCGAAGCCGTCGCCGAACTGCGCGGCCTGGTCACCGAGCACCCGCTGCGCGAAGAGCTGTGGGCGCAGCTGATCGTCGCACTGCGGGCCGCCGGCCGGACCGCGGACGCCGTCGAGGCGTACGAGTCGGCCGAGCGCGTGCTGCGCGAAGAGCTCGGCGCCGAGCCGGGCGCGCGGCTGCGGGAGCTGCGCGCGACGCTGGTGACCGAGAGCCTGCCCGCCGGGCGCCCGGCGGACTTCGTCCCGGTCTGCCAGCTGCCGCTCGACCTGCCGGACTTCACCGGCCGTGACGACGTGATCGCCGAGGTCACCGGCTTGCTGCGGGAGCGCGCTGACTCGGGCACGCCCGCGGTGGTCGTGCTCGCCGGCGCCCCCGGCGTCGGGAAGTCGGCGGTCGCCGTCCGGGTCGCGCACGCGGTGCGCGACGACTTCCCCGACGGCCAGCTGCACGTCGACCTGGCCGGCACGTCGTCGTCGCCGCGGGCCCCGATGGGCGTCCTCGCGGAACTGCTGCGCGCGCTCGGCATCCCGGACGCCGGCCTGCCGCGCGAGCCGGCCGAACGCTCGGCGCTGCTGCGCTCGCGGCTGGCGGGGCGGCGGATGTGCGTGGTGCTCGACGACGCGGGCAGCGCCGCCCAGGTGCGCCCGCTGCTGCCCGGCGCCGGCGCGTGCGCGGTGCTGGTGACCAGCCGGCTCCGGCTGCCCGGCCTCCCCGGGGCGACGCCGGTCGACGTCGACCTGCTGCCCGAGGACGAAGGCGCGCGGCTGCTGGAAGGCATCGTCGGTGCCGAGCGGGTGGCCGCCGAGCCGGAGAGCGCCGCGGCGATCCTGCGCCAGTGCGGGCACCTGCCGCTGGCGATCCGGGTGGCCGGCGCGAAGCTGACGAACCGGCCGGGCTGGACGCTGCGGCTGCTGGCCGACCGGCTGCGCGACGAGCACCGCCGGCTCGACGAGCTGCGCGTCGGCGACCTCGCCGTCCGCGCGAGCGTGACACTGTCCTACGACCTGCTGCCGATGTCGGCGGCCACGGCGTTCCGCGGGCTCGGGCTGCTCGGGCCGGTGCAGTTCCCGGCGTGGGCGGTCGCGGCCGTGCTGGGCCGCCGCGAGGCCGAGGACGTCCTCGACGTGCTGGTCGACGGCCACCTCGTCGAGCTCGTCGGCTCCGACTCGGCCGGGCAGCCGCGCTACCGGCTGCACGATCTGTTGCGCGTGTACGCGGTGGAGCTGGCGGAGCAGAGCGACGCGGCGAAGACGCGCGCGGCGCTTCGCCGGGTTCTCGAGGGATACCTGGCGCTCGCCCTGGAAGCCGCGCGGCGGATGCCGTTGCACTTCTTCGGCATGTACTGCGACGACGAGCTGCCGCGCCCGGCCGTGCCCGCCGACGTGCTGCCCGACGACCCGGCGGCGTGGTTCGCGGCCGAGCGGCACACGAGCGTCGCGGCGGTCTCGCTGGCCGCTTCGCACGGCTTCGATGACTTGGCGTGGCAACTGGCGTCGGCGTTGACGCCGTACTTCGACCTGCGCGGCCACCAGGACGACTGGCACAGCACCCACACGATCGCGCTCGAGGCGGCCCGCCGGACCGGTTCGCTGCGCGGGGAGGCGATCGTCCAGCGCAACCTCGGTCAGTACCTGCTTTACCAGGACGAATACGCGGGCTCGCGAGTGGCGTTCGCGGAGTCGAAGGCGCTGTTCGAGCGGGTCGGCGACGCGCAGGGCGTGGCCATCGCGCTGACCGGGCTGGCCACGATCCTGCGCATCGACGGCCAGGACGGCCTGGCGCTCGACCACTGCCACGAAGCGCTGAAGCTGTTCGCGGAGGAAGGCGACCCGAACGGCGAAGCGGTGGCCCGCCTGGGCGCGGGCGCGGTCTGGATGTCGCGCGGCTGCTACGCGGCGGCGAAGCGCTGGTTCACCGACGCGCTGGAGCTGTCGGCGGCGATCGGCGACCGCCACCGCGAGGCGCACGCGTACAAGCGGCTGGGGCTGCTGTTCCAGCACCAGGGCAACCTCGCGGCGGCGCGCGAGCACGTCGACCAGGCGATCGCGATCTTCACCGACCTCGGCGACGACCACTGCGTGGGGTACGCGAACCAGAACCTCGGAGAGCTGTGCTTGCACAGCGGGGATTTCGCGCACGCGCAGCTGCTGCTGGTGAACTCCCTTTCGGTGCACCGGCGCAACGGCGACCGGCGCTCGGAGGCCGAGGTGTCGCAGCTGCTCGGCGAGCTGCACCGGGCGTTGTCGCAGCCGGAGCGGTCGCGGGACTATTCGGAGCGCGCGCTGGCGATCTGGCGGGAGCTTTCGTCGCGGCCGCCGGAGCCCGCGACCTCGGTGGAGGAGCCGCCGCACATCGTTTCGGCCTGACCCACGCACTGCTTGTACGGATCATGTACGCCACCCCGTCAGTCTTTCGCCACGTTCGAGTGAACGAGTGCGAGAGGAGAACCGGGGATGATCCGGATCAAGAAAGCCGGCCGCGTGACCGCGGCGGTTCTGGCCGCCGGGGCGGTGACGGCGCTGGCCGGAGCACCCGCCCAGGCCGCGACCACCACCAGTGGCGCGAGCTGGCAGGAAAACGTGTCCACTGTGGACTTCGACGACGTCAACGTCACCGGTGCGGGCGGAACCCTGACCCTGGCCGATGCCGCGTGGCACAGAACCGCGCAGGTGTTCGCCGGCAGTGAAGGCAGCTTCATCACCGCCGAGCACGCCCTGGGCACCCCGGCGAACCGCGTCAGCGCGGAACTGTCGGCCGACACCCCGAAGGGCACCGCGGTCGACGTCGACGTCCGCGGCCGCACCGGGGTGAACGACTGGACCGAGTGGACGCCCGCCGGCACGGCGTTCAAGACCGCCGTCAGCGTCGTGCAGGCGCGGGTCAGCCTGCACAGCGACACCGACGGCGTCCGCCCGGCCGTCAAGGGCCTCGGGCTGAGCGCCGACAGCGCCCCGCAGGTGAACGCGCTCGCCGCGACGGCCGCGCTGACCTACAAGATCTACGCCACCCGCGAAGGTCTCGTCGGCGGCACCACCGCGAACGGCCACGTCATCACCAGCCGCGACCACTTCGTCGCACTGCCGTCCGGCCGCGGGCTCTCCCCGAAGGCGTCCGGCTCGTACAGCGTCCGCGTCTGCAAGACCGACAACAGCCGCTGCGAGTACGCGCCGGTGTGGGACGTCGGCCCGTGGAACACCAAGGACGACTACTGGAACCCGGCTTCGGTGCGCTACGAGTACAAGGACCTCCCGCAGGGCCAGCCCGAGGCCTACGCCGCCTACCACAACGGCTACAACGGCGGCAAGGACGACCTCGGCTACAAGGTCGGCAACCCGGCCGGCATCGACCTCGGCGACGGCGTCTTCTACGACGGGCTCGGCATGTCGGACAACGGGAACGTGAACGTCACCTACCTGTGGACCGGCACCGGCCCGACCGGCACGGTGAAGACCGCGGGCGACCCGATGAACGTGCGGGCGAGCGCGAGCACCTCGGCCGCCGTCAAGGGTCTCGCGGCGAACTACGCCCGGGTCAACATCGAGTGCTACGTCCTGGGCGACAGCGTCACCGGCACGTTCGGCACCAGCACCATCTGGGACCGGATCGGCCCGAACAACTACGTCTCGGACACGTACCTGCAGACCGGCTCCGACGAACCGGTCGCGCCCCTGTGCTGAACCGCGGCTCGATCGAGCCCCGAGGTTCGCGTGGTTGACTGCCCTCATCCCCGCGAGAGAAGCGAAGGCCCGGTGTCCCCCGCCGGGCCTTCGCCCTTTCCGGGGTATTCCACTCACCGGTCTATCATTCACATTCATGAACTAATGTCCGCCCGCTGTACACGTCGTGACGATTGTGAAAAACTCCGGGCACCTGGAGCATTTCCCCACACGGAATGGCGGGCACCTGTGAGCGTTACCCGGAGAACCCTGCTGACCACCGCGGCCGGTGCCGCGGTGGCGGTGAGCGCCAGCACTTCCACGGCCGCTTCCGCGGCCTCCCCCGATGCCTCCGACCAGGCATCCGTCACCCGGACGCTCCGCCAAGCGGCCGACTACGCGGTCGCCAAGCTGCGCGCGGTGGCCCCCGGCGTCACCGCGTTTCCGGTCGGCACGAAGTTCGAGAAATGGACCTATTCGCAGAATGGCGACTGGGTCGGCGGATTCTGGCCCGGCCAGTTGTGGCTGGCGTACCTGCACAGCGGCGACGAACAATTCAAGACCCTCGCCCTGGCGTCCGCGGAGAAACTCGCGCCGCGGCAGAACGACACCGGCACGCACGACCTCGGTTTCCTCTTCTACCCGTCGTGGGTCACCGCGTGGCGGCTCACCGGCGACGACAAGTGGCGGGCGGGCGCGGTGCAGGCCGCGTCGTCGCTGATCAAGCGCTACAACCCGGCCGGCGGGTTCATCCGCGCCTGGGGCGCGCTCACCGATCCCAAGGACGCGGGCCGCGTCATCATGGACACGATGATGAACCTCGACCTGCTGGCGTTCGCCACCAAGCAGTCCGGGGACCCGCGGTACCTCGAAATCGCCGTGGCGCACGCGAAGACCGCGCAGAAGAACTTCGTCCGCCCGGACGGGTCCACTCCCCACGTCTTCGACTTCGACCCGGTGACCGGCGCGCCGATCGGGCCGAACACGGTGCAGGGCTACAGCCCGGCGTCCTGCTGGTCTCGCGGGCAGGCGTGGGGCATCTACGGCTTCACGACCATCCACCGCCGCACCGGCGACCAGGAGTTCCTGGCCACCGCCCGGAAACTCGCGGACTTCGCGCTGGCGCACCTGACGTCCGACCACGTGCCGGTGTGGGACTACCTCGCGCCCCAGGCACCGGACGACGTCAAGGACGCCTCCGCCGGCGTGATCATGGCCTGCGGCCTGCTCGACCTCGCGGAGCTCACCCACCGCTCGCAGTACCGCGACAGCGCGCTGCGGATCCTGTCGGCGATCTCGCGGACCTGCCTGACGACGAAGTCCACCCGGGCCGAGGCGAGCGTCGCGCGCTGCACCCGCAACCGGCCGGCCGAGGACGGCATCGAGGTGTCGCTCCCCTACGCCGACTACTACCTGCTGGAAGGCGTCCTGCGGGTGCTCGACCGGCGGAAGGTCGACCGCGCCGTCGACCTCTCGAGCGTCTGACCCGCCGGGGAGGCCGCCACCTCCCCCGTCAGTGCTGGTGGTGCGCGTGCACCTTCGCGTGGCCGAGGCCGCGCCCGATCATCCACTTGTTCACCGGCACCGTGACGACGAACGCGATGGCCAGCGAAAGCACCAGCGCCAGCCAGAAGAGGAAGCTGGCGAGGCCGGCGTTCATCGCCCCCGGGATCGCCACGACGACCGTGTTGTCGATCAGCTCCATGACGGCGATCGACACCGTGTCCGCGGCCAGCGCGACCTTGAACGCCGCCGCCGCGGGCAGCCCCGACTTCAGCACGCCCCGCATGGTCAGGCCGTAGCCGAAGACGAACGCCAGGACGATCGACAGGACGACGGTGGCCGCGTTGTGCAGGCCGAACGCCGTGCCGATGACCATCCCGAGCACCTCACCGATCGCACAGCCGGTCAGGCAGTGCAGGGTCGCCTGGATCGCTGTCGCCCACGAAGCTCCGTGCTGTTCGCTCATGCCCGCCACTATACCCCCAAGGGGTATCAACGCGCTGTCTGGTACGCCACCCCGCAGCGGCGAGTGACACTGGGACGAGCCGTCGTCACTCACCGTGTCCAATACCGCCGACCAGGCGAATCCCGCCAGAAACCCACCAGGTAGAACTCGCTTCCGTAACCCTTTGCGCACATCCCGTTGACCACCGTTACGCGGGGCCCTACCTTCGCCCTTGGTCTCCACCGCGCGCAGACCGTTCGAAAGTCCCGAGGAATGGGTGGGGATGCGAGGGCCGACGAAGACGTTCCGGCTGGTCGCGACGCTGCTGCTGGGTGCGGCGCTCGCGCTCGGGGGCTGCTCGGACCAGCTGGGCAGCGCCCCGGCGCCGACGCCGACGCGGATCGCGTTCGTGCCCAAGGTCGACGGCATCCCGTACTTCCAGGCGATGAACACCGGCGGCCTCGAAGCGGCGAAGCAGCTGGGCGTGCAGTGGTCCATGGTCGGCCCGAAGACCGTCGACCCCGCCGACCAGGTCACCATCGTGCGCGACCTGATCGCGAAGAAGACCGACGTCATCGTCGTCGCGCCGAACGACCCGGCCGCGCTCGCGCCGGCCATCGCCGAGGCGCGCGCGAAGGGCATCCACGTGCTCACTTCGGACACCGACGCGCCCGGGACGCAGCGCGAGGTGTTCGTCAACCAGGCCAGCGCCGAGGGCATCGGCGCCGCGCTCACCGACGCGCTGATGAAGCGGACCGGCGGCACCGGCAAGTACGCGATCGTCTCGTGCGGCCCGGCCGCGGCGAACCTCAACACCTGGATCTCGGTGCAGAAGACCTACACGGCCGCGCACTACCCGAAGGCGCAGCTCGTCGAAACCGTGTACGCGGGCGAAGACCAGGACAACGCGACGAACCTCGCCAAGGAGCTGATGGCCCGCCACCCGGACCTCAACGGCATGGTGGGCGAGTGCACGACGTCCGCGCCCGGCGTCGCGAAGGCCGTCCAGGAGCAGCAGAAGATCGGCCAGGTGTTCACCGTCGGCATCGGGACACCCCAGTCGATCAAGCCGTACCTGCTCGACGGCTCGTGCTCGCAGTCCGTGCTGTGGAACGTCGAGTCGCTCGGCTACCTGACCGCGTGGACGGCGAAGCAGGTCGCCGACGGCAAGCAGCTGAGCGCGTTCAACAAGGTGAGCCTGGAGTTGCCGGCGGTGAAGTACGACCCCGAGTCGAAGACCGTCCTGCTGGGCGATCCGCTGCTCATCACCGCCGACAACGTCGACCAGTTCAAGTACTGACGGGCTACCGCACGTCGATCGTGACCGTCGCGGTGCTCGTCGCCGCCGGGAGCTTCGTCGTGTCGACCGCGAGGTATTCGCCGTCGTCCTGGCGGCCGTCCGGCAGCGTCTTCGGGTGCAGCGCGTACGGCGGCGCCGCGTTCGTCACGCCGTCGATGCCGAAGTCGTTGTCGTTGCTGATCACGAGGGTCCGGCCGCCATCGGTCGTCGCGACGCCCTCGACCTTGTCGTGCCCGAAGAAGCCGCCGCTCGGGTCCAGGCTCGTGACGAGGGCACCGAGGTCGAGGAACAGCTTCTTGCTCACCGGCGTGATCCCGGCGGCGGCGAGGTCCTTCGTCGCCTCGGCCGTCGTGTCCTTGCCGACGTAGGCGTCGATGCTCTTGCCGCCGACGAGCAGGCCGCCCTTGACGGCGTCGTACCCGGCGGCCTTCGGGCCGACGTCGGTGGCGCCGGTCAGGTCGATCTCGTAGAGCTTCTTGACGGCGCCCGGTTCCGGCTTTCCGTCACGCTCGTCCACCAGGAAGCGCGTCGCCGAGAGCGCGGTGATCTCGCTGACCGCGGTGCTCGTCTTGTCCGGGTCGTCGAGCAGGTAGAGGTACTCGTGGGTGGCGCGGGTGCGCAGGTCGACGGTGACGATCCGCAGCGTGGTGACGTTGCCCGGCTTCTTCGTCAGGTCCGGCTGCTGCAGCGCCGACTGCATGACGCCGACGAGCGTCCGGCCGTCCGGGGTGAGCGCGAGACCCTCCATGCCCTTGTTGGGCACGCGGTACTTCAGTTCGGCGGGTAGCGAGCCGTCGAACGGCGACAGCCGCTCGAGCGCGCGGCCGTCACGGCCGAAGTGGGTGATGAAGGGACCGTACTCGTCGGAGATCCAGAAGGTGCCGTCCTTCTGCGCGACCAGGCCTTCGGAGTCATAGCCGTTCGCCGACTTCGGCAGGACGTTCCCGTTCAGGTCGACGATCTTCTCGCCGGTGTCGGCGAGCGGGCTGACCTGGCCGTTGTACGGCGTGCCGTCCTCGGCGCGCAACGGGATGGTCTTCTCCAGCACAGCCTTGCCGTGCCGGAGCCGGAACTTCCCGATGGCGGGGGTGAAGGCGGGCAGCGGCTCGATCTTGCCGCCGTCGGGCGCGTCGACGTTCGGGCCGCGATCGGTGAGGCCGTAGAACTCGTCCTTCTCGCCGGGCACGGGCGTGAGCGCGGAGCCGTACGCACCGCCCTTGAGCTGCACGCCGCCGATGGTGGCCAGCGGCGCGAGGGCCGTCGGGTAGAGCTTCACGGCGTCGGAAACGGTGTAGGTGAAGGAATCCCGGCCGGTGAATCCGGGCGCGGGGGTGTAGCGGAGGGTGCCGTCGGCGGCGAGGTCGACGGTCCCGTGCGCGGCGGCGGTGTGCCGGACGACGGCGGTGGCGCGGTCGTTGCCGAGCACGTCCGCGGTCAGGCTCCGCCCGGCGTGGGTGCGGAAGTGGTCGTCCTTCGCCCGCGGCCCGTGGTCGTGCGCCTCGGCCGGACCGGCGGCCAGTGGCAGGGCCAGCACCCCGGCGACCAGGGCGATCGTTACCCGCTTCATCCCGTTTCTCCTCCTCCGGCGCGTGGACCGCGCCGGAGGAGGAGTCTTCGTGGCCGAAGTGGACGCCGGCTGGCATCGAGGAGGCCGGGACGTTAACGGTGCGACCGGCGCGTCTGCCGCGGCCGGTCGTGAGTGAGAAACAGTGTTCTAACCCGGTTCCTCACTCACGACCGGCCACCAGGTCAGCGGTGCCGTCGGACGTGGCCTGCCGCCGCTCCACCGCCCAGCACCAGGATCAGTGCCGTCAGTCCCCAGCGGCGCTTCTCCTGCGTCTTCACCGCGGTGCCTTCGACCACCGGCTCCGGCGTCGGCGTCGGCTGCACGTGCCGCCTCGACGGTGGCGGGGGCAGCTCCACGGCCCTCGGCGTGGGCGTGGCCACCGGAGGCGGGGTCGGCGCCGGGGTCGCGGCCACCGCTACCGGTTGCTCCACCGGTGGCGGCCGCGACGGCGGTGGTGGCTCCCGCACCGGCACCGGCACCGGCGTGGCCGACGGCGTCGGTGCCGGAGTCGCCGAGTTCGGCGGCGGTGTCTCGGAAGGCGGCGTGTTCGGCGGTATGGGCGGACTCGACGTCGGTGTCTCCGAGACGGTCGTGGACGGAGGCGGCGGAGTGGCCTCGGCGAAACACCCGGCCGCGTCCCCGCTCACCAGCGTCGGGCCGGTCGACACCTCCACCGCCGGGCCCGAACCGTCGCGGGGCACCCGGTAGGTCACGCTCCGGCGCCCGTCCCGGTTGGCCGTCGCGTAGATCGCTTCGGGTCCGAGCACCACCGATCCGTACGCGCCCCCGGGCGGGAACCGCAGCCCGGGCACCACCGCGACCTTCCCCGTCGCCGGGTCCAGCGTCACCACCGAGCTGTCCCCGCGCGAGGTCGTCGAGACGCCGTACAGCAAGCCGGAAGACGGGTCGTACGCGAAGTCGTCGACCCCCACCGCGAGCGACACCGGCCGCAGCGCCGTCCGGTGCACCACGCGCACGTAGTCCGCGGACGCCGGGTCGACGTCCACTGTGTACAGATCGCTGTCCTGCCTCACGTACCAGCGGTTCCCGGCGATCGCACCCGCCGTCGCACCGGTGACCTGACTCCACGCCGGACGCGGCGAGCCCGCGCGGCCGACGATGCCGAGGTCCGCCACGGTGCCCGACGCGTCGATCCGCACCGCGTGCGAACCGTGGTCGTACCGGCCGCCGCGCGTTCCGTCGGCGACGCCGTACACGACGTCCTGCGCGGCCGAGTACCCCATCGCGTTGATCCAGTAGCCCGCCTGGGTCAGGCGTTTCGTCGCCCCGCCGGGCAGGGACAGCAGCCGCAACGTCGTCGGCGCGCCGTCGCGTTCGTTCTCCGCCTGGAGGATCGTGCAGGCGCCCGGGTCCTGGGCCGCCGGGTCCTGGTACCGCGGTGACGCGGGCGCGAGCCAGCCCGTCGCCGCGAGCAGAGCCGACACCGCCGCGGCCACGCCGAGCATCGCCGCCCAGCGGGCCCGCCCGCCGGTCAAGCCAGCCTGGCCAGCGCGCCGGTGAACGCGTCCGCCGGGATCTTCGCGCCCCCGCTGAACGGGTTCTGGAGCTGGTAGATCGCGAACAGCAGCAACGTGATCGTGCCGGCCAGGGTGGAGACGATGATGATGTGCGCGGCCAGCCGCGTGCCGCCGAAGAGGTTGGGCAGCAGGATCGCGGTGATCAGGCTGCCGAGGATCAGCGCGAACCAGACGACGGCCCCGACCCCGCCGCCGCCCGCGTTGTTCAGCCGCTGCGTACGGGCCTGGTAGACCGACCAGAGCTGGTTGCTGGCCTCGGTCTTGCGGTCGATCTGCCAGTCGCCGTCGACCTCGGCGGCCGCGACGGCCTGGCGCATCTGGTCCAGCTGCGTCCAGCCCGTGGCGGGGATCTCGCTGCCGTCGCCGAGGCGCGGCCACTCCTGCTGCTCGACGGTCCGCGCGTACGCGACGGCGAGCTGGTGCACCCGGTCCTTCGTCTCGGCGGGCAGGGCGTCGGCCGCCCAGGTCGCCGCGATCAGGCTGTCCGCCTCGGTCTGCGCGTCCTGGGTCGCGCCGCCGACCGAGTCGAACAGCGAGATGAGCACGAACGCGACGAGCACCGCGTGCAGCCCGCCGACGATGGTGAACACCTGGCCCGCCGCGTCGTTGTTGTCCGGCCGCCCCTCGTCCCAGCCGAACCGGCGGACCAGGTACGCGATCACGCCCCCGACGAGGGCCGCGCCGGCCACCCACAGACCGCCGGCCACGAAGATGTTCATCCACGTCCTTTCCCACCGGACGGATTCACCGCCGGATCGCTCAAGTTAGTCATACGTTTTCGGGCGGACAACCGGGAATTGTTCGGTTCATCCGAGTGGCCTCACCCAGGCCGCGACCATAGCCGGTTCGGCGCAGTTCACCGGCACCGGGGCGGCCGTCGTCGCTCCCCACCGCGACGACGAATTCCCCTTATGGCCTGCGATCTTCTCGACCGGGTGACAGCCGCGAACGGCGGGTGATGACCGGCGAGCGCCGACGGGGCGAGGGTGCCCGAAACGACCGGAAACCAACCAGGTGAATATCCCGCCGACCCGATCGTGTCATTGTGCGGCCGCACGCCGTTGCTATGTTGATTCTTCGTTGCCAGCCTCGGGCATTCCCGGCTTCCGAATGATTGGGTGGTTCTCGTTGTGACTGTCACCGACCCGGTGGACACCGACCAGGCACCGCTGAGCCTCGGCCGGGCCGCGGCCCGCACCCTGGCCACCACGACCAAGTCGGTCCCGCAGATGCAGGGCATCTCCTCCCGCTGGCTCCTCAAAGTCCTGCCCTGGGTCGAGGTCTCCGGCGGTGCCTACCGCGTCAACCGCCGCCTGTCCTACTCCGTCGGCGACGGCCGCGTCACCTTCACCACCACCGGCGCCGACGTCCGCGTCATCCCACCCGAACTCGGCGAACTCGCCCCCCTGCGCGGCTACGACGACGACGACGTCCTCACCGAACTCGCCTCCCGCTTCACCCAGCACGAATACGTCCCCGGCGACACCCTCGTCGAGTTCGGCTCCCGCGCCGACCAGGTGTACCTCATCGCCCACGGCAAAATCACCAAAGTCGGCACCGGCGCCTACGGCGACCAGACCGTCCTGGGCACCCTCGCCGACGGCGACTACTTCGGCGAAACCGCCCTGATCCGCGCCGACGGAATCTGGGAGTTCACCGCCAAAGCCGTCACCACCTGCACCGTCCTGACCCTGCCCCGCGCCGCGTTCCAGGACGTCCTGTCCCGCTCGGAGACCCTGCAAGCCCACCTCGACGCCTTCACCGCCGACGGCTCATCCGCCCGCAACGACCACGGCGAAGCCGAGATCTCCCTGGCCTCCGGGCACGACGGCGAGCCGACGCTGCCGGGCACGTTCGTCGACTACGACGCCCAACCCCGGGAATACGAACTCTCGGTCGCCCAGACCGTCCTGCGGGTGCACTCCCGCGTCGCGGATCTCTACAACCAGCCGATGAACCAGATCGAGCAGCAGCTGCGGCTGACCATCGAAGCCCTGCGGGAACGCCAGGAACACGAACTGATCAACAACACCGACTTCGGGCTCCTGCACAACGCCGACTTCGCCCAGCGCATCCCCACCCGCACCGGCCCACCCACCCCCGACGACCTGGACGAGCTGCTGGCGTTGGTGTGGAAAGACCCCGGGTTCTTCCTCGCCCACCCCAAGACCATCGCCGCGTTCGGGCGGGAATGCACCAAGGCCGGGCTCTACCCCGACGCCGTCGACTTCGGCGGGCACCACGTCCCGGCCTGGCGCGGGGTGCCGATCCTGCCCTGCAACAAGATCCCCGTCACCGAGACCCGCACCAGCTCGATCCTGCTGATGCGAACCGGGGAACAGGCCCAAGGCGTGGTGGGATTGCACCAGACCGGACTCCCGGACGAATACCAGCCCGGACTCAACGTCCGGTTCATGGGCGTGTCGGAGCAGGCGATCATCTCCTACCTGGTGTCGGCCTACTACTCGGCCGCGGTGCTGGTGCCGGACGCGCTCGCGGTGCTGGAAAGCGCCGAACTCGGCCGAGAAGGCTGACACCGATGACGGTGACGGAAGAGCTCCAGCTGTCCCTGAGCGTCAAAGCCGCGCGGACACTCACCACGACCACCAAGACCCTGCCGCAGATGCGCGGCATCACCACCCGCTGGCTGCTCTCCCAACTCCCCTGGGTCGACGTCCCCGCCGGCAGCTACCGCGTCAACCGCCGCCTCACCTACACCATCGGCGACGGCAAAGTCTCCTTCTACACCACCGGCGCCCGCGTCCACGTCGTCCCCGCCGAACTCACCGAACTCGAACTCCTCCGCGACTTCACCGACGAGACCGCGTTGACGGCCCTCGCCGAAGCCTTCGAACAACGCGAATACGAACCCGGCGACACCATCGTCACCGCGGGCCGCCCCCTCGACACGCTCATCCTCATCGCCCACGGCAAAGTCACCCGCCACGCCCGCGGCGAATACGGCGACGAAACCACCCTCGGCACCGCCACCGACGGCGACCACCTCGGCGCCGAACTCCTCGCCCACGACGACGCCACCTGGGACTACACCGCCCGCGCCGCCACCCACGTCATCGCCCTCGCGCTACCCGCCGAAACCTACGCCCGCCTCAACGGCCGCTCCGAACCCCTCCGCGCCCACGTCGCCGAAGCCATCACACGACCACGGAAACCCCAGAACCCCAAAGGCGAAGCCAGCATCGACCTCTCCGCCGGCCACGACGGCGAACCGATCCTCTCCGGCACCTACGTCGACTACGACCCCTCACCCCGCGAATACGACCTCGCCGTCGCCCAAACCGTCCTGCGGGTCCACAACCGCGTCACCGACCTCTACAACCAGCCCATGAACCAGCTCGAACAACAGCTCCGGCTCACCGTCGAAGCGTTACGGGAACGCCAGGAACACGAACTGGTCAACAACACCGACTTCGGGCTCCTGCACAACACCGATCTCAAGCAGCGCCTCACCACCCGCACCGGCCCACCCACACCCCTCGACATGGACGACCTGCTCTGCCGCCGCCGCAAGACGAAATTCTTCCTCGCCCACCCCCGCGCCATCGCCGCGTTCGGCCGCGAATGCACCCGAGCGCGGATCTACCCAGAACCCGCCACCCTCGACGGCAAACGCGTGACGGCCTGGCGCGGCGTCCCCATCCTGCCCTGCGACAAAATCCCGATCACCGACACCGGCACCACGTCCATCCTGGCCATGCGCACCGGCGAAGACGACGCCGGCGTCATCGGCCTCCGCCCCAAGTCACTACCGGACGAGTACCAACCCGGCCTGAACGTCCGGTTCATGGGCATCAACGACCGCGCCGTCACGTCCTACCTGGTCAGCGCCTACCACTCCGCCGCCGTCCTGGTCCCGGACGCACTCGGCGTCCTCGACCACGTGGAGGTCGGCCGATGACGACCATGGACTCCCGGACCGCCGCCCGCCCCCTCGCCGACGTCCTCGCGTGGAGCAAGAGCCTGGTCGACCCGGCTTTGCGCACCGCGGCCGAGCGGCTGCCCGAGACGATGCGGCGGATCGCCGGCTACCACTTCGGCTGGGAAGACGCCCACGGCGAGCCGTCGTCGGCGGACGGCGGCAAGGCGTTGCGGCCGGCGCTCGTGCTGCTGTGCGCGGAAGCCGCGGGCGGCACCCCGGCGGACGCCGTGCCCGCCGCCGTCGCGGTCGAGTTCGTGCACAACTTTTCGCTGCTGCACGACGACGTCATGGACGGCGACACCACCCGGCGGCACCGCCCGACGGCGTGGACGGTGTTCGGCACCGGGCCCGCGGTGCTCGCCGGAGACGCGTTGCTGAGCGTGGCGTTCGAGCAACTGACGCCCGACGGGGCGAGGCTGCTGTCCCAGGGTGTGCTCGAACTGCTGGAAGGCCAGGCCGCCGACGTCGACTTCGAGCAGCGCGACGACGTCACGCAGGCGGAGTGCGTCCGGATGGCCGGCGGCAAGACGGCGGCGTTGATCGGCGCCTCCTGCGAGCTGGGCGCGCTGCTCGCCGGGCGGCCCGAGGCGGTGCCGCGGTTCGGCGCGTTCGGCCGGTCGATCGGGCTGGCGTTCCAGCACGTCGACGACCTGCTCGGGATCTGGGGCAACCCCGCCGAGACGGGCAAGCCGGTGTACTCGGACCTGCAGAACCGCAAGAAGTCGCTCCCGGTGGTGACGGCGCTGGCGTCCGGCACCTCGGCGGGCGCGGAGCTGGCGACGCTGTACTCCGGCACCGACCCGCTGGACGACGTCGAGCTGGCCCTCGCGGCCACGCTCGTCGACGAAGCCGGCGGCCGCCAGTGGAGCCAGGCCCAGGCCGCGGCGCTGGTGGCGAAGGGCCTGCGCGAGCTGGCAACGGTGAACCCGGTCTCCCGCCCGGCAGCCGAACTGGCCACCCTGGCCCGCCTGATCACCACCCGCACCCACTGAGCCGTGATCGAAGCGCCAACTCGCGTGATCAGAACGCCAACTCACGTGATGGGAGGGTCGACACGCCGCGGTAGGCCGGTGGCTGCCGTGTCGACTCCTCAATCACGCGTGTCGACCGTCTGATCACGGTTACTTGCCGGGGCGGGTCAGGCCGACTTTGTCTGCTTTGAGGCTCAGGATGTTCTTGTCCGTGTCGCCCAGGGCCTTCGTGACCTGTGTTGACGCCGGTGATGTCGACAAGTCGATCAGGCGGATCGGGTTGTCCAGCTTGATGTACGTCGGGATGTACTCCGCCTTGTCGACCTTCCAGCGGTCACCGTCGCGGACGAAGCGGAAGCGGGCCGCCGCACCCTCCTCCGTGTCGCCGCGCGGCTCGGAGTGGCGGGCGACGCTGTTGCCGAGCCCGTAGGCCACCCACTTGTCGCCGATCTTCTCGAACGGCTGGACGACGTGCGCGTGGTGGCCGACGATCAGGTCGATGTCGTCCGACGCCAGGAGCTTCTTGGCCTGCGACCGCTGCTCGGCCGTCGGGTCGTGCTGGTACTCGACACCCCAGTGCAGGCTCGCGATCACGACCTGCGCCCCGGCCTCACGCGCTTTGCGAGCCGACGCCAGGACGTCGTCGACGTCGATCTGGTTGGCCAGCCACGGCTTCCCGGCCGGCACCTTGATGCCGTTGAACCCGAAGGCGTACGACACCTGCGCGACCTTCACGCCGTGGACGTCGAGGATCAGCGGTTTCGCCGCTTCGGCGGCCGACCGCGCCGAGCCCGTGTGCTTGATCCCGGTGGCGTCGAGCTTGTCCAGCGTCCGCTTCACGCCGTCGGCGCCCTGGTCGATCGTGTGGTTCGACGACGTCGAGCAGGTGTCGTAGCCGGTGTCCTTGAGCGCGTCCGCGATCTCCGGCGGCGCGCTGAACGACGGATAGCCGCTGTACGGGCCGCCTTCCGGCGCCAGTGGCGTCTCGAGGTGGCAGATCCCGAGGTCGGCGCCGGAGATCAGCGGCTTGATCCCGGCGAGCAGCGGCCGGTAGTCGATCTTCCCGCCGCCGTCGGCCTCGGCCTGCTCGGTGAGCGCCGGGTGGATCAGGACGTCGCCGGTCGCGACAACGCTGAACGAGCCGTCCGGCGCGGCCTCCGAAGACGCGGGAGCGGCGGGAGCCGTCTCCGGGAACGGCGTCGGCGCCGGGCCGGACTGCGGCGGGCTGCTGCACGCGGCCGCCAGGACGGCGACCCCGGCGAGCGCGGCGACGCGGAGCTTCGTCATCGGTCCCCCTGCTGCTGTGGTCCGGCCATCCTGCCATCCGGACGAACCCGGCACGTGCACCCTCCCGTTCAACGGAAACTTCCACCACAGTCGACAACACCGATCAGAACATTCGCACAAGACAAAACCGGACAACGTGCAGGACAGCCCCGAAAAAATACGATAAATCACGCGGTCGTGTGCCACGATGCAACTACCCAGAGTAGGTATCGCTCCGCTAACTGCGACTTGACGCTGCACGAACGGGTGTTTTGTAATACCAGTCACTCACCGGCGCCCCCACGCGCCACTCGAACCCCGGCCTACTTGGGAGCAACGATGTCCCCACACTCGCACAGGCTGCGCACCTGGAGCGTTGTTGGTTGTTGTTTGATTTCCGGCGTCCTGATGGCTTCGTGCTCCTCCGGCAAGACCGAGGCGCCCGCATCGCAGCAGGCGCCCGCCAACGGCAAGATCACCCTCTACTACCTGCAGAAACAGGGTGACCAGCAGTACTTCGTCGAGCAGGCGCAGGGGGCGCAGGAGAAGGCGAAGGAGCTCGGCGTCGAGCTCAAGGTCGTCAACCTCGGCCAGGACGCCAACAAGGCGATCACCGAGCTGGACGCCGCGGTCGCGCAGGGCGCGAACGGCGTCGCCATCGTCGTCCCGGACCAGGCCATCGGCCCGCAGGTGATCGACAAGGCCAAGAGCGCGGGCATCCCGATCATCGCCTCCGACGACGTCATCAAGGACGGCACCGGCGCGAAGGCCCCGTTCGTCGGCTTCAACGGCAGCCAGATGGGCGACTCGGTCGGCACCGAGGCCGGGAAGCTGTTCAAGGCCGCCGGCTGGACCGCCGCCGACACGAAGATCATCAGCGCGTACAAGCAGGACCTGAGCGTCTGCACCGACCGCGTCAACGCCGCCAAGTCCGCGTTCGCGAAGGCCGGCGACCCGGGCGTCCAGGTGATCGACGTCGGCACCGACAACTCCCCCGTCGACGCGCAGAACCGCTCCGGCGCGGTGATCGGCTCCAACCCCGGCGTCAAGCACTGGGTCGTCTGGGGCTGCAACGACGAGAACGAGACCGGGGTCGTGACCGCGCTCGCCAACTCGGGCGTGCAGGCGAACAACATCATCGGCGTCGGGCTCGGCGCCTACCTGGACTGCAAGGACTGGGCGGCCGGCAAGGACACCGGCAACAAGTCCGCGCTCTACATCTCCGGCGCCGAGGTCGGCCGCTCGGCGATCCAGGTGCTGGTGGACAAGGTGAAGAACGGCAAGGAGCTGCCCGCGGAGACGATCGCGAAGACCACGATCGTCAACAAGGACAACTACAAGCAGGCCGGCGTCAACTGCACCTGACCGATCCCGTCGTGAGTGAGAAACAGTGTTCTAACACTGTTTCTCACTCACGACCGCCGTACGGAAGGCGACCATGTCCTCCTCTTCACCCGCGCTCGCCGTCGAGGGCATCGGCAAGCGCTTCTCCGGCGTCACCGCCCTCGACGACGTCTCGCTGGAGTTCCGCTCCGGCGAGGTGCTCGCGTTGATGGGCGAGAACGGCGCCGGGAAGTCGACGCTGCTGCGCGTCCTCTCCGGCGACCAGGGCCCCGACGACGGGCGCCTGCTGCTCGACGGCACCGAGGTCACGTTCGACACCCCGCGCGCGGCGATGGCCGCCGGGGTCCGCGTGATCTACCAGGAACCCGAGATCATCCCGCACGTTTCGGTGGCGGAGAACGTCTTCGTCGGCGAGCTCCCGGCCAAGGCGCGCGTGTTCAACCGCCGCACGCTGCTGAAGGCGACGCAGGACGCGCTCGCCGAGTACGGCTTCGAAGGCGTCCTCAACCCGGCGACGCTCGGCGTCAAGCTGTCGGCCGCCCAGCGCCAGATCGTCGAGATCCTGCGCGTCCTCACCGCGGCCACCCCGCCGAAGGTGATCGCGTTCGACGAGCCGACGTCGTCGCTGTCCGAGCACGAGGTCGAGGCACTCTTCCGGCTGATCGGACGGCTGCGCGACAGCGGGGTCGCGGTCGTCTACGTCTCGCACCGGATGAAGGAGATCTTCCAGCTCGCGGACCGGGTCGCCGTGCTGCGCGACGGCAAGCTCGTCGGCGTCCAGCAGGTCGCGGAGACCGACGAGCCCGGCCTGGTCCGGATGATGATCGGCCGCGACCTCTCGGCGCTGGAACGCCGCGTCACGCAGGACACCGGCGACGTCGTGCTGAAGCTCGACGACATCACGACCGACGACGTCACCGGCATCTCGCTGGAGGTCCGCGCGGGCGAGGTCGTCTGCCTGGCCGGGCTGGTCGGCGCCGGACGCTCCGAGCTGGCCCGCGCGATCGTCGGCGACCTGCCGATCCGGTCGGGCACGGTCGAGCTGGACGGCAAGCGGCTGCGCGCGCACAACCCGGGTGACGCGGTCAAGGCCGGCATCGGCTTCGCGCCCGAAGAGCGCAAGACGGACGCGTTGCTCATGCAGCGGTCCGTCCGCGACAACATCTCCATCTCGGTGCTCGACCGCCTTCGCCGCTTCCGCGTGGTGAAGCGCGCGAAGGAACGCGCGCTCGTCGAGGAGTACATCAACGAGCTTCGCGTGCGGACGCCGTCGATGGAGCAGGAAGTCCGCAAGCTGTCCGGCGGCAACCAGCAGAAGGCCGTCCTCGCACGCTGGCTCGCGCGGCGGCCGAAGCTGCTGATCCTCGACGAGCCGACCCGCGGGGTCGACGTCGGCGCGAAGGCCGAGATCTACCGGATCATCGACGGCCTCGCCGCGGAAGGCATCGCACTGCTGGTCATCTCGTCCGACCTGCCCGAGGTGCTGACGCTCGCCGACCGCATCCTCGTGATGCGCGCCGGGCGCCTGGCCGGCGAGATCAGCCGCGAAGAGGCGACCGAGGAAGCCGTGCTGACCCTCGCCATCCCCGAAACCGAACCCGCAGTAGAAGAGCAGCAGGAGATCGGCGCATGAGTACCCCCACCAAGGAAACTTCGGCCCCTGCCGCACCCGCGCAGCCGAGCGCCGCGCGCCGCGTGCTCACCGGCATCGGCGTGCAGAACTCCAGCCTGATCATCACGCTGATCGCGTTGATCGTCCTGCTGAGCATCCTGAACGACAACTTCCTGCGCACCAACAACCTGCTGCTGATCGGCAGCGCGATCACCATCATGGGGCTGCTCGCCCTGGTGCAGACGCTGGTGATCATCCTGGGCGCGCTGGACATCTCGGTCGGTTCGATGGCCGGGCTCGCCTCGGTCATCTCGGCGATGGTGTTCACCTCGACCGGCAGCGCCGGGGTCGGCATCCTCGCCGCGGTCGGCGTCGGCATCCTCTGCGGCCTGATCAACGGCATGATCATCATCTTCGGCCGGGTCAACCCGGTCGTCGCGACGCTGGCCATGCTCGCCACCTACAAGGGGGTCGCGCAGGTCATCTCGGACGGCAAGTCGCAGGGCTACACCGGCGGCGACGACCTCTTCATCTTCCTGGCCAAGGGCGCGATCGCGGGCCTGCCGTCGCTGGTGTGGGTGTTCCTGATCGTCGCGGCGCTGCTGCACTTCCTGCTCAAGTACACCGACATCGGCCGCAACGTCTACGCCATCGGCGGCAACGACACCGCCGCGCGGCTGGCCGGCATCAACATCAACCGGTACATCATCGGCGTCTACGCGCTGGCCGGCGTGGTCGCGGCGGTCGCGGGCGTGCTGATCACCGCGCGGACGGGCTCCGGGCAGCCGGTGTCCGGGTCCGAGGGCCTGGAGCTGCAGGCCGTCACCGGCGCCGCGCTCGGCGGCACGATGCTCAAGGGCGGCCGCGGGTCGATCATCTCCACCGTGCTCGCGGTGATCATCCTGGGCGTGCTCGACAACGGCATGTCCGGGCTGGGCATCAACCCGTTCTGGCAGAACGTCGCCCACGGCGCCCTGCTCGTGATCGCGGTCGTGCTGCAGCAGCTGCGCAGCGGAGAGCGCCGCGTCGGCCTGCCCGAGTAGCGGGTGAACCTCCACGCCCGGATAGTGGACGAACTGGGCAGGCTCATCGTGGAAGGCGTCCTCGGGGACGGGCAGCCGCTCGTCCCCGAGGAGCTCGGCCGCCGCTTCTCCGCTTCCCGGACAGTGGTCCGCGAAGCGTTGCGCGTGCTGGAATCCAAGGGCATGGTGACCGCGCGGCCGCGGGTCGGTACGTGGACGCTGCCACCGGAGGCGTGGGACGCGATCGACCCGGACGTCATCGCGTGGCGCGTCAACGGGCCCGACGGCCGCAAGCACCTGCACGAGCTGCAGGAGCTGCGGCTGACCATCGAGCCGCAGGCGGCCCGGCTGGCCGCGCACCACCGGCGTCCGGGCGAGCTGTCGGCGATGGCCGCGGCCTACGAGCTGATGGCGGACGCGGTGGAACGCGGGGACACCGCGGCCTTCCACGACGCCGACTCGGAGTTCCACGCGGCCTTGATCCGCGCTTCCGGCAACGCGCTCATCGCGCAGCTGCAGGTGCCCGTCGTCGCGGCACTGCGGGCGCACGGCGAGCCGCTGGAGCTCGTCGCGCACTCCCGCGTGCTGACGCTGGTGCTGGCGAAGAACGCCGACGGGGCCGAATCCGCGTCGCGCCGGTTGCTGGAAACCGTTGCGCCGTACCGCTCACCGGCACCTTGACACGTCCACCGGGAAGCCTGAACACTCGCTGCGACCCACCCGCCGCCATGACGTGCTGAGGAGGACGCTTCCATGCGTTTCCCGGGTATTCGTGGCTTCGGCGTGCTCGCGGCCGCTGCGGTGGCGGGCAGCCTGTTCACTGCTCCGGCGGCCACGGCGGCAGCCCCGCCGGCCTGCCCGATCACCGACCAGATGGTGGCCGCGGGCAACTACTGGGTGACCAACGGGACGAACCTGGCCGCCCCGGACTGGCAGAACGCGACGTTCCACGTCGGCAACCTCGCGCTGGTCCGGACCACCGGCCAGTCGAACCACAAGACGCTGCCGTGGGCGCAGGCCAACAACTACCAGCTACCGCTCGACCCGAAGCGGCCGTTCTTCCCGGACAACCAGGCCGCCGGCGAGGCGTACCTGGACCTGTACACGTACTTCCACCCGGAGATCTCGCTCGACTCGATCCGCACCCGGATCAAGGACGAGGTCGCGTCCGTGCAGGCCGGGCACCGCGACTACTGGAACTACGTCGACGCGCTGAACATGGCGATGCCGTCGTTCGCGCGGATGAGCGTCATCGACCACGATCCGTCCTATTCGGACGCCATGGACAAGCTGTTCAAGTCGTCCGAACACAAGCTGTACAACGAGTTCACGGGCCTCTGGTACCGCGACGCGCGGTTCACGGGCTCGGGCGTGTTCTGGTCGCGCGGCAACGGCTGGGCCCTGGCGGCCTTGACGAAGGTGCTGCAGGTGCTGCCGACGGACGACCCGCGGCGGCCGGAGTACCTGCGCGTCTACAAGAAGATGGCCTCGACGCTGGCGCTGGTGCAGCGCCGTGACGGCTTCTGGAACTCGGACCTGCTGAACCCGTGGGACCACGGCGGCCCGGAGACGAGCGGCACGGCGTTCTTCACGTACGGCATCGGCTGGGGCATCAGCGCGGGCGTCTTGGATGCGAAGCGGTTCCGCCCGGTGGTGGACAAGGCGTGGACGGCGCTGTCGACGAAGGCGTTGCAGGCCGACGGCAAGGTCGGTTACGTGCAGCCGGTCGGCGACCGCCCGGCGACGGCGCAAGCGTCCGACACGTCGGCTTACGGCGTCGGCGCGTTCCTGCTGGCGGGCCAGGAAGTGGCCAAGCTGCAGGGCTGCTCGGCCGAGTAGGTCAGCGCAGGCAGTCGCCAGGGTCGCCGCGGGTCAGGGCCGGGTCGGTCTGGGGGAACGTCTTCGCCGCGCCCGGGCCACTCGTCCGGTGCTCGAACCGGACCGTCACGCGGCCGTGGCCCGCGCCCTGGACCCAGCCCGTGCCGAACTCTTCGTGCACCACGTCGTCGCCCTGCCGCCACTCCGACGGCGGCGGGGCGGCGACCGGGGCCGCGGCGGTGACCACCGTCGAAGCCGGGGCTTCCGGAACGGAGAGACTGAACAGCGCGTCCTGGTGCGGCACCGACAACCCGCTGTACGCGACGCCCGCCAGCCGGATGCCGCCGAACTCCGCCGGGTCCAGCAGCAGGCGTTCCGCCACCGCCGAAAGCTCCGCCAAGTCGTCCGTGGGCGCGGAGATCGTCTCGGAGCGGGTCACCGTGTGCATGTCCGTGTGCCGCAGCTTGATCACCACCGTGCGGGCCACGCGCTCGGCCTTGACCAGCCGCTTGTGCGCCCCCACCGCGATCCGCCGGACCTCCGCCCGCAACGAGGCCAGGTCCTTGATGTCCGTGTCGAACGTCGTCTCCGCGCTGACCTGTTTGGTCTCGCCGCGGTCGGCCACCGGGCGGTCGTCGAAGCCCGTCGCCAGGCGACGCAGGTCGCGGCCGACCACGCCGCCCAGCGTCGCGACCGCGTCCTGTTCGGACAGTGCCGCCAGCTGCCCGAGCGTCTGGACGCCGATGAACCGCAGCTTGCCCTCGGCCACCGGCCCGATCCCCCACAGCGCGCGCACCGGCAGCGGCGCGAGGAACTCCCGTTCGGTGCCCTGCGGCACCACGAGCAGGCCGTCCGGCTTGGCTTCGTCCGACGCGATCTTGGCGATCTGCTTCCCGTTGCCGGCGCCGATCGACGCCACCAGCCCGGTCTCCTCGCGGATGCGGGACCGCAGCGAGGCGCAGAAGGAAGTCACCTCGTCGAGCGACGCGCCCGCCAGCGCCGGCGGCTCGGCGAACGCCTCGTCCAGGGAGATCTTCTCCAGCACCGGCGCCACCGACGTGACGACGGCGAAGACCTCCTGGCTGAGCCGTTCGTAGACGCGGAACCGCGGCGGCACGATCACGCCGTTCGCCGGGAGCAGCCGCCGCGCCTGGGCCATCGGCATCGCCGACTTGATGCCGAACGCGCGGGACTCGTAGCTCGCGCCCGCGACGACGCCGCGTGGCCCGGTGCCGCCGACGAGCACCGGACGCCCGGCCAGCGTCGGGCGGGTGAGCTGCTCGGCCGAAGCGTAGAAGGCGTCCAGGTCGAGGTGGATCACCCAGCGGGCCACGTCAGTCCCCGCCGGTGGCGTCCAGCAGCTGGTGCAGCGCCTTGGTGTAGCTCTCGAACGCCGCGCGCCCGGCCGCGGTCAGCCGGACCAGCGTGACCGGCGTGCGGTGCTCGTAGGCCTTGGTGATCTCGACGTACTCGGCGTCCTCGAGCTTGCGCAGGTGCGTCGAGAGGTTGCCGGCCGTCATGTCCAGGAGCTGCTGCAGGCGCGGGAAGGTGATCTGGTCGTCGGTGTGGAGCCCGGCGAGCGCGACGGTGACCCGCAGCCGCGCCTGGGCGTGGATGACCGGGTCGAGCTGCGGCAGGTCGCTCATCGGCGGCCGGACTTCTCACGGACGAAGTAGACGATCGCCGCGAGCAGGAAGCCGCCGCCACCGCAGAGCGCCAGCACCAGGAAGTTGGCCGGGAACCCGACCACCACGCTGAGCCCGGCGGAGACGATCATCCACGCGCCGAGGCCGTACATCAGCTTGTCCTGCCAGAGCATGCCGCCGGCGAGGTACAGGACACCGGTGAGCAGCAGCCAGGTGCCCGACCACAGCAGCGACACCTGGTCGGAGGTCAGCGACCCGAACTGCGTGATCCGGATGTCGATCACGCTCAGGCCGATCGAGGAGAGCGCCCAGCTGTAGCCGTACATCGCGCCGACCGTCCGGGACGGGCCGCGGATCCCCCGGCCGGCCCGGGCGCTCACGTATCCGGTGTAGGTGATCGCGAAGACGAACAGCACCGCGACGAGCACCCCGCAAAGCCAGCCGGGCACGCTCGCGGTCTGCGTCGCGAAGTAGGTGAACCCCCAGCCGAGCAGCCAGGCGAAGGCCCACGCGGCGAGCATGCGCGCGGGGCCCCCGCCCAGTTCCCGGCGGTTGCGCCGGGACTGCTGGGCGATCAGGTTCAGCGACTCCTCCGCCGACATCGGCTCGTCGTCCACCCGTCCCGCCCTTCGTCCGTGCAGACCCCTCAACGCTGCACGGAGGTTAACAAGCATTCACAGCCTGGCCGTGTCCAGCCGGAACCGGCGCACCACGACCAGGGCGGGCACGACCAGCCAGCCGGCCAGCACCAGCACCGCGAGACCCAGCCCGCCGGCGTGGGCGAGCGGTTCCAGGCCGAGCCGGCCGAGCCAGTACGTCGGGAAGAAGTGCGCCAGCGTCGCCATCCAGTCCGGCAGGACGTACAGCGGGATCCACAGGCCGCCGAGCATGCCCAGCGGCATCATCAGCGCGCCGGTGACCGCGCCGACCGTGTCGCCCTTGCCGAACAGGCCGATGGCCAGGCCGAGCACGGCGAACGGGAGCACGCCGACCCACAGCGACACCAGCACCAGGCCCCACTGCGCGGCGGTCATGTGGACGCCGAGCGCGAGGCCCGCCAGGAAGACCACGAGCAGCACCGGCAGCGCCACGGCCATCGCCGAGATGACCTTGACGACCAGGTAGCCGGGGCCGCGCATCGGCGTCAGGCGCAGCTGGCGCTGCCAGCCGTCGGTGCGTTCCTGCGCCACCCGGGTCCCGGTGAACAGGGCGCCGCCGCTCGCGCCGTACGCGGCGAGGTTGATCATCGTCTGGACGTCCGCCGCGATGCCGTTCGGCGCGATGAGCTTGCCGAAGATCGAGCCGAACAGGACGAACATCGCCACCGGCATGCCGATGGTGAAGATCGTGAACTGCGGACTGCGGACGATCCGCTTGATCTCCAGGCTCAGGTAGGTGGTGTTCACGCGGCCGCCCCTTCGGTCTCGTCTGCGGTGAGCGCCAGGAAGGCCTCTTCGAGGCCCAGCGCGGTGATTTCGATGCCGGCCGCCCGCGGGTACTTCGCCAGCAACGCGCGGATGGCGGCGTCGGAGTCGGAGCAGGCCAGCTCGGCACGGCCGGCGCGCAGCTGGACGGTCGTGACGCCGGGGAGACGCGCCAGGTCCGCTTCGGTGGCGTCCGGCACGACGGCCTTGAGCACCCGCCCGGACACCCCGGCCCGGACCTCGGCGACCGGGCCGTCGGCGACGACGACGCCGTGGCGCATCAGCACGACGCGGTCGGCGTAGTCCTCGGCCTCGGCGAGGTAGTGCGTCGCGAACAGGATGGTCCGGCCGGTGGCGGCGAACTCGCGGATGGCCGCCCAGAACGCCCGCCTGCCGTCGACGTCCATCGCGGCGGTGGGCTCGTCGAGCACCAGCACCTGCGGGTCGCCGGCCAGCGCGAGGGCGAAGCGGACGCGCTGCCGTTCGCCGCCGGAGAGCTTGCCGCAGCGGCGCTTGACGAGGTTCTCCAGGTCGGCCCGCGCGATCACCTCCGCGGCGGGCAGCGGCTGGACGTGCGTCGAGACGATGAGGTCGACGATCTCGCCGACCGTGGCGTCCCCCAGCAGCGCACCGTTCTGCATCATGGCGCCGACCAGCCCGCGGTCGACGGCCTCACGCGGGCTGCCCCCGGCGACGGTCACCGCCCCCGCGTCCGGCTTGGTCAGCCCGAGCAGCATGTCGACGGTGGTCGACTTGCCCGCCCCGTTCGGCCCGAGCAGCGCGACGACCTCGCCGCGCGCGACCTCGACGGAAACCCCGTCGACGGCGGTGACCCGCCCGAACCGCTTGGTCAGCCCTTGGAGCGCGAACGCCGGTCCCCCAGTCATGGCGCTCTCCTTTCGTCCGTGGACTTTGTATCGCAAAGTCGCTGCGAACTTTGTAACACAAAGTCCGCGCAAGTTCAAAGCCCACGTTTCTGGAAAGCACGAAAAACGGGGTGCCGGGCAGCGTGCCCGACACCCCGTCCGTCACGGGTTTCCGCAGGTCAGCCGGTGAACCGCCCGGCCACCAGACCCTGAGTCGCGCCGAGATCGGCCTTGCCCGGGGGCGTCGGCTGGAGCAGCGACCTCCAGAGCCACTCGCGGCCGCGCCAGTCGGCGACGTCGGTGGCAACGCCGGCCGCGCGGGCCTCGTCGAGACGGGACTGCTCGCGACGAGCGAGCGCGTAGCGAACTGCGACCGGGTCGTCTCGCTCGACGTCCCGCAGAGCCTCCCGGATACCCTCGGCCGTATCGCGCGGCATCATGACGGCGACCAGATCCGGCAGCTTCTCGACAGTCATGGCGTTCTCCATTTTCTTGGCTTTCCCTCTGACCCTTAGCCGGGAGACCGGCCAGATGGACAGGCCATCAGCCGCCGGAGGACACCGGCTTGCCGCCGACCTGGTCGACGGTCGAATGCGACGTGACACCCTCGACAACCCAGCCTCACAACAAAACGGGGTGCCGGGCAGCGTGCCCGACACCCCGTCCATCAGGGGTTTCCGCAGGTCAGCCGGTGAACCGCCCGGCCACCAGACCCTGAGTCGCGCCGAGATCGGCCTTCGCCGCGGTCGGCGCCGGGGGCGTCGGCTGGGGCAGCGGGGCGCACTCGACGTCGGCCGTGCGGCCCGGCTTGCGGGCCGGGAGCGCGCCTGTCGCCAGGTAGTCCGCGATCTTGTTGTCCACGCACGCGTTGCCGCGCGGGGTGATCGCGTGGCTCGTGCCACCCGGCTCCGCGATCAGCGAAGCGCCGGGGAAGCGGCCGCGGACCTCGAGGCTGCCCGGGAACGGCGTCGCCGCGTCCAGGGTCTCGTCGATCATCAGGACGCTCTGGACGCCGCGACCGTCGACCTTGGTCGGCTTGCCGGCCTTCGCGGGCCAGTACAGGCACGGCGCGTTGAACCACGCGTTCTGCCAGGTGAAGTACGGCGCCTTCGTGAACGTCTTCCAGTTGTCGATCTTCCACTGGTTCCAGCTCTGCGGCCACTGGACGTCGGAGCACTGGACGGCCAGGTAGACCGCGTAACCGTTGTCGTCGCCACGGCCGCCGAAGGCCTCGAACAGCGACTTCCAGTTCTGCCAGTCGCCCTGGTTGACGAACCGCGAAAGCGCGTCGCCCAGCAGCGTCCACCGCAGCTGGTAGTACGAGGCCTGCTGGATGACGTCGAGGATCTCGTCCGGGCCGATCACGCCGCCCGCCGGGTTGAACTGCGCCTTGAGCAGCTGCTCGTTGACCACGCGCTGCACCGCGGACTGGGTCTTGCCGAGGTGGTAGACGTCGTCGTGCTGGGCGAGCCAGCCGAACCAGATGAGGATGTTCTTGTCGAACGCGACGTCCTGGTCCAGGTTGTCGCCGTACCAGACGCCGCGCGGGTCGACGGTCGAGTCGAGCACCATCCGGCGGACGTTCTGCGGGAACAGCGTGCCGTACACCTGACCGAGGTAGGTGCCGTAGGAGTAGCCATAGAAGTTCAGCTGCTTCGCACCGAGTGCCTTGCGGATGGAGTCCATGTCCTTGACCGTGTCGGTCGTCTTCATGTTCTCCAGCAGGGCCTTCGAGTTGTTCTTCGCGCAGGCCTCGGCGTACCCCTTGGAGCGGTTCAGCCAGGTCTTCTCCAGCTGCGGGGTGAACGGCACGTACTGGGGACGGTTGTAGTCCATGTAGTTCGGGTCGCAGCTCAGCGCGGGCTTGCTGGAACCGACACCGCGCGGGTCGAAGCCGATCCAGTCGTAGGCGTCGCCGGCGTGGTTCGGCACGCGCGGGCCGCGGGTCGCGAGCAGCAGCCCGGAGCCGCCGGGGCCACCCGGGTTGGTCAGCATGACGCCCTGGTACTGCGCGTCGGGCACCTTGTGCTTGACGCGGTCGACGGCGAGCTGGATCTGCTCGCCGTGCGGCTTGGAGTAGTCGAGGGGAACCCCCAGGTACCCGCATTCGGCGCCGGCGGCGACGAGCGTGGGGTCGGTGCACGGCCCCCAGGCGATCGTCCCGGCTGCCGGTGCGGGCGCCGCGGTCGCGGCCGGAGCGGCCACGAGCGCGGACGCCACCGCGGCGGCGGCCACCGCGGCGAAAACGGTACGTCTCACTGTTTTCTCCCTTTCCCCTGCGACTTCGGGCGGGTGAACCCTAGTCCCGCCCCGGTCGTCGAGGGACGGCAAACGGGTGCAGCACGGCGAATGCCCTACGAAAGGCGGAAATCGGATACCCGGGTCACCTCACTGTCCGGAGTGGACGCTGGGTCAGCCGTGCCGCTGGACGAAGGCGTCGATCAGCTGCTGCCGCTCGGCCGACGTCGCCCGCTCCAGCTCGACCGTGTCCCCGTCGATCGTCATCGTGATCTTGTGGCGGCCCGCCTGGCGGCCGAGCCACTCGCGCAGCGTCTCCACCAGGCCCGGGAACACTCCGCCGGCCGCGCTGAACGCCACCATCAGCGAACCGACCGTCACCGGGTCGGCCGACTTCGCGCCGTCCGGTACCTCGCCCGGCACCGCCCGCAGGTCGACGTCGAGCTCGCCCAGCTCCGCCCGCAGGCGCCGGGCGAGCCGGTCGAGCTCCTCGGCGTCGGCCTCGTCGTCCGCTTCGAGCCGCACCAGCGCCCGCCGGGTGTCCGATTCGGTCATGCGCGCCATGGTCCGCTCCCGGACCACCGCGGGCAAGGCCCCGATCAGGCGCGGATTTCGTTGAGGTAGTTGTAGATCGTGTAGCGCGTGACGTCGAGGCGCCCGGCCAGGTGGTCGACCGCGTCCTTGATGAGGAAATAACCGGCTTCGTCGAGCTCGCGGACCACCGCCGCCTTGTGCCGCTTCTTCATGAGGTCCACCGGGATCCCGGCCTTGGTGACCGCGCGGTCGACGAGGAAGCGTTGCAGGCTGTCGACGTCCGGTGGGAAAGTCTCCGGTTCCCCGTTGCCGCCCGCCGGCGCGGACCCGTCGACGCTGTTGACGCACAGGCAGCCGACCGCGACCCCGTCGGCGTCGCGCAGGAACAGCGTCGACGAGCGGATCGGGCGGCCGTCCGGGCCGTGCGTGCGGTAGTTCGTCAGGTCCTGGGTGGTGCCGCGGCGGACCAGGCCGAGCAGCAGGTCGGTCATCGGGCCGCCGACGTTGCGGCCGGTCAGGTCGCCCGCGATCGCGACGATCGAGTCCGGCAGCCGGCTCAGGTCGTGCAGCAGCACCTCGTTGCCCGGCCCGAGCATCGCGGCCAGCCCCGGGATCGCGGGCACCAGCGCGGTCAGCACCTCGTGCGTCGTCGCGCCCGCGGCCGGGACGACCAGCGGTTCGCGCGGCTTCGTCAGCGTCTCCAGCGCTTCCCGGAGCAGATCCGCGGCGGCCGCCGGAGTGGAGGCGTGCGGCGAGAGCCGGACGTGCTCGGGCCGCACGGTCGCCGCGATTCCCGCCGTGGCCAGCGCCGCGCCGACCTGCTCGGCCGGGTGCCCGGGCAGGGTGAACGCCAGGATGCCCGCCCGCCGTTCAGTTGCCGAGACGACCTCGGCGCCGCAGGACGCCAGCACCTCCTCGAAGGAGGCCAGCCGCTCGGCGATCCGCGCCGCGATGGCGCCGACACCGGCGTCCTCCACCAGCTCCAGGGCCTCGGCGAACGCGCCCGACGTGATCGGGCTGAGGTTCGAAATGGACCAGGACTGGGCGGTGGCGTCCGGCGGGTGGATCTCGTCGTCGAACAGGCCGGGGTCGCGCGCCCCGGTCCAGCCCGACAGCACCGGGTCCATCCGCTCCAACGCAAGATCCGACAGCACCGCGAAGCCGGTGCCCCAGCCCGCGCGCAGCCACTTCTGCCCGCCGACGACCAGGACGTCGGCGGCCTCCCACGGCTCCTCGACCACGCCGAAGCCCTGGATACCGTCGACGACCAGCAGCCGGTCGCCGACGACGTCCCGCAGGGCCGCGAGGTCGGCGCGGAAGCCGGTGCGGAAGTCGACCGCGCTGACGCTGACCGTGGTGATCTCCGGCGTCAACGCTTCCGCGACCCGCTCAGGGGTCACATAACCGCCGGTCAGGCGGCGGACGCGAAGGCGTCCGGCCTGTTCGGCGCGCGCCCACGGGTAGGTGTTGGCGGGGAACTCCGCGGCCGACACCAGGACGTCGCCGCTGCTGTGGAACGCGGCCTGGAACAACCCGAGGCTGGTGTTCGGCAGCAGGACCGTGTGGTCGGTGTCCGAGCCGGACAGCCGCGCGGCGGCGGCCTTGGCCCGGATCTCCTGCCGCATCAGCTCGTCCACAGTGGACGGACCGGCCGTGGTGGCCTGGTCGAGCAGCGCGGCCGTCGTGTCGAGCACCGCGTGCGACGGCGGCCCGAACCGGGCGAAGTCGAGGTAGCCGGCGGGCTCGTCGAACTGGAGCAGGTACCGGGGCGAAATCCGCGTCACGCGAGGATCCTCGCCAGGAACTGCCGGGTCCGCTCGTGCTTCGGGGCGCTGAGCACCTCCGAAGGCGGCCCGGTCTCGACGACGGCGCCGTCGGCCAGGAACACCACCTCGTCGGCGGCCTCCGCGGCGAAGCTCATTTCGTGCGTCACGACGACCATCGTCATCCCCTCCCCCGCCAACGTACTCATCACTTCCAGCACCTCCCCGACCAGCTCCGGGTCCAGCGCCGACGTCGGCTCGTCGAACAGCATCAGCTTGGGTTTCATCGCCAGCGACCGCGCGATCGCGACGCGCTGTTGCTGCCCGCCGGACAGCTGCGCCGGGTAGGCGTCACCGCGGTGCCCGAGGCCCACGCGGTCGAGCAGCTCGAGGCCCTGCTTGCGCGCCTCGTCCGGTTTGAGGCCGAGGACCCGGATCGGGCCCTCGCTGACGTTCTCCAGGGCCGTCCGGTGCGCGAACAGGTTGAACCGCTGGAAGACCATGCCGATGTCGCGGCGCTGGCGGGCGACGTCGCGTTCGCGCAGTTCGTACAGCTTCCCGCCGCGCTGCCGGAAGCCGATCGGCTCGCCGTCGACCCAGATCTGGCCGGCGTCGATCGTCTCGAGGTGGTTGATGCAGCGCAGGAACGTGCTCTTCCCGGCGCCGGACGGCCCGAGCAGGCAGACGACCTGTCCCTTGTGGACGTCCAGGTCGATGCCGCCGAGGACCTCGGTGTGGCCGTAGGACTTCTTGACGCCGACGGCGCGCAGCAGCGGCTCAGACACGGGCACTCCTCACCAGCGGCACGCCGCGCAACGCCTTGCCGGCGCGGGAAAGCGGCCCGCGATCGGCCTGCCCGAAGGAGCGTTCCAGGTAGTGCTGGCCGACCCCGGCGACGGTCACCACGACCATGTACCAGACGGCCGCGGCCAGCAGCGTCTCCATCACCAGCAGGTTGTTCGACGAGATGTTGTTGGCCGCGTGGATCAGCTCGGTCACGCCGATCACCGACGCCATCGACGTACCCTTGAGCATGTTGATGAAGTCGTTGCCGGTCGGCGGGATGATCACGCGCATGGCTTGGGGCAGCACGACCCGGCGCAGGGTCGCGGCCGGCGTCATGCCGATCGACTTCGCGGCTTCGGTCTGGCCGCTGTCGACGCTGTTCAGCCCGGCGCGGACGATCTCGGCCATGTACGCGCTTTCGTTGAGCGCGAGGCCGAGGAACGCGGCGGTGAACGCGCTGATCAGCACGTTCGTCTGCTCGTGGACCAGGAACGGGATGTCGATGACCGGGAAGACGAGCGCCAGGTTGTACCAAAGCAGGATCTGGAGCAGCACGGGAAGGCCGCGGAAGATCCAGATGTAGCCGGCGGCGAACCACCGCGCGACCGGGTTGGCGCTGCGGCGCAGCAGGGCGATGACGATGCCGAGCACGATCGCGACGGCCTGCGACAGCACCGCCAGCACGACCGTGTTGAGCAGGCCGGTCGCCATCACCTTGTAGAAGACGAAGTCCGGGACCTGGTTCCACGCGATCTGCGCGTTGCCGAGGGCGATGCCCAGCAGCACGAGCAGCGCGAGGATGATCGCGGCGGCGACCCACCGGCCCCAGTGGCGGAGCCGGACGATGGGCAGCGGTTCAGGACCCGCCATTGACCGCGGCCTCCTTGATCGCGCCCTGCTCGACGCCCCAGGCCTGCAGGATCTTGCCGTAGGTGCCGTCGGTGATCAGGGCCTGCAGCGCCTTCTGGACGGAATCGCGCAGCGGCGTGTTCTGCTTGTTGACGCCGATCCCGTACGGCCCGCCCTCGATCGGCTCGCCGGGGACGACCTCGAAGAACTTGCCGTCGCCCGCCGTCCGCGAGATGTAGACGGCGCTGGGGAGGTCGTTGAGGATCGCCGCGACGCGGCCGGTGCGCAGCTGGTTCTGGTTCTGGTTGTCGCTGTCGGTCGCGGTGACGTTCAGCGCGGGCTTGCCGGCCTGCGTGCACTTGGTGCTCTGCGCCTCGGCGAACTTCTGGTGGCTGGTGCCCTGCACGACGGCGACGTTCTTGCCGCAGAGCGCGTCCGGTCCGGTGATGCCGTCCGGGTTGCCCTTGCGGATCATGATCGTGATGCCCGAGGTGAAGTAGTCGACGAAGTCGATCTGCGCCTGGCGGGCCTTGGTGTCGTTCATGCCGGCCATCGTGAGGTCGATGCGGCCGGACTGGAGGCTGGTGATGAGCGAGCCGAACGCCATGTCCTGGTGGGTCACGGTGACGCCGAGCTTGGCGGCGATCGCCTTGGCGAGGTCGACCTCGTAGCCGATCGGGGTCTTGCCGTCGGCGGCGTAGAAGTTGTTGGGCGCGGACTGCAGGTTGGACGCCAGGTGCAGCCCCGCCTGCTTGACGTTCGCCGGCAGAGCCGCGTTGAGCTGGGCGTCCTTCTGCACGGCCTGGACGATCGCGGCGGTGTCCGGGATGCCGGACGCGGGCGCGCCGGCGGCCTGCGACGTCCCGCCCGCGCCGTCCGGGCCACCACCACAGGCCGTCACCAGGACGGCCAGGCTCGCGAGCAGCACTGCCTGTGCGGCACGACAACGGGACATAACGGACCTCCACTGTTCGGCTGGCCGGAACGGTACAACTCGTTGTTGAAGAGGTCAACTGGCTGTTGAAATCTGCTTCGGTGCTAGCTTGCGCGCATGAGCCTCCGGATCGGCATCCTCGGGGCGGCGAGCATCGCCCCCGCTGCCCTGGTCAAGCCCGCTTCTTCGAACTCTTCGGTCTCGGTGAAGGCGGTCGCGGCGCGCTCGAAGGAACGCGCGCAAGCGTTTGCCACTCGGCACGGGATCGCCCGGGTGCATGCGTCGTACGAGGCGCTGCTCGCCGATCCGGACCTCGACGCCGTGTACAACCCGCTGCCGAACGGCCTCCACGGCCGGTGGACGCGGGCGGCCCTGGAAGCGGGCAAGCACGTGCTGTGCGAGAAGCCGTTCACGGCCAACGCGGCGGAGGCGCGGGAGATCGCCCGCCTGGCCGGCGAGTCCGATCGCGTCGTGATGGAGGCGTTCCACTACCGCTACCACCCGCTGGCGCTGCGGGTGGAGGAGATCGTGGCGTCGGGCGAGCTGGGCACGCTGGAGCGCGTGGAGACGGCGTTGTGCTTCCCGCTGCCGAAGTTCTCGGACATCCGCTACAACCTCGGACTGGCGGGCGGCGCGACGATGGACGCGGGCTGCTACGCGGTCCACATGGCCCGGACCTTCGGCGGCGGCGAGACGCCGTCCGTGGTTTCGGCCACGGCGAAGCTGCGGTCCCCCGGCGTCGACCGGGCGATGACGGCGGAGCTTCGCTACCCGTCGGGTCACACCGGCCGGGTGGAGTGCTCGATGTGGTCGTCGTCGGTGCTGAAGATCAGCGCGAAGGTGACCGGCTCGAAGGGCTCGCTCAGCGTGATCAACCCGCTGATGCCCCAGGCGTACCACCGGTTTTCGGTCCGGGTGGGCGGCGCTCGCCGCACGGAGAAGTTCCCCCGCCGGGCGACGTACGAGTACCAGCTGGACGCGTTCGCGGCGGCCGTCCTGCACGGCGAACCGGTGAAGACCTCGGCGGCCGACGCGGTCGAGACGATGACCGTGATCGACGAGATCTACCGCGCGGCCGGGCTCCCGGTGCGAGAGCCCAGCTGAAAGCCGTGAAGGGCACAGCGAGGGACTGGGAGTCCCTCGCTGTGCCCTTCACGGACCTTGACTAGGCGGCCACGTAGTTGCCGCTCAGGATCAGCAGTACCTGGACCGTGATCCCGGTCCCGTAGTAGTCCGTCGCGTCCGGGGACCACGACGAAACCGCCGTCCACAGCTTGTCCAGCCACGCCTGGCTGCCCGCGTCCGTCATCGCCGCCACCGCGAACGGGGCCGTGAAGCAGGGGTGCTGGCCGCTCTCCACCTTCGAGCCCGACAGCGAGTAGCCGCTCTGGATCTTCGCCGGGTCGCCGCCCGTCGCGGACTTGATCCACGTGTTCATCTTGCGGACCTGGGCCGTGGCCGCGCTCCCGGGTGCCGTGATCGCGTCCGCGCCCAGGCGCCACGGGTCGCGGCAGGCGTTCCAGCTGTACTTGCCGTCGTTCGGGCCCTCGAGGAAGTTCCCCGGCGCCGGCTTGGGCGTCGAGTTCGTGCCGACCACGAAGTCCGGCAGCAGGCCGGTGTTCGGCGCGTACGACGACTGCAGCTGGCTCACCGCCGTCTCCGACCGGGTCCGGACCTGGTCCCAGAAGCTGTCGCCGGTCGCCGCCGCGAAGGCCCGCAGGTGTCCCGGCATCCAGTCCGACGACCGCGAGCTGTTCTTGTACTCCGCGTCGTTGCCCCAGTCGCCGAGCAGCGTGAACTTGGTGCTGTTGTTGACTTCGCTCTTCTTGATGGCGTTGATGATCCGGACGGCCTCGGCCTTGTAGTTCACCGAGCCCGTGCTGCCCCACTTCTTGTCCGCGATCAGCAGGCCGTAGGCGATTTCGAGGTCGCCGTCGGTGGCCGAGTCACTGCCGTTGACGCTCTTGCAGCTCGAGTTCTGCTCGGCCGCGTGCAGGTCCTTGTTGTTGACCGACGGGTGCGCCTTCACGAACTTCAGGATCCCGTCGACGATCGAGCGGGCCGCCGGGTCCTTGTCGCCCATCATCGCCGAGATCGTCATGCCGTAGCCCTCGCCCTCGGCGACGAAGGCGTGGTCGGCGTCCTTGGACAGCACCGCGTAGGTGCCGCTGCCGCACTTGGTGGTGAGGAAGTTCTTCTTCCAGAAGTCGTAGTACTTCTGCAGCGCCTGGTCCTGCGTGGCCTGCGACACGGACGGCCGCAGGGTTCCCGGCACGTACGGGGTACCCGCGGCGGACGCGGTCGCCGGCACGCTCAGCAGCCCGGCGGCCAGCGCGGCCGTGGCCACCACCGCCCGGACGATTCTCTTCATCGGTCCTCCGTAAAGACAGTCATCGTTGGCTGCGGCGAGGGCGATCAGAGCCTGACAGAAGGTTCAAGACCAGGTCAAGACCGTTAGGAAACTTTCCTTACTATTACCGTGAGTGGCCTCACCACCGTTCGGCCACCCGGACGGACTAGCGTGGACCACATGAAGATCGACCGCGGCGCGGACTTCCGCGCCTTCTGGACCGAACGCCGGCTGGCCACCCTGACGACGGTCCGGCCGGACGGCACCCCGCACGTCGTCGCGGTCGGCGTGACCGTGGACTTCGACGCCGGCCTCGCCCGCGTGATCACCTTCGGCACGTCCGTCAAGGCCCGGCTGATCCGGGCCGCGGGCACCGACGGCGTCCCGGTCGCGGTCTGCCAGCTGGAGGGCCCGAAGTGGTCCACTTTGGAGGGACGCGCGGTGCTGCGCGACGACCCGGACTCGGTGCGGGACGCGGAAAACCGCTACGCCGCGCGCTACCGGCAGCCCAAGCCGAACCCGCAGCGCGTGGTGCTGGAGATCGCGGTGACCCGGATCCTCGGCAACGCCTGAAGAGGTCGTGAGTGAGAAACAGTGTTCTAACCCAGTTTCTCACTCACGAGGCGCGGGCGTGCACCAGCCGCGTGTACTCGGCCAGCAGCGTCGCCAGCTCGCTGTGCTCCCCCGCCGACGCCAGCTGCTGGTGCCCCACCAGCATCGCCATGCCCAGGGACGTCAGCGTCCGCGCGAGTTCGCGGTCGCCGACGATGCCCTTGACCGCCTTGCCGACCGTCCGCAGCCGCGCGGAGTCGACGCGTTTCTGCGCCGCCCGCACGGCTTCGTCGTTCGCCGCCCACGCGCGGATGGCGGCCTCGGCCTCGTGCGGCAACCCGAGCGTCAGGTCCATCAGCGCGGCGAAGTCCGCCGACGGCCCGCCGCTGCCGAAGTTCCGCTCGCGCAGGAAGAGCACCTGCCGGTTCTCCCAGTGGTCCAGGAGCTGCTCCACGAAGCCCGGCCAGCCGCCGAAGTGGTGGTAGAACGACCCGCTCGTCACGCCGAGGTCGCGGCACAGCCGGCCGACGTTCAGCTCGGTGAAGCCGTGTTCCGCCAGCACGTCCAGGGCGGCCGCGAAGTACGCCTGCCGCGTGACCGAGGGCATCAGACGTTCCGGTCCCGGTCCCGCCAATAGGGTTCGCGCAGCGAGCGCTTGAGGATCTTGCCGGTCGCGTTGCGCGGCAGGGCCGCCACGACGTCGACGCTGCGCGGGCACTTGAAATGTGCCAGCCGCTCACGGCAGAACTCCATGAGCTTGTCGGCGTCGAGCCCTTCACCGGCGACGACGGCCTTGACCTGCTCGCCCCACCGGTCGTCGGGCACGCCGATCACCGCCACCTCGGCCACGCCGGGGAACTCCGCGACGACGCGCTCGACCTCCGGCGAGTAGACGTTCTCGCCGCCGGTGATGATCATGTCCTTGACGCGGTCCTCGAGGAACAGGAACCCGCCGTCGTCGAGCCGGCCGACGTCGCCGGTGCGCACCCAGCCGTCCACGATGGTCTCCGCGGTCGCCTCGGGTTTGCCCAGGTAGCCCGCCATCCGCTGCTCGGTGCGGATCCAGACCTCGCCGGTGGCACTGTCCTCGAGCGTCACCGGGTCGACGATCCGGATGTCCACACCGGACAGTGCGGTGCCCGCCGACGCGAGCCGCTCGGGGCGCGAGGCGTCCCGGTGCGCCTCCGGGTCGAGCGCGGTGACCGCGCCGGACAGCTCGGTCATGCCGTAGACCTGCGCGAACCGGACGTCCGGCCAGGCCGCCAGCACCGTGCGCAGCAGCGGGAGCGGCATCGGCGACGCGCCGTAGCAGAGGTACTTCAGCCGGGAGAACGCCGTGAGCGCGGCCTCGCCGCCCTGCGCGATCCCGGCGACCACGGCGGGCACCAGGAAGGCGTGCGTGATCCCGGCCCGCAGCGCCGCGAACAGCGACGCCGCGTCCGGCTCGCGGGTCAGGAAGGACGGTTCGCCGTAGAGGAACCCGGAAACGGCGTAGCAGCTGCCGCCGACGTGGAACAGCGGCATCGCGACGAGGTTGACGTCGCCCGGGCTGATCGGGAACGCGGTGCCCGCGGCGAGGCCGTGGGCGAGGACGCTGCGGTGCGTGAGCACCGCGCCCTCCGGGAAGCCGGTGGTCCCGCTGGTGTACATGACCAGGACGCCGTCGTCCTCGTCGAGCCCGGACCCGGTGTGCGGCTCGGCGCTCGCCAGGAACGGCTCGTATTCGTCGAGGACCACCACGCGCTCGAGGGCGGGCAGCCGGTCGCGGATCCCGTCGAGGACGGGCAGCAGGTCCGTGCCGACGAACACGACCTTCGCGCCCGAGTCGTCGAGGACGTAGGCCAGTTCGTCGCCGGACAGCCGCCAGTTCACCACGGCGTTGGCCGCCCCGATCCCCGCCGCCGCGAACGTCGTTTCCAGGCAGGCGGGGTGGTTCTTGTCGACGAACGCGACGCGGTCGCCCTTTCCGACACCGGCTTTCGCGAGGGCGCCCGAGAGCCGGCGGACCCGCTCGTCGAACTCCGCCCAGGTCCAGGACTGCTCACCGAAGATCAGCGCGGTGTCGCCCGGGCGTTCCCGCGCCCAGTGCGCCAGGAGTTCGCCGAACAGCCGGACGCGAGGGCGGACATCTTCGAGCATGGGCGTTCCCTTCGGACCGGCACTGGACCGTAGACCGGTCTATGGTGCGTCGCGGTGGCCCGTCCGTCAACGGGCAAAACGGCCGCGGGCGGCTTCGATGTCCGCGAGGTAGCGCTGCGTCCAGCCGCACATGCTGTCGACGGTCGCGCGCAGCCCCTGACCCGGTTCGGTGAGGGTGTACTCGACGCGAGGCGGCACGGTCGGGTGCACCTCGCGCTCGACCAGCCCGTTGCGCTCCAGCATGCGCAGGTTCTGGGTGAGCATCTTGTGGCTGATGCCCTCGACCGCGTCCCGCAGCTCGCTGAAGCGCAGGGTGCGGTCACCGAGGGTCTCGATGATCAGGAACGCCCACTTGTTGGCGACGTCGGAAAAGATCTCGCGCGCCAGCGAATCCGCGCGGGAAAGGTCCGCGTCCTGCTTGGTCACCATCTGGTTCCCCCGTCACCGAAAAGTGCCTTCTTCCGTACCGTCCAACACTCTCCTATGGTTCCTGGGTAACCACAAGAGACCACGGAGGAAAAGTGACTGTCACCCTGGTGAATCCCCCGGAGCTGCCCGAGATCGACGTGTACCACCAGGTGTCGATCGCGTCCGGGACGAAGCTGGTGTTCGTCGCCGGGCAGGTCGCCTGGGAGACCGGGCCCGACCTCGCCGCCCAGGTCGAGCAGTGCTACGTCAACGTCGGCGCGGCCCTCGCCGCGGCCGGCGGTTCGTTCGACGACGTCGTGAAACTGATCTGCTACGTCGTCGACTGGACGCCGGACAAGATGCCCGCGCTCCTCGACGGAATCGCCCGGGGCAGCGCGAAGCTGGGAACCACCGCGAAGCCGCCCGCCACCCTGATCGGCGTCGCCGCGCTGGACGTTCCCGAGCACCTCGTCGAGGTCGAAGTCACCGCGGTGCGCTAGGCGAACAGCGACAGCAGCCCCTCGGTCGAGCGCACCACGACATGCGCCGCGGTCCGCTCCGCGTGCGGCTTGTCCGGGCGTTCCGCCTCGTGCCGCCACCGGCGGAGCGCGTCCAGGCCCGCGTCGTAGATGTCGCCCGGGTCCGCGTCCGGTTCCAGGTTCAGGCGGTCCGCCGGGGCCGTGCCCTCCGCGCCCAGCAACCGGACCGCCTCCTCCGCCGGCTCGCCGGACAGCGCCGTCCGGCCGCCGCGGATGTCGGCGATCAGGCGCAGCTCGCGGAAGTCGTGCGCGGCCGCCGCGAAGCGCTCCACCCGGGACACCAGGCGATCGCCGCCCGGGCGGGGCTGGGCCGCCAGCAGGGTCTCCAGCCGGATGATCGCCGTGCGGGCCTTCAACGCCTCGGCGCGGGCCACGAAACACCCGGCGAGGGTGTCGCGCAGCTCGCCGAGACCGCTGCGGCGCACCAGCTCCGCCGACAGCTTGACGCGGTCGTCGCAACCGGTGCGGATCAGCGTCAGCGCCAGGCGGACGCCGAACATCCCGAACCGCACCACCAGCGACCGCCGCGTCTCGACCGGGATCGGGCCGGGGAACGCCGGGTCGGTGAACGAGTCCACCGAAAGCACGTGCCGTTCCAGCTCTTCGCGGGGCACCGCGGCGAAGGCCGCCAGAAGGTCGAACTCGTCGTCGCGCAGGGACCGGCCGCCGTAGGCCAGCTGGCCCGCGACGGCGATCACGCCCAGGAACCCCGTGCACAGCGGGTCTTCGCGCCAGGCCCGGCGCGCCAGCTGCTTCGCGGTCAGCAACGCGTCGATCCGGCCCGCGCCGACCTCGTCCGCACGCGCGAGCACCAGCACCGAGTTGACCGCGCTCTGCCGGGCGAACGGCGAGCCACCCGGCGAGTGGGCCGCCGCCAGCTCGTCCGGCTCGAGGTGACGCACCAGGCGCACCGTCGCGTCCGGGAGGTCGTCGGCCGGGCCGGGGTCGTCCAGCAGCACGAGGTCGCGCAGCGCGCGCGTCGGCCACTCGCCGAGCGCGGCGGCGAGCGTCGTCTTCCCCGACGACGACGCCCCGGTGAACCCGACGCGCAGCGGTTGCTCCAGCCGGTTCAGGCAGTCGTGCAGCAGGGCCGACGCGCGCGGGTCGTCCCGGTAGAGCCCCGCCGCGGCGTGCAGCAGGTCGCGAACGTCCTGCGTCACGCCGAAAGCTCCCGCGGCTTCCGCCCGGCGATCGTGCCGAGCTCGCCCGCGCGCTGGTGCAGCCCGGCCAGGCGGTCGATCTCCCGGCGGATGTGCCCGGTCTTGCGCTCGCGCTCGGCCGTGCCGGCCATGATCGTCTCGCGCTCGCGCGTCAGCTCGTCCGCGAGTTCCTCGGCCAGCCCGGTGAAGTGGTCGCGCAGCCGGCGCTGCACGACGCGGATCCCGTCGCGGAACTCCTTGCTGTAGCGCAGGAAGACGTCGTCGACGTGGCGTTGCGCGGCCTGCTTGGCGACGGCTTGGCGCCGCTGCAGCCGCATCCCGCCCTCGTCGCGGATCGTCTTCACGGCGAACGCCGCGCCGGCGCTGATCGACACCGGGTTGATCAACGGCAGGCCCAGCCAGGGCAGGCTGGTGACCAGGCCGAACATCAGCACACCGCCGTACGAGCCGCGCAGGCCCGTGAAGGCCTGCTGGCCGATCTTGAACTTCTCGATCTTCGGGCGCCGGACGTCGTCGAGGTACTCGATGCCCGAGCCGTCGAGCGGCAGTTCCGGCAGTGCCCGGTCGTACTGGGCGCCGAAGCACGCCGCGACCGCCTGGGCGGTCCACTGCGCCCGCTCGGCCAGCCACGCGTAGTTCGTTTCGACGGCTTCGGCCAGGGTCTCGTCCAGCCACGGCGCGAACTCGTCCCACACCTTCGCCGGGTCGCCCTCGTCGAAGGTCTGGTCGATGGTGTTGACGATCTTGCGCGTCCGCTCGCGCAGGTCGTACTCGACGTCGCCCATCAGGTCGGTGACCTCGTCGGAAAGCAGGTTCTGCCACCGGGTGTTCTGCCGCCGCAGGTCGTCGGCGCGGCGTTGCGCGCGCTGCAGCAGCGCGGCCTGGCCGAGCCCGGCGTCCTGGGCCGCCGCGTCGATGCGGTCGCGCAGCGACTCCACGAGCTCCGCGGCCGCGGCGCGCACGCCGACGGCGGCGAGCAGCGCGCGGGACTGCTCCGGCGGCCGCGCGGCCTGCTCGGCGATCCACGTGAGCAGCTCGGGGAAGCCCGAACGCGCGTTGAGCTCGGCGTCCCCGGCCCGCGCGGCGGCTTGGCGCACGACGGCCGAAACCGGCAGCACGGGCGCGTCGATCCCCGCCTCGGCGAGCATCCCGCGGTTGCGCTCGGCGACCGCGCGCCACCCCGGGGAAGCGTCGATCTTGGTGAGCGCCAGCACGACGTGCGGGCACCAGGTGCGGACGTGGCGGGCCAGCGCGAGCTCGGCGGCGCTGAGCGGCGCGGTCGCGTCGGACACGAGGATCACGGCGTCCGCTTCGGCGAGCAGGTCGAGCGCGGCGGCGGTGCGCGGCGACCGCGGATCACCGACCGGTGGGGTGTCCACCAGGACGAGCCCGGCGGAGAGGAGCTCACGCGGCACGCCGACCTCGACGCGGCTGAGCGTGCCCGCGGGGCGGGCGCCGAGCTCGCCGGTGAGCCGTTCGACCGCGACGGGAATCCGTTCGAGGGAGCGGCCGACCAGGGTGGCGGCGGGTTCGGGGGCGTAGCCGATTTCGGTGGGGACCTCGGGGGTCGGGGCGTCGCCGACCGCGCACACGGGCGCGTTCAGCACCGCGTTGAGCAGGTATCCCTTGCCCTGTTTGGGGAATCCGAGCACGCCGAGGCGGATCTGCCCCTCGGGGGCGTCACGACGTCTGCGGAGGCGCTCGGCGAGATCGGCGCGGCCGTGGGTGCGGCACGCGTCCAGCGTCTCGTTGAGCACTTCGAGCCAAGCCGGTGCGGTCACAGCGGATGAGTGTCCCCGGTTTACTCCCCGTACGCACACCGGGTGCCCGTCCCGCGGCTGCACCCAGACCGCGGGACGGGCACCGGTGACCGGTTCGGGAATCAGTGCCCGAGGTGGATGTCGTTGGACGCGATGTCGCCGATGTGCAGGTTGCCCAGGGCGTTGTGGCTGACGTCGGAGACGTCGGAGACCACGTCGTGGACGGCGGAGGTGTTGCCGCTCGCGATGTCGCCGACCTGGCCGGCCACGTTGTGGCTGACGTCGACGCCGGTGGCGTTCGTCACGACGCTGGTGACGTCGCCGAGGCCGTGGGTCACGTTCGAGACCTCGTGGGTGACGTGCGAGACGTCGAGGTTGCCGGCGCCCTGGAGGATGCCGGAGAAGTCGCCGACCTGGCCGACGACGGAGCTCACGGTGTGGTTCAGGTCACCGCTGATGTCGCCGACCTGCGAGGTGGCCTCGTAGACCGGGGTGACGGCGTTGTACGACACGTTGTTCGTGACGGCGTCGCCGAGGTGGGCGGCCTGCTCGACCGTGCCGACGACCGCGCTGTGGTCGGTGTCGGTGACCGAGTACACGAGGTTCCCGGCGACCTGGACGGCGTCCAGGCTGGAGCCGAGGTCGCCGCCGGTGCCGAAGTCGCCGGCCAGGGCGGTGACGCCCGCGGCGGTGGTCGTGATGTCGTTCACGCCCGGCAGCGCGCCGACGCCCGGGACGGCCGGCAGGCCGAGGTCGCCCACGCCCGGCAGCGAACCGCCGAGGTCGCCGACACCCGGCAGCTCCGGGACGGCCGGCAGGCCGAGGCCCGCGGTGAGGGCGGTGAGCTGGTCGATCGCACCCTGGATGCCGGGGGCGTCGGTGCCGACCGAGGACAGGTCGCCGACGACGGGCAGGGCGCCCACGGCCGGGAGGCTGTCGACGGGGACGAAGTCGAGGACCAGCGGGATGACCTCGTGCACGTCGGCGGCGCTGACGTCGCCGAGACCGGCGGCAGCGAGGACGCCCTGCGGGTCCGTCCCGAAGGCCGCGAGCGCGGTCGGGTCGTTGAGCAGGTTCAGCGCGAAGTCGTGCAACGTCTGCACGGAGTCCATGGGGTTCTCTCCTGGTCCGGTGGTTCGGGGGACGGCATCGGCCGCAAGGACCGCTGCTCCGACATCAAGTTAGGGAGCCGGTCCCCCCACGCACATCGGGGATCACTCCGAGTTGCGGGCCGGTCAGCCGATAGGGGATCGATATGTCATCGTTAGGGAGTTAGGGGCTCATCCGAGACGCGCTCAGTTGGGTTAAATCCCTCCAGCCACTTGATTGACTAACCCGTTTGGGTGAGGATGCCCCGAGCCCTAGGGGGATTCCGCGCCCCCGATCGGCCCCCGCGAGGTGAGGAGGAAGCGCCGTTGTCCTACGTCCTCGGGATCGATGTGGCACAGGGGCGGACCCACGCCGCAACCTGCCGCAGGCAAGGTCCCGGCTGGGGCGAACCCGAGCCGCTCTGGCTGGGTGACCGGACCCCCGCCGCCGCGTCCGCTCTCTTCCTGGACGACGAGGGTTACCTGCTGACCGGGGACGCCGCCGCGCAGGCCGGCGCCCGGGTCCCGTCCCGGCTGCTCACCGGCTTCCACCGCCGGATCGGCGACGACGTGCCGATGCTCGTCGAAGGCGAGCCGTTCCCACCCGAAACGCTGACCACCGTGCTCGTCGAGAGCATCGCCGAGCACGCCGCGAACCAGTTCGGCGGCGCCCCGGACCACCTGGTGCTGACCCACCCCGGGGACTGGGGCGGCTACCGCCGTGACGTGCTGCGCCGCGCACTGGCCGACGCCGGGTTCACCGCGGTCACGCTGGTCCCCGGCTCGATCGCCGCGCTCGGCGCGCACCTGCCCTTCCCCGGCCCCGGCGCCACCGCCGCCGGCGTCTGCGAGTTCGGCGCCGACGGCGTGAACGTCACGCTGGCCACGGCGACCGGCGCGAGCGGCTGGCAGCCGGCCGCGAGCGCCGAAGGCGTGGCCCCGGCCGCGGCGCTCAGCACCCTTTTCGCCCTCGCCGGCGCGGCGTCGACGTCCCCCCGGGGGCTCGCCGGCGTGGTGTTCTGCGGCGACGTCCCGCCGCACGCGCTGCCCGCCCGGCCGCCGTGCCCGGTGTTCGCGGGACCGGTTCCGCCGGCGGCCACCGCGCTCGGCGCGGCCGCCCTCGCGGCGCTGCGCGCGGACCACCGGGGTGCCCCGCACGAACCCCCCGCCGTCGAAACCACCCTGCTCCCCCAGGTGGACACGCTCGGTGACCTCGGCGAGCGGCCACCCCGGCCGCCGGTCGAGATCACGCCGTTCGAGCTGCCCGAGCGGAGCAACCCGATGAACCTGTTCCGGCGGCGGCGCCCCCTCGCCGCCGCGGTGCTCGTGCTCGCCGCGGCCCTCTCGGCCCTGGTCATCACCGTCACCGCCCGCGAAGCCACCGCCGGCCCCGGCCCGTCCCCCGCCCCGAGCCACTGCGCCCACCCCGGCGCCCCCTCCGGTGAAGGTCACTGTTGAACACTCTGCTTACGCAGGTCCCCCCGCTTCGCGCCATCCCCGTGCACCCCGCGGCGTTGCGGCTGCTCGACCAGGTCACGGCCGACCCGGCCGCGCCGCTGCGGCTGGCCGTCGTCGCCCCCGGCGGGTACGGCAAGAGCGTGCTGCTCGCCGCGCTCGACCGCGTCTACCGCGCGGCCGGCGTCGACGCCCTGCTCGTCGACGACGCCGACCGGCTGGCTCCCGACCAGCTCGAGGAGCTGCTCACCGGCGCGGACGGGCCGATCGTCGTCGCGCACCGGCCGGCCGCGGTGTCCGCGAGCTGGACGTTGCTGCAGCTCGGCCCGCTCGGTGCCGAAGACGTCGCGCGGCTGATCTCGGCGGTGACGGGTTCGCCCGCCGACCCCGCGGCGGCCGCCGAACTGCACGCCCGCAGCGGCGGGGTGCCGCGGCTGGCCGAGCGCGACCTGCTCGGGCGGCTGGAGGACTTCCGGCCGGAGCTGGACGAGCTCGACGACGACGTCCTGCGCTACCTGGTCGCGGCCGAAGCCGGCGCGGGGCGCAACCTCGACCTGCTGTGCGCACTGCTGGACCGCGGTCCGGAGCAGCTGCCCGCGATCGTCGACGCCGCCCGCGCGACCGGGCTGCTCGGCCCGGACGACGCGCTGCTGCCGCTGGCCGCGGCCGCCGTCCGCGACTTCGGGCCGCCCGCGCGCCGGCTGACGACGGTGCAGCGGCTCGTCGAGCTGCAGCTGGCGAACGGCCTCCCGGTGCTCGACCTGGCGCGCGCGCTGCTCGGCACGGGCAGCTCCGGGGCGTCCGCAGCGGCCGCCTTCGCCGCGGCGGCCGCGGAAGCCCTGCCCTCCGACGCGCGGCTCGCGGCCCGGCTGTTCGAGGCCGCGGCCGAAGCGGGCGACCGCTCGTCGGCGGTCACGGCGGGCTGGGCGCGCGCGACCGCGTTGTCGGGCGACCTCGACACGGCGCTGCGCCTCGGCGACGGCATGCTCGGCGCGGCCGACCCCGAGACCCGCGCGGCCGGGGCGGCGATCGCGGCCACGGTCCTCGCGCACCGGGGTGAGCTGGCGCGCAGTGCGGAGCTGTACCACTGGGCTTCGCGCAGCATCGACACGATGGCGGCCGGCGGCGACGGGCTCGGCGCCGGAGTCTCCGGCGGCACCGGGCTCCCCGCGGGCGCCGGGCTCGCGGGCGGCGGCAGGTTCCCCGCGGGCACCGGGCTTTCCGGCACGGGTGCCTGGGCAGGGGCCGACGCGTTCGCGGCGATCGCGCTGGTCGGCACCGGCGACCTCGACGGCGCCCGCCGGCTCCTCGACTCCCCGGCACCCGGCGTCGCGCCGACGTTGTTCGCCGGCGCGGCCACCCGGATGGCCCGCGGCATCGCCGATTCGGTGTCCGGCTGCGCGACGGAGACGTTGTCGACGCTGCTCGGCGCGGCGGCGATGCTGGAACCGGCGCTGGGCGGCACGTTGCTGCCCGACAGCCCGGCGGCGCTGGCCGCCCTCGCCGCGCTGCACACGGGTGAGCTGGCGCTGGCGGAGCCGGTGCTGACCCGCGCCCTCGACGGCGGGATCGGCGGCGACCTGCTGTCGGTGCGCCACCGCCTGCTGCTGGGCTGGGTCGCGATGACCGCGGGCGACCTCGCGACGGCGGCGGAACACCGGGACGCCGTCGCCGGGCTTTCGCTGGAAGCCCGCGACGAGCTGTTCTTCGCGACGCTGGAGCTCGGCTTGGCGCGCCGCGCCAGCGACCTCGTGGGGCTGCAGCGGTCGTGGCACCGCGCGTACCAGGCGTCGATGCGGCAGCAGACGGACCTGTTCACGCTGCTGCCGCTGGGCGAGCTGGCGATCGCGGCGGCCCGCACCGGCGCGTTCGCGAAGATCTCGGGCCAGCTGGAACGCGCCCACGCCCTGCTGGCCCGCCTCGGCGAACCTCCACTGTGGACGGTCTCCCTGGTGTGGCACGAGCTGCACGCGGCGATCACGCTGGAGGACGCCGACGCGGCGGAGGCGCACCTGGCGACGTTGGCGACGCACGCCCATTGCGGCCGCTACCCGCACGCGCTGGCCACGGCGGCCCGGTGCTGGCTGTCGGTCCTCGGCGGCACGTTCGCCCCGGACACGATCACGACGGCGGCGGCCGAGATGCACGACCTGGGCCTGCGCTGGGACGCGGCCCGCCTGGCCGGCCAGGCGGCGATCCGCACGTCCGACCGCAAGGCGATGGTCCAGCTCCTGGAGGCGGCCCGTCAGTTCCAGGGAACGGCGGCCCGCCGGGAGCAGGGGACAGCGGAAACCGCGGCGGCCGGAACGGGCTTGGCGGCGCTGAGCGAGCGAGAGCTCGAGGTGGCCCGGCTGGTGGTCGAGGGGCTGACGTACAAGCAGGCGGGTTCGAAGCTGTTCATCTCCGGGAAGACGGTGGAGCACCACATGGCCCGCATCCGGGGCAAGCTGGGGGCGGCCGATCGGCGCGAGCTGCTCGCGACCCTGCGGGAGCTGCTTTCCCGCCCGGACGCCCCCTGACCCCGCCCGCGATCAGGCCGCCGTCGTCGCCGTGAACGACGCCGCCGGGCCCGTTCCGGTGGCCGTCACCGCCGCGACCGTGAACGTGTACGCCGTCGCGGGCTCGAGGTCGCCGACCACCCTCGTCATGCCCTTGACCGTCGGCTGCGTGACCAGGGCGTCACGGCCCTCGACCGGGATCGTGCGGCCGTCGGACACCGTGATCACGTAACCCAGCACCGGGGTGTCCCCCGCGGCCGCCGGCGGGTTCCAGCGGATCGAGGCCGCCGTCGCGCTCGGCAAGGCCTTCGCGCTCGTCGGGACGCCCGGCGGCACCGCCGGCTTCGGGCCGGGCGTCACCGGGGCCGCGGCGAGCGACGGTTGGCTTGTGCCGTAAGCGTTGCGCGCCGAAACCGTCACCGTGTAGGGCGTCCCGTCGGTCAGGCCCGGGACCTCCGCGTACGCGCGCTTCGCGAAGTCGGCCGCGGACACCGTCGCGGACTTCGCGCCGCCGACACCCGTCGCCGTCACGACGTAGTCCGTCACCGGTGCGTTGTTGACCGCGTAGGTCGGGTTCCACGTGGCGTACAGCTTTCCCGAAACGGCGAACGTGCCGACCCGAGATGGCGCTTCGGGCGGCGCGGCGCCGCCGACCCGGCGCGTGAGCAGGCCGCGGTAAGCCGGTTCCAGGCCCGCGTTCGCGACGATCGCCGCCGGGGCGTCGGCCGGGCTCCCGAGGAGCTTGTTGCCGCGCAGGACCGCGCCCTTGTCGACCTTGTCGCGGTCGCCCTGCTCCCAGTAGTTGTCCTCGGTCAGCGTCGGGTCGTTGTTGCCGAGGCCGTCGCGGTAGTCGACGTGCACCGTGCCGACGTTGGCGTACGCCATGCGGTACAGGACGTTGCCGCGGATCGTCTCGTACGTGTTGCCGTTGTCGGTGTAGATGCCCTTGCCGAGCCCCCACTGGTCGTGGACCACGTTGCCGGTGACGTGCTCGCCATCGTCGAGGGAGCTGCCGGTGATGCCCTGGGTGTAGATGCCGCCACCGTCGTCCAGCATCAGCATGTAGTCGAAGATCAGGTTGTCCGAGACGGCGTTGTCGTGCGAGAGGTTCGGCGTCGCCGGGCTCTTGATCTTGTCCGGCCAGCCGCCCCAGCCGAGGGAGACCGCCGAGTAGCCGACGTGGTCGATCTGGTTGTGGGAGATGGTGTTCCGCACGGTGTAGCCGTCGACGATCGGGACGCCACCGTGGAACTCGCGCGGCAGGCCGTAGAGGTGGTTGTCGGTCACCGCGACGTCGCGCACGACGTCCGCGTCAGTGTCCGTGACCGGCTTGTCGACCCCGCCGAGCTGCACGCCGTTGCCCGAGATGTCGGTGAAGACGTCGCCGCGGACCTGGGATTCCTTGGTGCCGTCGACGAGGTCGAGCCCGGCCCCGCCGAGGTGTGCGAACACGCTGTCGGCGAACTCGACGCGCCGGCCGTGGGACACGGAGACGTTCGCGGGTTCGCGCGTCCACGAGGCGTACGGGCAGGTGCCGCCGGGCACGAACTGGCAGAGTCCTTGGACGGCCCAGCCGTCGGAGCCGGTGATCGTGTACCCGGCCTGGATTTCGGAGAACCCCTCCGGCGACGAAGGCCGGAGCCAGGTCGCGTAGGAGAAGCGCAAGCCGCGGAAGGCGACGTCGTGGATCGGCGCGTCAGCGGTGCCCCGCGCGTCGACGAGCTGCTCCAGCACCGGCATCTCGACATCGGCCCGCCGCAGGTCCTGGCCCGGCGCCGGCCGGTAGTAGACGAGGTGGGCGGACCGGTCGAGGTACCACTCGCCGGGGTCGTCGAGCAGCTCGAGAGCGTTTTCCGCGTAGGTGGGGTGCCGTCCGTTGGTGAGGTCGGCCGGGCCGACCATGTTCACGCTGCGGCCGGGGATGTCCGGGAACAGGACGCGCTTGGTCGAGTTGTCCCAGCACGGCTGGGCCATGGTGATGGTCGTGCCCTGGGCCGCGGCGAGCGGACAGCGGGGCTCGGTCCACTGGCCGAGGCCGTCACGCTGGACGTTCCAGAGCGCTTCGCCCGCGGTGTAGACGAACTCGACGTCTTCCGGGTTGCGCCAGTGCGCGAGGGTGTCCGCGTCGGCGGTGTACCCGGTGGCGGTGGCCTTGACGGCAACGGGCAACGGACCGCGCGCGCGTTGCTCACGGACCCCGTCGACGTAGAGCTGCCGGGTGTCATCCAGCCTGGCGGGCGCGGCGGCGGCGAACAACCCGGGCCGGCCGGGGACGGGCCGCCACCCGGTGACGCGCACGCCGCCGTTCAGTTCGGTGTCACCGGTGCCCTGCCAGATCACGCGGTGACCGTTGCCGCCGGAGTCCCGGGCATCGAGGCGCAGCGGCTGAGCCAGCCGGAAGACCCCGGAGTCGAGGTGCACGGTGAGATCACGAGTGAGGTGCGGCGCCCGTTGGCGCACGAGGTCGCGTGCCTTGTCGAGGGTCCGCAGGGGCTGCCGAGCGGTCCCGGCGGCGCGATCGGAGCCGGTTGGCGAGACGTAGACATCACGGCTCGCGGAGCCGGCGTCCGCGGCGGCCGCGGGAGTGGTCGTGGTGAGCAGGGCGCTTGCCCCGAGGAGGACGGTCACCACGGTGCTGCGCCGCTTCGAGGCTCGCTTGGTCAGCATGGGGAGAAAGATAGGATCTCTGGGTGGGAATGTCGATGATTTCCCGCTCAGCGGGGCGTTGGGTCACCTAATCATCGGATGGATATCGAGCGAACGGCGGTGTCGAAGCCCGAAGCGGTGGGCAGGATGGCAGTGGGCCCTGTGGCGAGGTTGCCGGGGGCAAGTCGATGCGAGCCGATGCGGCGGCTGCTCCGGAAGCCTTGGGCGGCACGCGCAGCGTGGCGGTGGCCGAGGCGCGGTGGCGGTGGCGGTGGCGATGGCGATGGCGGTGGCCTAGGCACGGTGGCGGTGGCCGCGGCCGTGGCCGTGGCCGTGGCCGTGGCCGTGGCCGTGGCCGTGGCACGGTGGCGGCAGTGGCAGTGGCAGTGGCAGTGGCAGTGGCCGAGGCACGGCGGCGGCCGGGGCGGCGGTGGCACGGCGGCGGCCGAGGCACGGGGGCGGTCCCCCGGAACCAGTGGCGGGTGGCGGTGGCGGTGGCGGGTGTCGGGTCGCCACGGCCGCGCCTGGGTGAGCGAGTTGTCCCACCGCGGCCGGGTGGTGGGCTGCCCGCGGGGTCAGTCGCGGCTGGGGCCGAACCTCTCCGTGCGGATGCGGTGCGGGTCGTGGCCCAGGGCGACCAGGATGTCCGCTGCCGTCTCCACGAAGCCGGTCGGGCCGCAGATGAAGCTCGACGCCCCGAACTCGGCCGGCCAGCCTGCTGTGTTGAGCGTGGCCACGTCGATGCGCCGGGGGATTCCCGGACGGCCCTCCGGTAGCTCGCGGGTGTACACGTACGTGATGTCCAGCCCGGGGACCGGCTTGCGCAGCTCGTCCGCGTAGTACAGCTCTGCCGGGGTGCGCAGCGAGTAGATCAGCTTGAACGGCGTGCGGACGCCCGCCGCCCGGCGGGCGCGGATCATGGCCATCACCGGGACGATTCCGGTGCCGCCCGCGATCAGGAGGACCGGGGACGGGTCCGTCGGGCGCCAGACGAACCAGCCGCCGACCGGGCCGCGGATCTCCACCGGGTCGCCGATCGCGTACGGGCCGGCGAGGTGCTCCGACACCTCGCCGCCGGGGACGCGCTGGACCGTCAGCTCGACTCGATCACCGTCGGCGGGCGCGGCGAGCGAGTAGCTGCGCTGCGCTCGATAACCGTCGGCCGCGGTGAGGCGGACGTCGACGTGCTGGCCCGCCAGGTGCCCCGGCCAGCCGGGCAGGTCGAAGACGAGCGTGCGGGCCGTCGGGGTCTCGTCGCGGAATTCGGCCAGGCGGGCGACCCGCCAGGCTAGTCGCCCTGATACCGCTGTTCGCGCCATGGATCCCCGTAGTCGTGGTAGCCGACGTTCTCCCAGAAGCCGGGCTCGTCCCGGGTCTTCAGCTCGAGCCCGCGCACCCACTTCGCGGACTTCCAGAAGTACAGGTGCGGCACGACCAGCCGCGCCGGGCCGCCGTGCTCCGGGGTGAGCGGCTTGCCGCCGTACTCGTAGGCGATCCAGGCCTGCCCGTCGAGCAGATCGGCGAGCGGCAGGTTCGTCGTGTAACCGCCGTAGGAGTGGACCATGACGTAGTCCGCAGCCGTGTCGAGGCCGCCGACCAGGGTGTCCACCGCGACGCCGCGCCAGTGCGTGTCCAGTTTGGACCACTGGGTGACGCAGTGGATGTCCACCGTGAACTTCTCGCTGGGCAGGGCCATCAGCTCGGCCCAGCTCCAGGCGTGCTTTTCGCCGGTCTCCGTGGTGACCGTGAACTCCCACGTCTCGGTGCGCACGCGCGGGGTCGGGCCAGCCGACAGCACGGGGAAGTCCTCGGCCAGGTACTGCCCCGGTGGCAGGCGCGGGTTGCCACTGCGGGCCCGGCCGCTGAATCCCGGTGTCACGACGCCCATCGCGGCCCCTCCTTCCGGTCGGCCCGAGCCTACGCCCGGACGCGCAGCCCGAGCGACGTGACGAGGACCGCAGCCTGTTCGGGTGACACGATCGCGCCCGTCAGCTCAGCGTTCACCGGGTCGAGCGCCGACAGATCGCTGCCGCGCAGGTCGGCGCGGGACAGCTTGACGGCGTGCAGCGCCACCGCCGAAAGGTCGACGTCGGCGAACACGGCGTCGGCGCAGTTCGCCCCGGTGAGGTCGGCCTCGCGCATGCGCACCCCGTGGAAGGCGACCGATCGCAGGTCGGCGCCCGCCAGGCTGGCGAACGACCAGTCGCCGCCGGTGACCCGCAGCGGGCGCAGCTCGCACTCGCTGAACGTCGCGCCGACGAGCTTGCACCCGGTGAACTCGGCGTCGAAGAAGTTGCACCGCTTGAAGGCGCAGCCGGTGAACGCCGAGTCCGCGTGCCGGGACGCGTTGAAGCGCACGTTGCCGAACACGCAGTCGGTGAAGACCGAGTTCCGCGTCTGCGCCTCCGAGAAGTCGACTTCTCGGAACTCGCACCGCACGTAGTGCCGTCCGGTGATCTCCTCCCCGTACCAGTCGTCGCGGACGAACCGCTGTTCCTCGGCGGGCTGATCTTGCGTGGGGTCGGACACCTCGTCAGGCTAGCCGCAGGTTTCCGACTTCGAAGGGTCCCTTCATGCTCGATGCTCACGCCGTCCGGGCGGCCGTGCCGATGAGCGCCGCCGTCGACGCGGTGCGGGAAGCCTTCCTCGACCTCGCCGCCGGCCGTTTCGTGATGCCACAACGGTTGTCCTTCGGTGGCGGCACGACGTTGGTGATGAGCGCGTGCCACACGCCGACGTCGACGACGGTGGTCAAGACGCTCAGTCTCGTCGCCGGCCGCACGCCGATGATCCTGGGGACGCTGGTGTGGAACACGGCCGCGGGCCAGCTGGTCGCCGACGCGATCGAGGTGACCACGCTGCGCACGGGCGCGGCGTCCGGCGTCGCGACGGACCTGCTCGCGCCGGCCTCCGCCAGCCGCTTGGCTCTCCTGGGCACCGGTGCCCAGGCCGCCGACCAGGTGCGGGCGATGGCGGCGGTCCGGCCGGTGAGCCGGCTGGCGGTGTTCGGAAGGGATCCGTCGCGTGCTCACGGGTTCGCGGACCGTCTGCGTGCCGAGTTCCCGGGAATCGCGACGCGGGTCGCAGGGTCGGCTGCCGACGCGGTCGCCGATGCGGAGATCGTGTGCTGCGCTACTTCGTCTTCGACTCCTCTCTTCGCAGTGGACGATCTGCCCGAGCAGGTCCACGTCAACGCGATCGGGTCCTATCTGCCTTCCATGCGGGAGCTTCCGGCTGAGCTGCTCGGCACCGCCGGGTGTGTCGTGGTGGATCAGGTCGAGGCCGTGCTCGAAGAGGCCGGCGAGGTGATCCACGCGGTGGAGAGTGGGTTGATGAAGCGCTCCTCGTTGGTCGAGTTCGGTGACGCGTTGCGGACGCCGCCGGCGGTGGGTGGACGAACGGTGTTCAAGTCGGTGGGGCTCGCCGTGCAGGATTGGGCCATCGCCCGGTTGCTGGGTGACGCCGGACCGCGGTGACGGTCGCGAACCGACGAAACGCGAACCCCGGCCGAGGGCACCAACCCCGGAACTCGAGTGATCAAGGACCGAACCCGCGTGGCTGGGCGGGCCTCGCGCGTGTTTGGAGGGGCATCGAGCGTGACTGGGCGGGCATCATGCGTGACTGGAGGGGCATCGGGAGGGGCTGCGGACCGTGTGGGAGGGGCGGCAGAGAGCAACGGGAGCCGCCGAACGGCGCAATCTTGGGGCTGGAGCGTTTGATCGGTCACCCGTTCCGGGAATTTTCCGGACATGTCTCCTTGGCGAACCACCACCAGACGGAACACGGCCGTGCGGGTCATCACGGCGATCGGCGCGATCTTCGCGGGGATCGAAGTCCTTTACATGATCATGGTGCTCGCCGGTGCGAACGCCGGCAACGCATTCTTCATCTTCATCAAGTCGTTGGCGGTCCCTCTCGCGTTGTTCTGGCCGGGGCTGTTCAACGTGGACAACGCCAGCCTGCAGGTCATCCTCGACTTCGGCTTGGCCGCGGTGTTCTGGCTGGTCATCACCGGCATCATCGCCCGGTTCGCCGGCCGGTGACCGGCGGGCGACACCGCCCTCCGAACGGCCACCTGTCGTCACCGCCCCCTCCGGTGACGGCAGGTGGTGCACCACCTCGTCGATGGGTGCGACAAGCCATCGCACCCATCTTCGGTACCACCACCGCCGCGTGAGAATCGCCGCTTTCGCGTGACCTCCTGTCGGCATACCTCCTCCCCTTCGGCGACACTGGACGGATGAGCGACGGCAGGTGGTTCGACGGCTGGTCGCCCTGGCCCGAACTGGCCGGGCTGGCCGCGGCCGGACGTTCTCTGCTCCCGAACGTCCCGGTGACGCCGGCCGCCTTGGCGCGCACCGTGACCGAGCAGCTCGTCGGGCGCCGGCTCACCGCCAAGGTCGACGGCCGCGACGTCGGCCTGACGCTCACCGAACTCGACTACCCGGCCGACAGCCTCCGCCTGGCCACCGGCCGCGTCGGGGACGTCCGGATCGTCGCCGAGGACGTCGACTGGCCCGAGCCCGAAGGCGGCAGCATTCCGCTGCGCCGGGTCACCGTGCTCGCCGAAGACGTCCGCCTCCGCTCGCTGCCCACGCCGGCCGCCAAGCCGGCCCGCGTCGAACTGCGGATCGCCGTGTCCGCGGACGTGCTGCGCGAACGGGTGGCGAAAGTCCGCCCCGGGATCGTCGCCGCCCCGGCCGGAAGCGGACTGCTCCAGATCCACTGGGCCAAGAAGCCGCAGTGGGGCCACCTGACGTTGGCGGCCCGGGTAGAGGACGACGCCGTGGTGCTCGAGCCGCGGAACCTCCACATCGGACAGCGGAAGCTCCGGCCACCGAAGCGCTTCCGGCCCATCGTGCTTCCCCTGCCGGAACTCCCGCCGGGCATAAAGCTGACGAAGGTCGAGCCACGGCAGGACGAACTCGTGTTGCACACGGTGGCGGAGGAATGGCCGGACCGGCTTTCCCGCATTCCGCTGGCGGACTTGCTGAGCTGGCTGACGACCGCCGCGATGACACTGACCCTGCCGAACCTCGGCACCCGTTCATGACCCCTCCTCGACGAGCCGGACACCGAAAACGCTACTAGAACGCGTGTTCGAACGTCATCACTCACAAGGGTAGGGCCGGGGATTCACGCGTCCCGGTCCCGCAGATACCGCGTGTGATCGGCCTGCCGGTCGACCTCGGAAGCGTAGAACCGCTCGGCCACCCGGTGCGCCTCCGCCTCGAGCAAACCCAGCTGCGCCACCAGTTCTTCGCCCGCACCGGTCCGCCGCGAAGCGAACCACCACGGCAGGTTCAAATAGGTTTCCAGCGACAGCGGCAGATCCGTGCGCGCCAACCGTCCGACCGAGTGCTGCAGGTCGGGATCGGCCGCGAGCCGCGCAGGCTGCGACAGCAGGTCCCGCAGGACTTCGGCGATGCGCCCCACGGTGTCCACAGTGGACGTCGGCATGCGCGAAGCCTGCGCCGAGACCCGGCGCACCAGGACTTCCAGCGAAGAGCGCAGCTCGGCCGAGGTGTCCGGCACCAACCGGACCTTCTCGGAAGGCGCGAGCAGCGCCCCCACCAGGTACAACGCCACCACGACGAACGGCCAGAACCACCCGACCACGCCGGTCAGGTACAGCACGACACCAAGAAGCCCTCCGACGCAGCCGAGGAGGTTCTTGGTCGACCCCAGGTAGCGCAGCATCATTGGTACCCGCGGATCTCCTGGAACACGCTGGACAGCTGGACTTTCCGCGCGTCGAACACCTTGCCGCCGGTGGACCCGGCGACCTGGGTCAGCTCGTCGCTGCTGCCCTCCCCGAACAGCACGGTGAACACCGGCACCTGCTTCATGGCGGGCGGCAGCGAGCCGAACGACGCCTGGAAGTCCGCCAACGACGAGCCGTTCGCGTTCTCGCCGTCGGTCATCAGGACGATCGAGGTGAACCGGTCGGGATCGCGCGCCGCCAAGGGTTCCAGCACCCGGTAGGCCTCGGACAGGCTGTCGTAGATCGCCGTCCCGCCGCCGGCCGACAGCCCCTCGGCGAACGCCTTGATGCGGTCCAGCTCGCCCTGGGGGTTCTGCTCCGGCACGGTGAACGTCGAAGGCCGCGAAGGACTCGAGTCGAACGGCAACATCGTCACCTCCTCCCGGCTCCGGAACCGCCGGAACCGCCCGGTCAGCGACGTGTCCGCGCCCGTCAGCCCGACCAGCGCGCTCCGCAGCGAGTCGATGCGGTCGCCCTTCATCGACCCGGAAGTGTCGAGCACGTACAGCGTCCGCGACGGCCGCCGGATCTTGTCGAAGTAGGCCTGGAGCAGCGCGTCGACCGCCTGCTGCGTCGCCGGGAACGGCAGCTCGACGAGGTCGTGCGCCGCGAACTGCGGTGCCAACGCGACGCCCGGGACCACCGGCCGCCGCTGCGTGGTCTCCATGATCTTCTTCTGGACGCCGGGCGTCCGCAGGTAGTCCGAAAGCCGCTGGTGCGCGGAACGCGCGTCCGAACCGGCGTCGGCCAGCAAGGAAAGCGGGTAGTCCGCCGTGACGACGCCGTCGCTCGGGTAGACGAGCGTCAGCGGTTCGGGCAGCTTCCCGGACGCGTTCGCCGAGAGCAGCACGGACTCGTAGTTGATCAGCCCGTCGACCTTCTGCCCCGGGTCCTGGCCGGTCGCGCGCCGCGTGTACGCGTCCGACAGCCAGCCTGACGACCCGGCCGAAAGCGCCTGGGCGCTGAAGAACTGCGTCAGCTGCGGAGTCACCGAAGCGATCTGCTGGGCGTCGATCGCGTTGCCCGCGCCCGCGAGCGCCGACGCGACGCCGACCAGCGCCGAGAACCCCGAGTTCGACGCCGACGGGTCCGTCATCCCGTAGCTGAACGCCTTCTTCCCCGCCTGCGCGGCGATCTCGCCCCAGCTGACGGGCTTGCCCGCCCAGCCGAGCCGCTGCACCACGGACGACGCCAGCCCCAGCACCACCGGCGAGCTCATGATCTTCACCTGGTTCCCGAGTCGTTTCGCCGCTTCGGGAATGCCCGCGGGATAACGGTTCGAGGAGAACCAGACGGCGTCGTACTTGCCGTCGACGCTGCCGTTCGCCAGCGCTTCGGCGCCTTCGAGGGTCCCGGTAAAGGTGAACTTGACCGTCACTCCGGTGGCGCGAGCGGCTTCGTCGAGCACCGGCTGCATGTCCGCCAGTTCGCTGCCCGCGAGGATCCGCAGCGTCCCCGGCTCGGGGTCGCCGAGAGGCGCCGACGAAGAGGGTTCGGAACACCCGGCCAGCAAGGCCGCGCCCAGCGCCAGCGCGAGAACTTTCCTGATCATGCTTCCCCCTCGTGCGAGCGCCGCAGATGGTCTTCGGCGCGGCGGATCTCGCCGGACAGCGACTCGACGGTCGCCGCCATGCTGCGGACGGCGTCGGCGCGGAACCCGTCGATCGCGTCGATCGAGGCGTAGATCCGGTCGAACGACTGCCGGATCGTCTCGGTCGCGACGGCCGGGTCGCCGCTCGCCTTGCGGATCTCCGCGGACTGCAGCGTCAGGAGCTCCGAGTTGGCGCGGATCAGCCCGTCGGTGGTCGCCTGCAGCGCCGCGACCTCGTCGAGGACGTCGCGCTGGCTCGCCAGAGCGCCGCTGACCAGCAGGGCGACCCGCAGCGCGGACACGGTCGTCGACACCGCCCGCTCGACGCCGCGGACCAGCTCGTCGTTGTTCTTGCGCACCAGGTCCAGCGCGAGGTAGCCCTGCGCACTGACCGCGAGCTGGGTCAGCAGGTCCTGGTGGCGTTGCCGGATCGGGTACAGCACGTCGGCGCGCAACGCGTTGGCGCGCGCGGGATCCGTCAGGTCGAAGACGCCGGCCTGCGCCTCGATCGCACCGTCGACGGCCTCGGCGAACGCGGCCGCCTCGGCGAGCTTCCCCATGACCTTCCACAGCCGCTCACGCTCGCCCTTGATCGCGGCATTGTCGCGACGCAGGACGTCCTGGCGGCCGCGGAGGTCGACGACCAGCGCGTTGACCGGCTCGTTCGCCGCGCGGTAGCGGTCCAGGGCCCGCTTCGCGCCCTGGGCGACCGGGAACATCCCGAGCAGCTTGCGCCCGGTCAGCGGGAGCTTCGCCGGGTCCAGCTCGGCGACGGTGCGGCGCAGGCTGGTGAGACTCGTCGTGACCCCGTCCTGCGGGGAGGCCGCGCTGCGCAGGGACCGGTCCAGCATCGACCCCGCGACGCCGGCCGCGGCCCGCATGTCGGCCTCGCCGACGGCCAGCAGCTCGTCCAAGAGGTCCGTGAACTCCGGCGACCGGACGTCGAGGGCTTCCAGCCGCGAAGCGAACTTCGCGGCGCGAACGGCGACTTCCGACCGGGTGTCGTCGCTGAGCGTGATGAGCCCGGCGGCGCGCTCGACCGGGATCGCCGTCACCGGCTCGGGCGGCGCGAGGGTGAACTCGTCCATGTCAGTACTGCTTGCCGACGGCGTCGAGCAGCCGTTCGAGGGTCTCGAACGACGGCGGTTCGACGGCGTCCACGAGGTCGGCCGGCGCGTGCGCCGGGGCGGCGACGTCCGCGAACAGCTGCGGGTTGTTCGTGCGGAACCCGAAGGTCGCGGCGAGCTCGCCCAGCTCAGGGTCGGTCGCGAGGAGCTGCCCCACCTTGTCGCCGTCACCGGAGAGCGGGACGAGCGTGTGCTTCGAGTACACCGTCGGCGCGGTGTAGATCATGCGCATGTCCGGCCGGATCGAGCCGTCGCCGCGCACGACCCGGTCGACGAACTGCGACTCGTAGATCAGCGCGAGCGGCGTCTTCCCCATCCCCGCCGCCAGGTAGTCCTCGAACGGCCCTTCGGTGCTGTTCTGCGTGTACCCCTGGTCCAGGAACAGCTTCGACACCGCGGGCAGCACCTTCGCCTCCTGGTCGGGCGTGCTGACGACGGTGTTGCCGTTCGCCACGAAGGAAACGATCGACAGGTACATCGCGGCGGAGTTCGACTCGCGCGGGTCGGTCGTCGTGACGAGGACGTTCTTGCGCGCCGGGTACGCGGTGTTGCCGGGCAGCTGGTCCCAGCGCGTCCCGGCCTTCGCCAGGTCGAGGTACTTCGCGATGTCGAGGACGTCGTAGTCGCCGGCGCCCTTGTGCACCACGCCGTTCGCCTTCAGCAGCTGCGCGATCGGCTCGAAGGTGGCGATCGCCATCGGCGACTGGAACGGCGTGTAGACCGTGGTCACCTTGCGGTCGCGCTGGATCTTCTGCGCGGCGGGCGACGACGACGGGAACGCGAACGCGTACTTCCCGAGGTCGACGGTCGTCGCGATCTGCCGCGACCCCGCGGTGTCCACTTCGACCTTCAAGCCGTGGCGGGCGAACGCGTCGACGACGCGCTGGTCGGTGAAGAAGGCCTGCTTCTCCGAACCGATCACGCCGCGCACGGTGGTCAGGTCGCCACCCCGCGCGGTGTCGTCCCCCCGGCCCCAGATGATCACGGCGACGACGGCCAGCAACAGCACCACGGCCAGCCCGATGGACACCCGGCGTTTCACGAGCCACTCCCCTCGACGGCCCTTCAGGGCCTTCGCCCATTTGACGCGGGAGGGGTCCGGTTCGAAGTGAACAACGGGTGAAGGAACGGTCTCAGGTCACCGGGAACCAGGTCCCGGACTCCCATTCCGTGTCGCCCCAGGCGTTCCGCTCGTCGGATCGTGGGTCGAGCACCAGATCCGTGTCTTCCCGGAAAACGAGCACCGGCCGCAGTTCGGGGCCGTACGGCGGCCATTCGGGACCGTCGGCGTCCGCGACGCCGTCCCGGATGAACCGCACCCAGCTGCGGTGGATGAGCAGTGCCGCGCGTTCGCGCTTCGGGTTGACGGCGGAGCCCTGCGTGGCGAGCGGCAGCGGCGTCTTCCAGGCCATCGTCGTCTCGGTGCCGTGGCCGCCGTCGAGCTGTTCGGGCACGCCGGGCGCGGCGATGTCGATGCGGTAGCGGTAGACGGCCGCGTAGGCGGACTGCGCGTCGGCGAGGCGCTGCGTCGGGACGCCGTAGCGCTCGTCGCCCATCGCGGCGATCTTCGCGGACTTCAGGTCGGGGACGCGGCGAAGGTACGTCTCGAGAAGCCGCGAAGCTCCTTCGTCGCCGAGGATTCCGTTCAGCACGCCGCTCGCCGGAGCCGTCGCGACGTCGTCGCCGAGCATCAGCGCGTACGTGCTGCCTTCGTTGCTGTTGCAGCCCACGAGCAGCGAGACGCCGGCCGCGCTCCCCCGGCGGATCGGCTCGATCGGCACCTCCGGCAGCACACGGGGGTGCAGCGTCGGCCGCCACAGCCACAGCGCCTGGAAACCGGTGAGGATCCGTTCCTGCGCCTCGACGAACTCCTTCGCCGGCAAGGCGCGCAGCGCTTCGACGTCGTGGCAGCCGACCTCGTCCAGGAGCCGCCGGGCCAGCGCGGTCCCGGCCTCCGGCGTCGCGACGTGGTCCGCGCCGCCGCTGCTGCTGATCGCCTGGGCGAACAACCCCGTGCCCAGCGGGCTGCCCATCAGGTTCCCGACGCTCTTCGCGCCCGCCGAGACGCCATAGACGGTGATCCGATCGGGGTCGCCGCCGAACGCGGAGATGTTGCGGCGCACCCATTTCAGGGCCTCGACCTGGTCGAGGAACCCGCACACGCCGGCGTCCGCTTCCGGCTCGCCGAAGAGGCCGGCGAGGTGCAGGAAGCCGAGCGAGCCGAGGCGGTAGTTGATCGTGACGACGACGATCCCGGCGCGTGCGAACTCCTCGCCGTCACCGAGCTGCTCGCCGTGGCCGACGCGGTAGCCGCCGCCGTGCAGCCAGAACAGCACCGGCCAGCCGCCCTCGGGGACCGGGCCTTCCGGCGTGCAGACGTTGAGGTACAGGCAGTCCTCGTCGCACACGGCGGAAGGGTTCATCGGGTCCGGTGCCTGCATCGCGTGCGGCCCGTACTCCGTCGCGACGTGCACGCCGCCCGAGAGCGACGGCGGCCGCGGCGCCTTCCACCGCAGCTCCCCGACCGGCGGGCGGGCGTACGGGATCCCGCGCCACCGGCGGACGCCGTCGCCCGCCAGCCCCACCAGCGCCCCGAGCTCGGTCGTGACCGTCGGGACGGAAGCCATCAGAGCGAGGCCTGCTCGACCGTCGGCAGGCAGATCTCGAACCGGGTGTTCCCGGGCTCGGACTCGACGCGCAGGTCGCCCTGGTGGCGTTCGACGACGATCTTCCACGAGATGTCCAGGCCGAGCCCGGTGCCCTCGCCGACCGGTTTCGTCGTGAAGAACGGCTCGAAGATCCGCTGCTTGATGTCCGCCGGGATGCCGGGGCCGGTGTCGCCGATCTCGACGCGGACCTGGTCGTTCTGGCCCCACGTCCGCAGCGTCAGCGTGCCTTCGCCCTGCATCGCGCCGAGGGCGTTGTCGATGACGTTCGTCCAGACCTGGTTCAGCTCGGCCGGGTACGCCGGGATCTTCGGCAGGCCGCGGTCGTACTCCTTGACTACGCGGACGCCGGGGCCGATCTTGCCCGCGAGCATGACGAGCGTGGAGTCGAGGCCGTCGTGGACGTCGACCCACTGGTGCGGCGCGCGGTCCATCTGGGAGTACTGCTTGGCCTTGCCGACCAGCGCGGAGATGCGGGTCGTCGAGTCCTCGATCTCGCCCATCAGCATCTCGGTCTCGAGCGCGTAGGCGAGCCAGCGGACGGCGCCGTCGATGAAGGTGTCGCCGACCTGCTCGAGGACGTTGTCCAGGTCGGTCGTGGTCAGGCCGGCCCGGACGTAGATGTCGGCGAGGTCCCAGCCCTGGTCGATGCCGCGGTCCTCGAACCAGCCGGTGATCTCGTCCTCGCGGTCGGCCTGCTGCATCGCGGACAGCTTTTCGGCGTTGACGACCTGCTTGACCAGGCGTTCCTGGACGTCGATGAGCTGGTAGAGCAGCTCCGGATCGATGTCCTTCTTGGCGAGGAAGGCGAGCTTGTGCCGCATCCCGGCGACGCGTTCGCGCAGGGCGGACGTCGCCCGGACGGCAGCCGCGGCCGGGTTGTTCAGCTCGTGCGTGAGACCGGCCGAGAGTTCGCCGAGGGCGAGGAGACGGCGACGCGAGCCGATCACGGTGTCGCTGTTGCGCCAGCCGAGGTACATGCCCTCGAGGAGGTGCGTCGCCATCGGGAACCACCGGCGGAACTCGAAGGAGAACTCCTTCGACGGCAGCGTCAGGAACGTGACGTCGGACAGCGCGCGCACCGTGGCGTTGTAGGTGTGCTCGCTCTCCTGGTGCACGAAGAACTGCGTCGCGCCGAAGTAGGCGCCGCGCTGGTCGGACCGGTTGGTCTCCACTTCGGTGCCGCTGACCAGGCGCGTCATCCGGATCGCGCCGCCGAGCAGGACGTAGAAGCAGGTCGCCTCGTCGCCCTCGCTGATGACGGTGGAGTCGGCCGCGTACTCCTCGAGCACGGCGTTGGCGGCGATCCAGTCGAGCTGGTCTTCGGAAAGGTGTTCGAAAAGGAAGAGCCCGCGAAGCTCTTCCCGCGGCAGTGCGCTCATTGTTCCTCCAGGTACCGGTGTACCAGCGTCACGGCCATCGCGCCTTCGCCGACCGCGGACGCCACCCGCTTGACCGACTGCGCCCGCACGTCACCGGCCACGAACACGCCGGGGACGGACGACTCGAGGTAGTGCGGATCACGGTCGAGGGTCCAGCCCGCCGGCCGCTGCCCGTTCGCCGTCAGGTCGGGGCCGGTGCACACGAAGCCGTGCTCGTCGCGGTGGATCGCGTCGCCGAGCCACTCGGTGCGCGGGGCGGCACCGATGAAGATGAACAGGTGGCCGCTCTCGACCGTCTCGGTGACGCCGTTCTCGCACAGCGTGAGACGTTCGAGGTGCTCGTCGCCGTGGGCCTGCTTGACCGTGGTGTGCGTGCGGACGTGGATGTTCTCGATGCCGGCGATCTGCTCGATCAGGTAGTGCGACATCGACGACTCCAGCGACTCCCCGCGCACGAGGATCGTGACGTCGCTCGCGTGCCGGGAGAAGAACACCGCCGCCTGTCCGGCGGAGTTGGCGCCGCCGACGATGTAGACGTGCTCGCCCTTGCACTCGGGCGCCTCGGTCGCGGCCGAGCCGTAGTAGACGCCGCGGCCGCTCAGCTCCTCGATGCCCTCGGCGTCCAGCGCGCGGTAGGTGACGCCGCTGGCGAGGATCACCGAGTGCGCGGCGATCTCGCTGCCGTCGCCGAAGGTGACGACCCGCGACGAGCCGCGCGCTTCGAGGCCGACGACATCGCGCGCGGTCAGCACCTCGGCGCCGAACTTCTGCGCCTGGCGCCGCGCCCGGTCGGTCAGCTGCGCGCCGGAGACGCCGTCGGGGAAGCCGAGGTAGTTCTCGATGCGCGAACTGGTGCCGGCCTGGCCACCGGTGGCCTTCTTCTCGACGAGGACCGTGCGCAGGCCCTCGGACGCGCCATAGACGGCGGCGCCGAGGCCGGCCGGCCCGCCGCCGATCACGACGAGGTCGTAGAACTCCTGCGCCGGACGGGTCGACAAACCGACCGCGTCGGCGATCTCGCTGCCGGAGGGGTGCTTGAGCACGGTGCCGTCGGGGGTGACGACGACCGGGATGTCGGCGGCGGTGGCCTCCGCGGCCTGCAGGATCCGGCGCCCCTCGTCGTCTTCGACCGAGTACCACCGGTACGGGACGGCGTTGCGGGCGAGGAAGTCGCGCATGTGGAACGACGGCGAGTTGAAGCGGTGGCCGATGAGCTTGACCTCTTCGACCGGCTTGTCGCCGACGGCTTTCCAGGTCTCGACCAGGGCGTCGATCACCGGGTAGAGCTTCTCCTCCGGCGGGTCCCACGGCTTGAGCAGGTAGTGGTCGACGTCGACGACGTTGATCGCCTGGATCGCGGCGTCGGTGTCGGCGTAGGCGGTCAGCAGGGCGCGGCGGGCGTGCGGGAACAGGTCCATCGCCTTCTCGAGGAAGGCGATCCCGTCCATCTGCGGCATCCGGTAGTCGGCGAGGATCGCCGCGACGGCGTCGCCGCGCAGCTTGATCTCGCGCAGCGCGTCGAGGGCGTCCGCGCCGGAGTCGGCGCGGATGACGCGGTAGTCCTTCCCGTAGCGGCGCCGCAGGTCACGGGCGACCGAGCGGGACACGGCGGGATCGTCGTCGACGGTCATCAGGATCGGCTGGCTCACGAGATGCAGCCTACGGCGCCGGGTGGTCCGCTGGGGAGGACCGGCGTTTCGGCACCTGGACCCGCTCCAGGTCCTCGGCCACCACGATCTCGCCGTCGAACTCGGCTTTCGCCTCGTCCAGGAAGCGCTGCGGGTCGGGGTAGCGCTGGGAGAAGTGGGTCAGCACGAGCTGCCGGACGCCGGACTCGGCGGCGACGCGGGCGGCCTGCTGCGCGGTCAGGTGCCCGAAGTCTTCCGCCAGCCGGGTGTCTTCGGCCAGGAACGTCGACTCGATCACGAGCATGTCGGCTTTTTCGCTGAGCGCGTACACGGCGTCGCAGAGGCGGGTGTCCATGACGAACGCGAACCGCTGGCCCGGCCTGGGCGTGCTGACGTCTTCGAGTCTCGTGCTCCCGAGGTGTCCTTCCCGTTGGAGCTTGCCGACGTCCGGGCCGGCGATGCCGCGTTCCCGGAGTTTTCCGGGGAGCATGGTGCGGCCGTCCGGCTCGACCAGGCGGTAGCCGAAGGCTTCGACCGGGTGGCTGAGGCGCCGGGCCTCGAGCGTGAACTTCCCGGTGGCGATCGGGCCGTCCTCGGCGATCGGGTGTTCACGTAGGTCGGCCTGCTCGTAGAACGACGTCGCGTGCCGCAGCCGCTCGAAGTAGTGCGTGCCGGACGCCGGGAAGTGGGCGTGGACCGGGTGCTTGACCGCGTCCAGCGACAGCCGCTGGATCACGCCGGGCAGGCCGAGGGTGTGGTCGCCGTGGAAGTGCGTGAGACAGATCCGGGTGATGTCGGTGGCGGCGACACCCGCCCGCAGCATCTGCCGCTGGGTGCCTTCGCCGGGGTCGAAGAGGAGGCCCTCGCCGTCCCATCTCAGCAAGTAGCCGTTCTGGTTGCGGTGGCGCGTGGGCACCTGGCTCGCGGTGCCCAGCACCACCAGTTCGCGGGTCGACACCCCCGCACGCTACTCACGCGGCGGGAGCGGTGTCCCCCAGTTTGCGCAGCCGGAAGGCCAGCACCAGCAGCATGATCCCGTAGAGCAGCGCGTAGATGCCGACGAGCAGCGCGATGCCGAAAGCGCCGGCGATCGGGTTGATCACGATGAGCACACCGGCGATCACGGAGAGCGCTCCGGCGGCGATGAGGAACGCCTCACCCTGGATCTGCTTGCGCAGGCGGATCGCGGCGGCGATCTCGGCGACGCCGGTGATGATCGCCCACAGGCCGACCAGCAGGGCCAGGAGCAGAACCGTGATCCCGGGCCAGACCAAGACCAGGATTCCGGCGATGATGCCGAGCGCGCCGAGGATTCCGTAGGCCACGCGGTGGCCGGTGTCGCCCGGGCGGAAGGCCTGCATCAGGCCGCCGATGCCGTCGACGATCGCGTACACGCCGTACAGGATCGCCAGCACGAGCACCGTGGCGCCCGGCCAAATCAGGGCGAAGAGCCCGAAAAGCACGGCGAACACGCCACGGACGGCGGCGATCGGCCAGGCTCGGCGGGGTTCGACAACGGAAAACGCTGCGAAGGAGGTCATGGGTCGCTCCTCGGGTGTGGGGCGTCCCATTATCGCGACTGATCGCCCGGCCGGCGTGATTCACCACCCGTTCGGGCCATGCGTCCACTGTGTCCGGACACATAGGACCGGCGTGCGCCGCGGCCGCCACCACGGCGCACGCCGGTTGCTCAGGGGTAGCTGACCAGGTTGACCGGCTTGGTGCCGGTCGGGGTCGTGTCACCCGTGGTGTTGATGACGTGCGTGATCGTGCCCTGGTAGTTGAGCGACACGGTCACCATGTCGTGGAACCGGACACCCGAGGTGTTCGGCGCCTCGAACGCGTGAGCGCTGGCGACGGCCGGGTTGGTGCTGAAGTAGCAGTAGCTGCCCAGCCCCCACGCCTCGTGGCTGGTGACGTTCGGGCCCACCTTGTAGGCGGAGTAGCCCTTCGTGGACCCGTTCATCCAGCCGGCCTGGTTCGGCACGTCGTAGGGCATCTCGTTCTGGAAGAAGTACGTCCGGCCGCCGTTGCCGTTCCAGACGACCTGCGTCTTCTGGTAGTGCTCGACGAACAGGCCGTACATCGTCACGTTGTTGCCGTTGACGGTGAGCCCGTTGTCGGCCGTGTTGGTGCCCCAGCCGACGTACTCGTTGCGGTCGGCGTGGTCGGCGCGCCAGATCCACATGTGGTCGCCGATCACGTTGTTGCTGTTGACGACCAGGCTGTTCGTCGCCTTCCCGACGGCGCCGCCGCCGATCCGGAAGAAGACGTCGTGCAGCGACGTCGGGTCGGCCGAGTGGTCGGCGGTCGAGCCGGCCTGGCCGACCTGCATGAGGGTGTTCGAGTTGGTCGTGCCGGCGTCGATCAGCAGGCCGGCGACCTTGACGCCGTCGACGTCGTCGACGTTCATCGCGGTGACGCCGTTGTCCGGCACCATCGTGGCGATGCCGAGCCCGAGCACGACGGTGTCCGGCCGGGTGACGTGCAGAGCCTGGTTGAGGTGGTAGACACCCGGCGTGACCAGCAGGTTCTTGCCCGCGGCGAGCGCGGCGTTCATGTCCGCGGCGGTGGCGCCGGGCTTGGCGATGTAGAACTGGTCGATCGGGATCGACGAGCCCGGCGCGGTGCCGTTCGCCCAGCTCGTGCCGGACGCATTGGTCTTCACGCCGGGCACGAAGACCTGGTAGTTGCCGGCGTTGTCGATGTAGAGGAACGGCTTTTCGCGCACGACCGGCGTCTGGTTGACGGTCGTGTACGGCGGCGCCGGGAAGGTGTTCGAGGGAGCGCCCTGGACGCCCGCGAAGACCATGTTCCAGTTGGAGCCGTTCCAGCTGCCGAACTGCGAGTTGCGCGAGATCCACTGCTGCTGCGAGCCCGAGCGGACCTGGCCGTCGATCTTCGAGTCGGAGATCCAGCCGCCGCTGGCCCAGCCGCCGTCGTCGAGCTGCAGGTCACCGCGGACGTGCATGCGGCGGTACGGCGCGGCCTGGCTGACGGCCCAGCGGTCGGCGCCGCCGGTCGGGTTCACGGACAGGTTCTCGGCACCGCGCCAGAAGTTCTGCGTCGCGTTCTGCGGCGGGAACCAGTCGGCCTCGACGTGCACGGCGCCGTTGATCGTCACGGCGTCGGGGCTCAGGCCGAGGCCCAGCACCTGCGTGTAGAAGCCGACGTTGACGTCGTTGGAGTACGTGCCGGGCTTGAACATGACGGCGTAGCGCTGGCTGCCGAACTGGTTGCGTTCCTGCTGGCTGAAGATGCTGTTGAGCCGGCTCTGGATGCTGGAGCTCGACATCGACGGGTCGAAGATCACCACGTTCGGGCCGAGGTCCGGCTGACCGGGCTGCGTCGTGTTCACGGGGTTCAGGATGAACGACTGGGCGGTGGTGCCGTTGCAGGCGTACTGCTGGAGCTGCACGGAATCGGCGACGGAGGCCCCGGGGACGTCGAGGCACTTCCCGCTGTTGCGGCTGACGAAGTGGTAGCGGCCGTTGCCCTCGTCGACGGCCTGCCACTGCTGGTTGGCGCCGTTCGAGTAGGACCAGAGCTGCACGAGCCCGCCATCGGCGGTGGAGACGCCGGTGACGTCCCAGGCCGCGGCGGGGTTGCCGCGGGTGTTCACCCGGAAGTAGCCGTCGCCGGTCGACTGGAACTGCCACTCCTGCGAGGCGGTCTGGTTGCAGGAGTACTGCTGCACGACGGTGCCGTTGGCCGTCCCGGCGGCCCGAGCGTCGACGCACTTCCCGCTGTTGACGGCGGCCACGGTGTACCAGCCGTCCGGGGTGACCGCCGCTTGCGCGTTCGTCGCGACCGCGGTGCCCGCGACCAGGGCGAACGCCGCGGAGAGCAGCGTCATCACCCGCCGTCTCGTCTTCATCGAAACCTCCTCTGCCGCAGTTCGCGGCGTCCGTAGAGCAGGAAACGGCAGAGGCATGCCCGGTCTAGGGGTAGACGCGGCGTAACGGGCGGGGACCTCGGCGTCACAACCGCCGAAAATGTAACGGCGGCCACACCCGGAGTCAATACACGACTAAAAATAAGGCTTAAAGTGGCAGGTCAGCGCCCCGCTCACCGGGACCGGCTCACAGGGGGACCCCCTCGACGGAGACCGCGCGGGGGTCATGTACGGTATTGCCATACGAGATGCGGAGTTCACCTTCGCCTCGGGGCTATGGCGCAGCTGGTAGCGCACCTCACTGGCAGTGAGGGGGTCAGGGGTTCGAGTCCCCTTAGCTCCACATCGCCGAGAACCCTCCTGAGCTAGCGGAGTTTCCGCAGGCCCAGGAGGGTTTCTTCGTATCATCACCAATCTTCTGCTGATCATTCGATGATCAACGGTGAATCGATTCAGACGATCCCGATGGAGGATTTCTGGAGGATCGATCTTGCTCTTCAGGCGCCCAGTGATCTCCCTCAGGCTTCCGCCCCCTCAACGCAGAAGACTCAATGCTTAGCGGCGCGGGAGAACTCGTCGCGGCCACTGCGAAACAACCCCGGTTTCCCACCACCGGGACGCGGTGGGGGGTCAGGCCGAGCCAGCGGGCCCCTGGATGGCCGCGGGTAGAGCCACCGCACGGTCCACCGTAGTCCGCGCCTTGCGCCAGCGGCGTTCCAGGCAGCGGAGCAGGCGGCGTTCCACCTCGGGAGCGACGTGGCTGTAGGTCTCGACGATGCGGTTGTCGAGGCGGTGGCCAAGCCGCCGGGCCTGGGCAATCTCGGGGATGCCGTCAGCGATCATCCACGTCTTGTGACTGTGACGCAGCCCGTGGAACGTCAACCCCGGCTGGACCGGCTCGATCGGCGCCGCGACGTCCGGCCGATGCAGGTTGCCGTCGATGGCGGGACGGAAGACCCGCCGGTCGAAGTCGCTGCGCCGCAGCCAGCAGCGACGTGGACTGGCGAACACGAAGTCGCCACCCTGATCATCGAGGTGCTCACGCAGCAGCTCGATCAGGAACGGCGGCAAGGTGATAGTGCGCGCCGACGCGGGAGTCTTCGGCGGTCCCAGCCACAGCCGATGGCTACCTTCGTGCAGACAGCCGGTGTCGGGATCGATGACGAGGCAGCCATCGTCAAGGTGGGTGTTGACCCGGCGCAGCCCAGTCAACTCACCCCAGCGGGCACCGGTCCAACCCGCGGTCACAACAAGCAGCCCGTAGCAGTGGTTGCCGAGCGACTCGGAGTTGTCCGCGATCCGGACGACCTGCTCCGGAGTCGCCCAGATACGTTCGGAAGGAACGGGTGACTGCTCGCGGCGTCGGCCCCGCCTTGCCCGCCGGCGCACCGGATTGACGGCGATGAGCCGCTCGTCGACGGCGTCGTCGAGCATCATCGAGAACACGGTGACGATGCCGGCCACGGTCGACCTCGCGTAGTGACGCCGTAGCTGCTTGATCCAGAGCGTGACCGCGAGCGCGGTAATGTCACCCAGCGCAGTATTCGCCCACCGGGGCTCAATGTGATTGCGGATCCGGCTGAGATAGTTCTCCTCGGTGCGGATCTCCACATCGAGGGTGTCAGCCCACAACGCAGCCCAGACAGAGACACTGGTCTTGGCCGCCTGGGGATCCAACCAGGTACCGCGCCGCTGGTCGGCCTCGATCTGGTTGGCGTAGTCGTTGGCGATCTTCTTGGTCCCGAAGCCGGAGCATGAACCGATCCTGCCGTCGGCGGTGGGATAGCGGACGCGCCACGAGTGTGGGCCGATCTTCTCTGTCCAGGCCATGGTGACCTCCAGGGTTGGCTTCAAAGGTGGACAGACCAGGTCTGCGCCACCAGCGACAGCTCCGCAAATCGATCTCGACGGTCGCACCCGACAGCCGTCGACCACCCTGCGCTGAGCGACGAAATCTCGCCATATCCCATTGCATCGTCAACTCGGTTCAGCACCACGAATGGCCCAATATGAAACGGTTCGCACCGCGAGCGCGACAGTCATGGTGACAACTGTGTCTGGAAGCGTGACGTGGAGAGGACTTAGACTAGGGAGTCGACCGGTTTTGTGACGTCGTCAAACGACGGATCTGCGCCGGTTTCGAGGTTCGTGGGATTTGGTCGCGTCCGTGATCCTGATAGCCCAGGCGGCGAACAGCACTGACCGCGTCCGCTGTCACGGCGGGGTGGCGTGCGGAGATCAGGGAAAATGGACGCTTTCGCTGCACTCGGCGAGGTACTCGAGGACTACAAGGCTTTCGTGCGGGGATTTCTCAATATTCGCGACCCGGAAATCCTGGCAAAAGTGCAGCGTGAAGTTGATAACGGGCTGATGTGGCCCGAACCGTGGCTCGCGCTGAATCCCGCCTTCGAGCCCGGCGGTTCAGTCGGCGAGCTCGTCGACCGGGGACTCCTGCATCCGGACAATCGAGGCATCTTCCGTGCTCGCGCGACCTCGAGCGCCGATGGGCAGGAAATCGCCTTTCACCAGCACCAGGTCGACGCCATCGAGATCGCAGCGCGCCGCGAGTCCTACGTCCTGACCACCGGAACCGGCTCAGGAAAGTCGATGGCCTACATCGTGCCGATCGTCGATCGCGTCCTGCGGGAAGGGTCCGGGCGAGGTGTCCGCGCGATCATCGTCTACCCGATGAACGCCCTGGCCAACAGCCAACGTGGCGAGCTCGAGAAGTTCCTCGGCAAGGTCGCACCGAAGGTGACGTTCAAGCGGTACACCGGTCAGGAGAGCCGGGCCGAACGCGACGTCATCCTCGCCCGGCCTCCCGACATCCTGCTCACCAACTACGTGATGCTAGAGCTGATGCTGACCCGCCCCCGGGAGCGCACGAGTCTCATCACCAGCGCCCGGAACCTCTCGTTCCTGGTGCTCGACGAGCTGCACACCTACCGAGGCCGCCAGGGCGCCGACGTCGCCATGCTGATCCGCCGCCTGCGCGGAGCCGTGGGCGCGGAGCACCTGCAGTGCGTCGGCACCAGCGCGACCCTTGCCGGCCCTGGGACCAGGGCGGCTCAGCGGGCGGAAGTGGCGACGTTGGCGAGCCGGTTGTTCGGTACGTCGATCCCGGCCGCCAATATCGTCGGGGAGTCCCTGCGGCGGGCGACCGTCGGCGAGAGCAGCTCACACCGGCTGGCCACGCGCGTGCTCGCGAGCCCACCGGCGGACCAGGATGCCTTGCGCCGCGACGACCTGGCGATCTGGATCGAGCAGACCTTCGGACTGGGTACGGACGACGAAGGCAGCCTCTCCCGCCTACCGCCCGTTCGGCTGCAGGATGCGGCTGGGCGACTCGCCGAGTTGACCGGCACAGATGTCGCGACGTGTGCTCGAGCATTGCGGGAAACTCTGCTGGCCGGCTCGCAGTCCCGCGACGAAGATGGACGCTCTCTGTTCGCCTTCAAGCTTCACCAGTTCATCGGCAAGGGCGACACCGCCTACGTCACCCTCGACCGTCCCGAACAGCGATATCTCACGACGCACTATCAGCGCAGTGCTCCTCAGGGACCGGCGGGGCAGCCGTTGTTCCCGCTCGCCTTCTGCCGCGAATGCGGTCAGGATTTCCTTGTCGTTACCAGAAAGAAGGGTGGCGAGCGGTTCGAACCTCGCCTGCTCGGCGGCGGCCTTGGCGAGCAGGACAACGCTGCGGGACTGCTGCTGATCACTGAGAAAGCCTGGCCGGACCGGTCATCTCCGGACCTGCTCGAACTCGTCCCCGACGACTGGATCGTCGAGTCCGGAGACGACCGGGTGCTGGACAAAGCCCGCTGGCCGCGGCTGCCGAAGGGTGTCCGCGTCGACGTTTTCGGTGACGCCTGCGACGACGGCGTCACGGCCGCGTTCTTCGAGACGTTACATTTCTGCCCGACGTGCAAGACGAGCTACGAAAGCGCAATGCAGTCTGAGTTCTCCCGGGTCGCGAGTCTGGGCACGGAAGGGCGTGCCAGCGCGGTGTCCGTCCTGTCTCAGGCGGTGGTACGCACCTTGCGCGAGGCTGAGGACCTCGATGCGGAGGCCCGCAAGTTCCTGGTCTTCTCCGACAACCGCCAGGATGCCAGTCTGCAGGCGGGACATTTCAACGACTTCGTCCTCGTCGGCATGGTCCGCTCCGCGCTGTACCAGGCGGCAGTGCAGCAGCAACGGCGGTTCCCCGATGAATCGCTCACCGACGAGGACCTCGGCCGCCGGGTGATCGAGTGCTTGAAGGTACAGATCGCTGACTACGCCCTGAATCCCGACGTCGAGTACGCGGCCAAGACGAAGGTCATCCGGGCGCTGCGAGAGTCGGTCACCTACCGGGTATGGGCCGATCTGCGTCGCGGCTGGCGCATCACCATGCCCAACCTCGAACAGACCGGCCAGCTCCTGTTGACCTACGCGGGTCTGGACGAACTGGCCGGGGACGAAGCGAAGTGGGAGACCAAGGGACAACCGCTCACCGGCACTGATCCCGCCACCCGACTGTTGATCATGGAGACGTTGCTGAACGAGTTGCGGCGCAATATCTGTATCGAGTCGTCCTATCTCACCGAGGATCGCTACGAAGACATCAAGCGGGCCAGCCAGGAGTGGCTACGTGCGCCGTGGGCGCTCACGGATGAACAAGGTGTCTACGCCGCCACCTGCTATGCGGGCGCCCGTCCTCGTGCACCCGCCGGGATCGGCCGTGACCTGTACCTCTCCGGCTTGGGCCAGTTCGGACGTTGGCTCCGCCGCCCGGACCGATTCCCGCACCTCACGTCCCGATTGACGGTGAAAGACGCAGACAAGCTCATCACCACACTGTTGGGTGTGCTGGCCACCGTCGGCATGCTCGCCAAAGTCGAGGAGCGCACCAGGCGCACCGGGTACCGCGTCCAAGCCGGCATCATCGAGTGGCGGGCCGGCGACGGCACACATCGCGCGCCCGACCCACTCCGCACCAACACTCTCGCAGGCAGAGTCAACCCCTACTTCCGACGTTTCTACGCGGAGACAGCGACCGGGCTGGCTGGGCTCGAAGCGCGCGAGCACACCGCTCAAGTGAGCCCCGAGAACCGGCAGGACCGAGAACGACGCTTCAGTGACGCTGAACTGCCCGTGCTGTACTGCTCCCCGACGATGGAGCTGGGCGTGGACATCAAGAGCCTCAACGTCGTCGGGATGCGCAACGTGCCGCCTACCCCGGCCAACTACGCCCAGCGCTCCGGCCGCGCGGGACGCTCCGGGCAACCGGCCGTCGTGTTGACGTACTGCGCTACCGGAAACGCCCACGACAACTACTACTTCGGGCACAGCCAGGACATGGTCGCCGGCGCGGTCGCACCGCCACGGCTGGAATTGAGCAATCAGGACCTCGTGCGCGCCCACGCCCACGCCATCTGGCTGGTCGTCATCGATCTCGACCTCAAGGCGAGCATGACCGACCTGCTCGACGTCGACCTGCCCAAGCAGCCGCTGCGCGAGGACATCGTTTCGAAGATCTCCGGATCGGCGGCGAAAGCGACCATCGCCATCAGCACCGTCCTGTCCGCAACCCGCGAGGTAACGAGTGCTCCATGGTGGCGTGACGACTGGATCAATGCCGCCGTCGCGGAAGCGCCCCAGCGGTTCCAGCAGGCGCTGGAACGCTGGCGCGGCCTCTATCGCGAAGCCCGCGCCGAGCTCGACTCCGCCAACGAAATCCTGAAAAACATCGGCGCTTCTGAACCGTCGAAGAGACGCGCCCGCGGACAGATATCGGAAGCCCGTGCCGCGTTGGACCTCCTCAAGGGCGAGACCGACGACGTCAATCAAGGCGACTTCTACCCTTACCGCTACTTCGCCTCTGAAGGCTTCCTGCCTGGCTACTCGTTCCCCCGGCTGCCGCTGGCGGCGTTTATCCCGGCCGAGCGCAAGACCCGCCATGGACAGGGAGACTATGTCCAGAGGCCTAGATTCCTGGCGATCAGCGAGTTCGGCCCGGGGGCGTTCGTCTATCACGAAGGCGCTCGTTATGAGGTCAACCGGGTCAGCCTCCCGACCCGCGATGACGGCTCGGGCATCAACGTCACCGAGATCAAACGCTGCCAGGCCTGCGGCTACCTGCACGACAGCAACGGCCCGACCGCCCATGAGACGTGCCAGTACTGTGGCTCGGGCGAGCTGCTCACCATGAGCCGGATGATGAAGCTGCTCGCGGTGAAGACCCGGCGTCGTGATCGCATCAGCGCCGACGAGGAGGAACGTCAACGCGCTGGACACGAGATCACCACCGCCATCCGATTTGAGCCCTACGGCGAACGCACGAGCGAGCTGAAGGGCACGCTCACCGATCGCAACGGTGGTCTCCTCGCGAACCTGAGCTACGGCGACACCGCACTGATCCGCCGGATGAACGTCGGGCTGCGCCGCCGCAAGAACAAGACCGACCAGGGCTACCTGCTCGACACTCTCGACGGCAAGTGGGCCCGCACCGCGGACGTCAGCGCGGCAGACGGCTCAGCCCTCCCCCAAGGACCCGATGGCCGTATCCAGCGCGTGGTGCCCTACGTCGAGGACCACCGCAACGCCCTGTTGTTCAAGCTTGCCCCGCACATTGCCAGGGAACAGCGCATCGCCGCGATGTACGCACTCAAGCGCGCGGTGGAAGCCAAGTTCCAGCTGGAAAGCAGCGAGCTCGCGGCTGAGCCGATGCCCGACCGGACCAGTGACCACGCCTGGTCGGTGTTGCTGATGTTCGAAGCGGCGGAAGGGGGCGCGGGAGTACTCCGCAGACTTGCCACCGAACCGGATCAGATCCGCCGGGTGGCGCGCCGAGCCATCGAGCTCATGCATTACGACCCCGATACCGGCGCAGATCTCGGGAAGGCCGACCACGCTACCGAGCCGTGCGCCCAGGCTTGCTACGACTGCTTGTTGTCCTACAGCAACCAGCTTGATCACCAGACGCTCGATCGCCACGTCGTGATCGATCTGCTCAGTCAGCTCACCACGGCCACTCTCACTGTTGAGGACAGCGCCGAGCCGGACAGCAGGGAAAAACTGGCTCGTTTGGAAGAGCACAGCAACGGGCTGGAAAAGCAGTTCCTGCACTTCCTCGCCGAGGGCGGCTACCGCTTGCCCGACGAGGCCCAGCAGATCGTCGAGGACTACTACGTCCGCCCCGATTTCACCTTCCTCAGCCCCGACGGAAACGTCGCCATCTTCGTCGACGGCCCGATCCATGACAGCGCGCACCAGGCGATCAAGGACGAAGCTGCCCGGGCCAAGCTCGAAGACGAAGCCGGCTGGCTGGTTCTGCGGTTCCACCACGAGGACGAACGCACCAGCGCCTGCGGGAACCCGCCGAGCTGGCAACAGGTGACGACGAGCAATCCGACCGTCTTCGGCACTGGCAAGGACACGTCATGACCATGACTGAGTTCCGTCCCGGCACCCTCGTCGCCGCGCGCGGCCGCGAATGGCTGGTCCTGCCCGGCTCCCCCGCCGGGATGCTCCTCGCTCGCCCGCTGGGCGGCCGCGACGACGAGACCACCGTGCTGCTCCCGGACCAGGACAGCCCCACAGCCGCGACCTTCGACGTCCCGAGCGTCGACGACCGCGGAGACGCCGCCCGCGCCCGCCTCCTGCGCGACGCGCTACGCCTGTCGTTCCGCGCCACGGCCGGGCCGTTCCGATCCTTCGCCCAACTGGCGGTCACCCCACGCAACTACCAGCTCGTCCCGCTGATGATGGCCGCCGCGCAGGACACCGTCCGCCTGCTTATTGCCGACGGAGTCGGTGTGGGAAAAACCATCGAAGCGGGCCTGATCGCCGCCGAGCTCATCGCCAGCGGCGACGCCCAGCGGCTGGCGGTGCTCTGCTCGCCCCAGCTCGCGCCGCAGTGGCAGTCGGAGCTGCGTACCAAGTTCGGGATCAACGCCGAGCTGCTGCTGCCCTCGACGGCGAACCGGCTCGCGCGTTCGGTGCCGTTCGGATCGACCGTCTACGAGCACTACCCGTACCTGATCATCTCCACCGACTACATCAAGCAGCACAGTCGTCGCGACGAGTTCGCCCTGCTCTGTCCCGAACTGGTGATCGTCGACGAAGCGCACACGTGCATCGCCCCCACGTCAACAGTCGGTTCTTCCCATGCGCACCAGCGCTACATCCTGCTGCGCAAACTCGCCGACGATCAGTCCCGGCACCTGCTGCTGCTCACCGCCACCCCGCACAACGGCGACGACGGCGCCTGGCAACGCCTCGTCGGCCTGCTGGACGACCGCTTCGCCGAACTGCCCGTCGACCTCTCCGGACCGGACCGCGACGACGACCGCAAGCTGCTCGCGAAGTTCCTCATCCAGCGTCAGCGCGCCGACATCCGCGACTACCTGTCCGAGGAGACACCCTTCCCCACCCGCGAACGCGCAGAGGAGAGCTACAAGCTGACCCCGGCATATCGGAAGCTGTTCGACCGCGTGCTCTCCTACGCCCACGAACAGGTAGCTGACCCGTCGATCGGTCACGTCCGGCGACGAGTGCGCTGGTGGTCCGCGATCGCGCTGCTGCGCTCCATCGCGTCCAGCCCGGCCGCCGCGGAGCAAACGCTCCTCAACCGCTCGCAACTCGACGACGCCCAGAGTGTGGAAGACGCCGACTCGGTCGCCGGACCTCGCGTGTTCGACGTCGACCTCGACGACACCGTCGACGGGGACGACACCGCCTTGGGCGCCGCCATCTCCACCAGCGACGGCCCGCAAGCCTCGGCCCGCCGGCGCCTACGCGGTTTCGCCGCCGAAGCCGCGGCGCTGCGGGGAGTCAAGTTCGACGCGAAGCTCAAGCGCGTCGTCGCCATCGTCAGCGCGCTGGTGGCCGACGGCTACCACCCGATCGTCTTCTGCCGCTACATCCCGACGACGGAGTACGTCGCCGAACACCTCGCGACAGCCCTACGCAAGCTGCCCGGCATACGCGTCGAAGCCGTCAGCGGCACCCTGCCCCCCGAAGAGCGCGAGTCGCGCGTCCAAGACCTCACCGCCCACCCCGGACCGCGGGTCCTCGTCTCAACGGACTGCCTTTCCGAAGGCGTCAACCTCCAGGAGGGCTTCACCGCGGTCGTCCACTACGACCTGGCCTGGAACCCGACGCGCCACGAACAACGCGAAGGCCGCATCGACCGATTCGGTCAGACCGCGAAGACGGTCCGCGCGGTCACCTACTACGGCGCCGACAACAAGATCGACGGCGTCGTCCTGGACGTCCTCCTCCGCCGCCACGAAAGCATCCGCCGCACCACCGGCGTCTCAGTCCCAGTCCCGGTCGACTCCACCACCGTGATGAACGCGATCTGGGAGTCCCTGCTGCTACGCGGCACCGACCCCCAGCAACTCTCCCTCGACCTCGGCGCGGCCACCGACAGCGAGACCGCCGACGCCGTCCTCACCCGGTGGATCGACGCCGCGGAACGGGAAAAAGCGTCCCGATCCCGGTTCCGCCAAGCCGCTCTGCACCCCGACGAGGTGGAAGCCACCCTCGCCGACGTCCGCCGGTCCCTCGGCGGGCCCGCCGACGCCGAACGGTTCACGCGGGACGCCTTGGCTCTGCTCTCCGGTCAGCTCACCGACACCGACGACGGGTTCATCGTGCGCATCGACACCCTCCCCCACGCCCTGGTCGACCAGCTTCCGGCCACCAAGGCATCGGCACTGCGATTCCACCGATCCCTGCCCGTCCCGCCAGGCGAGCCGTTGCTCGCCCGTACCGATCCCACCGTTGAGGCGCTCGCCCGCTACGTCCTGGACGCGGCGCTGGACCCCCTGCTCCCGGACGTCGCGCGTCCTGCACGCCGGGCCGCCGTCATCCGGACCACCGCCGTCGACACCGTCACGACCCTGCTGGTCGTCCGGTTCCGCGTCGAACTCGTCATCCCCGGCTCACGCCGCACCATCACCCAAGTAGCCGAAGACGCCCAGTTCCTCGGTTTCACCGTGCACAACGGGCTGGTCCGCTGGCTCGACCCGGCCACGACCGACACGCTGCTCCTGGCCCGACCGACCGCCAACGTCCGCGACGACCTCGCCCGGGGCCAGCTCCAGCACGCTCTGGATCGCCTGCCCGAACTCCAAGCGCACCTGGGCGTCCGCGGCAAGTCGATCGCCACCGAGGCGGTGAAGGCGCACCGCGCGGTGCGCCGCAGCAGTCACGTCGCACTGCGCGGGCTCCAGGCCCGGCTCCTGCCCCCGCCCGACGTCCTCGGCGTCTACCTCTACCTGCCAGATCGGACCACGTAGACCACTCTCACGGCATTCCGCTCCGTCGCCACGGTCGGCACGGTACTGCCCAGCGAGGCCCTCACCCACGCCGTCGACCTGCGGATGCCAGGCCAAACCGCAGAGGACTACCAGCTCACCCCAGGCATGACCGTCAGCGCCGCGGTCGCCCGAGCCTGGGACGCCGCGCTGGGCGCCCACCACGCCTGGAAAGCCGCCCTAGCGCGGCGGCCGGCCGGGGACGCGGCCACCGCGTTGACCCGGGACCGGTGGCTCCTGCCGCTGCTCTACGAACTCGGCTACGGCCGCCCCGAAACGCTCACCGGCGGGATCGACCTGCCCCCGGGCCTCGGCGAAACCCAACCGACGCACTTCCCCCTCTCCCATCGCATCACCTGGTCCGCTGGAGCCGGCGAGCCCACCACTGTCGTGCCCTTGCATCTGGTGGGCGGCGGCATCAGCATCGACAACAGCACCCCCGGCGTCACCGCCCGCGCACCCCAATCGATGGTGCAGGACTACCTCAACCGCAGCCGCAGCAATCTCTGGGGAATCGTCTCGAACGGCCACACCCTCCGGCTGCTCCGGGACGCCTCCACCCTGACCAAACAGTCCTATGTGGAGTTCGACCTCGACGACATCTTCGACAACCAACGCTACGCCGACTTCCGGCTCTTCCTCCTCACCGTCCACGCCAGCCGCGTCGCACCCATCGCAGACGACAAGGAATCGGACTCACCCACACTCGCCCCGGAGAGCTGCTGGCTGGAGCAATGGCGCACAGCGGCCATCGCCGACGGCACCCGCGCCCTGACCAAACTGCGCGAAGGCGTCGCCACCGCACTGACCCACCTGGGAACCGGATTCGTCGCCCACCCGTGGAACAGCCACCTACGGTCCATGCTCGCCACATCACCCGACGCGGCCAAGGATCTGCACCGCGCGCTATTGCGCATCGCCTACCGGTTCATCGTGCTCTTCGTCGCCGAAGACCGAGACCTGCTGCACAACGCCAGCACCGACACCGACGCCCAGAACCTCTACAACGAGTACTTCTCCACCACTCGCCTACGCCACCTGGCGACCACCCGCACCGGAACCCGGCACACCGACCTGTGGGCCGCCCACCAGATCGTCACCGACGCCCTCGCCGGCGACGGCCTCGACGAACTCGCCCTCCCCGGACTCGGCGCCACCCTCTTCACCAGGGAAAACCTCGGCATCCTCGCCAACGCCGTCCTTCCCAACCGCGACCTGCTGGCCGCCATCCGCGCCCTCGCCGAGATCACCGACATCAAAACGGGCGCCGCTCGCCCAGTCGACTACCGCAACCTCGACAGCGAAGAACTCGGCGGTATCTACGAAGGACTCCTCGCCTACACCCCGCGCTACGACGCAGCCGCCCGAACCTTCAGCCTGGAAATCGCCGCCGGCAACGACCGCAAGAAATCTGGCTCCTACTACACGCCATCCGGCCTCATCGCGCTCGTCCTCGACGAGGCCCTGGACCCGCTCATCACCGAAGCCCTCGACACTGCCGACCCCGAAGCCGCGTTGCTGGCCATCACCGTCGTCGACCCCGCCGTGGGCAGCGGACACTTCGTCGTCGCTGCAGCCCGACGCATCGCCACCGCCCTGGCCACTGTTCGCACCGGCGACACCGAACCCAGCCCTCGCGTACTCCGTGCTGCCACCGCAGACGTCATCGAACGGTGCCTCTACGGGGTCGACCTCAACGACCTGGCCATCGAGATCACCAAGGTCGCACTCTGGCTGGAAGCCTTCGACGGCTCCCGGCCATTTCCCTTCCTCGACGCCCACTTCAAGGTCGGCAACTCCTTACTCGGGACCACTCCCGCGCTGATCCGCAAGGGCGTCCCCGACGCTGCGTTCGCTGTCCTCACCGGCGACGACCCCGCCTGGACTGCCAAGCTCAAGGCCCGCAACAAGGCCGAACGGGCCCGCGAATCCGGCCAAGTGACGGCGTTCGACGTCGAGACTGCCGCGCTGACCAAGCAGGCACGCCAACTTGAGGAGATGCCAGCCACAACCCTCGCGACGATTCGTGCCCGAGCTGACAGCTGGCGTCGTCTGGAAGACGATCCTGACCTCGCTACCAAGAAGTTCGCCGCAGACGCCTGGTGCACCGCGTTCCTCCAGCTCAAATCACGTTCAACCGGCCAAAGCATCACCCACGACACCGTTCGCCAGATCATCGAGGACCCCACCAGTGTTCCCGCATCCCTTCGCAAGACTGTTGGCGACCTCGCTCGGCAGTACCGCGTCTTCCACTGGCATCTCGAGTTCCCCGGCATCTTCACCGCCCCCGAAACTGGTTCCAAGAGCGTAGAACCCGTAACCGGTTGGCAGGGCGGCTTCTCGTGCGTCATCGGCAACCCGACCTGGGACCGAGTGAAGATCCAAGACAAAGAGTTCTTCTCCGCGATCGGGCGCAAGGACATCGCCGACGCCAAAACCGCCGCCATCCGCACCAGCATGATCAAGGTCCTGGCCATCCAAGATCCGCCCCTGTACGACGCCTATCTGTCAGCACTTCGCATGTCGGACGGCGTCAGCCACCTCCTTCTTCACAGCGGCCGCTATCCCCTCACTGGCCAAGGAGATGTCAATAGTTACAGCGTCTTCGCAGAAACCATGCGCACCATAACCGCACCGACCGGAATCGCCGGCATGCTCACCCCCACTGGTCTCGCCACAGACAAAACCACTGCGCCGTTCTTCGCGGACACACTCGACGAGAAGCGTCTTCTTACGTTCTACGACTTCGAAAACGAAGACAGAGTCTTCTCCGGAACCGATCACCGGATGCGGTTCGCGATCACAGCAATCTCCGGGATAAACAGGGCCGTGGCGCAAACCCGCTTCGCTTTCCTCACCCGTCACCTGGCCGATGTACCGGACAGACGTTTTGAACTCGCCCCGGACGAGGTTCTGGCGCTGAACCCCAACACCGGAACGCTCCCCATGTTCCGGACGCGCACCGACGCCGACATCACCCTAGGCATCTACCGCCGCCACCCAGTGCTCATCCGAGACGGCAATGCCGATGGAAACCCATGGGGCTTGTCGTTCTGCCGCTTGTTCGATATGGCAAACGATTCAGGGCTGTTCCACCAACCCACGGACCTGACTGCGGCAACATTCAACGGCTGGTCGTATGAGAGACAAGAGTACGAGTATCTGCCACTGTACGAGGCGAAGATGCTCGGCCACTTCGACCACCGCTTCTCCACATACCGCGATGCGACCCAGGCTCAGCTGAACGTCGGCTCCCTCCCGAGGCTGACTGCGGAGCAACATGACGACCCACAGACAGAAGCCTTAGCCCGATACTGGGTTGCCCAGCCGAAGGTCGCAGCAGCCCTGGACGCCAAATGGGATCGAAAGTGGCTACTGGGCTGGCGCGACATTGCCCGCGCCAGCGACATGCGCACGTTCGTACCATCCGTGCTGCCTAGCAGCGCTGTCGCCCACGTGTTTCCACTCGCCTTCCCCAAAGACCCCAAACACGGGATGCTCCTGCATGCGATCTGGTCGTCGATAGCCGTCGATTATATCGTCAGGCAAAAGATCAGTGGTACGCACATGATCTACTCAGTAGTCAAACAGCTTGCCTGCCCTACCCCCACTGTCTTTGCCCAACCGACCTCCTGGCAAGCCGAACGCACTCTTGCCGAGTGGGTCACCCCGTACGTTCTGGAGCTGTCCTACACCTCATGGCGACTTCAGCCGTACGCCAACGAAATTGACGACGACAGCCCACCGTTCCACTGGGACCCCGACCGTCGGGCACTGCTGCGCGCCGACCTTGACGCCGCCATGCTCCACGTCTACGGCCTGACCCGCGCCGAGTCTGAGCACATCCTGGACTCGTTCCCCGTCGTACGCAAATACGAGCAGCGCGATTTCAGCGAGTACCGCACGCGCCGTCTCGTCCTCGAGGCTTTCGACCGGATGACCGACGCGACCGCACGCGGCGGGCACGGCTGGATCCCGCTCGCGACGCCACCAGCCGGTGAAGGCCCCAGACATCCTGCGACTCCGCATCCAACGGTGCCGCAACCCAGAAGCAGCGCCACACCCACCGTGCGCGCGGCCAAACGTCACCCTGCACCCGAAGAAACGAGGTAGGAAGAGCATGAGTTTTCAGAGCCCGCAGTTGCCCTTGACGGACCTACTGCAGCAGGTCCGCAGCGGCAAGCTGCAGCTCCCGGATTTCCAGCGGGAGTACAAGTGGGACGATGACCGCATCCGCTCGTTGCTCGCCACCCTCACGTTGGGGCATCCGATGGGGGTGCTCATGATGCTGGAAACGGGCAGCACGCACACCAGGTTCAAGCCCAAGACACTGGCAGGCGTGTCCTTGAAGAACGACGTCCACCCGAGCCATCTTCTCCTCGACGGCCAGCAGCGCATGACGTCGCTGTTCCAAGCGCTCACCGGAGGACGACCCGTCGAGACCACCGATGCCCGCAAGAAGAAGCTCCAGCGATGGTATTACCTGGACATCGGCAACGCCCTGGGCGATCCGGTCGATCGCGACGAGGCCATCGTGTCCGTGCCCGCGGATCGCAAGGTGCGGTCGGACTTCGGCCGTGCCGTCGATCTCGATCTGTTCACCTCCCCCTCGGAGCAGGCCGCCGGCATGTTCCCGATGTCACTGGCCTTCGACCAAGCCGCGGCGATGAAGTGGTTGATGGAGTACGCAGCCCCCGGCGGACTGGCCGATAACGCGCGGATTGCCACTGTACAACGCTTCCAGGCGGAGATCCTGACGCCGATGATCGGCTACCGCATCCCCGCAATCATGCTCGGCAAGGACACCACGAAGGAAGCCGTCTGCACCGTCTTCGAGAAAGTTAACACCGGCGGCCTCGCCCTCGACGTCTTCGAACTCCTGACGGCCATGTTCGCCGGTGACGCGGCCTACTTCGCCGAACACGGCACCGACTTCCGGCTCAACGACAACTGGCGACAGCTCAAGGAACGGCTCGACCATCACCTGGTGCTCAGAGGGCTGCAGAGCAGCGACCTGCTGCAAGCGGTCACTCTGCTGGCCACCCACGGACGCCGAAAGCGCACCGAGGCCGCCACGAACACCGGAGACCTACCGGCGACCAGCGCACGCCGAGCCGACATTCTGAAACTGTCGCTGCAGGACTACCTCAAGTGGGCACCGCAGGTCGCCGATGGACTGGAGTGGGCAGCGGGCTTCCTCGCCCAGGAGAACGTGTTCACCGACGCCGACCTGTCGTACCGGACGCAGCTGGTCCCGCTGGCTGTACTGCGGGTCTTGCTGGGCGACCGGATCGATGTCCACACGACGAGCCGGCGCGTCCGCCGGTGGTACTGGTGCGGAGTGTTGGGCGAGTTGTACGGCGGCGCCGTCGAGACACGCTTCACCCGCGACGTCGAACAGGTGCCGGCCTGGGCCCTCGGCGAATCTGCCGCCGTGCCGGAGACGGTAGCTCGCGCCGGCTTCCGCGAAAGTCGGCTACTGTCGCTGAAGACCAGGAACAGTTCTGCCTATAAGGGTCTCTACGCGCTGATGATGCGCGGAGGCGCGACCGACTGGAAGTACCGGAAGATCATCGGACACGCCACCTTTGTGCCGCTCAAGATCGACGTACACCACATCTTCCCGAAAGCCTGGTGCGCGAAGAACGACGTCGACGATGCGCGTCGCGAAAGTATCGTCAACAAGACACCCATCTCCTACGAGACCAACCGCTCGATCGGCGGACGATCTCCTCGCGACTACCTCGCCAAGCTCGAGAAGGACACCGGTCTAACGGCGGAGGCCCTGGACACGATCGTGGCCACTCACCACATCGATCCCGCGACCCTCCGCGCCGCCGACTTCGACAAGTTCTTCGAAGCCCGCACCGCGGCCTTGGTCAAAGTGGCATCCGAGGCGATGGGCAAACCGGTCGTGCTGGACCTCAGCGACCAGGCTGTCGCACAGTACGGCGACGACGAGCGCCCCGAAGAGTTCGAACCCGAACCGGACGACCAGGAAGCCGACGACCTCTGATCTGTTTGCAACCGGCCTGAGAACCCCGTTCGCCGGGCACGGCGTTGCCACGGTCCAGGGGTGCGCCGGATGTCCGAGGCCTACATGCCCAGTTCTCTCACTAATTTCACTGGGGCACAGCTGGGGCAAACCCCCTGTCACAACTGCACTCAACAACACACAGTTGCAAACAACGGCGCCCAAGCGCATCATTTCACTAGGCGATTCTCTATCGCCGCAGGTCAGGACCATGATCGACCCTCACTGGCAGTGAGGGGGTCAGGGGTTCGAGTCCCCTTAGCTCCACCTTAGAGGTCTTACTAGAACAAGTGCCTGGCTGAAGGCCACGAAGTAGGACCGCGACGCCTGAAGGCGAGCAGGGGCCACCCGCATTGCGGGTGGCCTTCTTGTTTGTGGGCAGCAGGCTGGTCGCTGTGGCCTGGTCGCCGGATCGCTGCTGCTGGGCAGCGACGATCTCGCCGCCACCACCATCTGGTTGCACAACCAGCGGGGCGACGTGGCGTTCGACGGAAAACGCGTCGAGGAGCGAACGTGACACCGGCCGCGGCAGGCCCGCTGGAGAGCTGGGTGGTCAGCGTCGACCTGTGGGGAACGTTGATCACCTACGGCGACCGTGACGCCGAAGCCGCCTGGCGGATCCGCGAGTTCGCGACCGTGCTCACCGCGTTCGGCCACGACCTACCCGACGGCCAGGTCCGCGAGGCGATCCTCACCGTGCGGGCGGAAACCCAGCAACGCCAACGCGCGACTGGCGAACAACCTCCAGTGCGCGGCCAAGTCGAGCAGATGCTCACCGTCATGGATCTGCCCCTGGACAAGCGGCTGGTCGACACCCTGCTCGTGCCGCACACCCACGCGGTCCTGCGAGCCTGCCCCGACCTCATCCCCGGCGCGCACAGCGCGCTCTGGGCGTTGAGGCAGGCCGGAGCCCGGCTCGTGCTGACCTCGAACACACTCGCCACCCCGGCGTCTGTGTCCCGGCTCATCCTCGACGATCACGACCTGGCCGCGGTTTTCGACGAGACCGTCTTCTCCTCCGACGTCGGGCTGGCGAAGCCTCGCCGGGAGATGTTCGTGGCGGTCGCCGCCGCCGCAGGTGCGGACCTGGACCGGGTCGTGCACGTCGGGAACAGCCTGACCACCGACATCCACGGCGCGCTGAACGCCGGATGCCGCGCGGTGCTGTTTAACCCGCGTGGCAAACCCTGCCCGGCCGGCGTGCGGGCCATCACCAGCCTCGACCAGATGCCCGACGCCGTCCTGGCCACCTGCTCCTGAACCCACCGATCCGAGGAACCCGTTTGATGATCACGCCGCTGGACATCCCCACGGCCCGTGTCTCTCCATGCCCGCTGCCGCCGGGCGGCCTGGATCTGCTCGTCGCGGCATCAGCGCGCGAAGGCCGTGCTCGGCATCTCCGCGATCTGCTGACGGGAGCCGACGCCGACGGATCGGTCTACCTGGCCCACTCGGACGAGGTGCGCGCAATGCTCAATCGCGGCATCGATCCGCAGCTCTACCTCGCTTACCGCGACATCGCCGCGCCCCGGCCCAAGACCGGCCAGCCGATCGACGGCGCGGAAGGCACGCACACCTGGTTCGCTGACCTCGTCGTCTACACCGCGGCAAATCTCGGTGGCAGCCCGGAACTCGGCCGGTCGCTCGGCCACTGGAACACCCCGGCACAGGTCGAAATCTTCCAGTGTCTCTCCGGGCGGGTTCTCATGTTGCACACCAACATCGACCGCGACGGCAACTCCACAATGGACTATCACGTGTGCCGGGCTGGTGATCACGTCGTCATCCCGTTCGGTGCCTGGCACCTGACCGTCGTGCTCGACGCCCCAGCGGCGGTGTTCAACGTCTATACCGACGTCGCTGACCTGCTGACCGGACACACCAGTCGGGAGGCGGTCGACAGTGACCTGAAGTACCGAGTGGCGCCCGCGCCTGAGCTGACCATCGCACGCACGGACTCGAAGATCGCCGTGATCGGCTCCTGCCGCGAGCTCACCGAGCGACCTTTGCGGCGCGGTGAGTCCCCGAGCTGGGCCGAGCCCCTGCTGATGCCCTCCGGGCTGGCGGCGCTCTACCGCCATGCCCCGGCCGCCGAACTGGCCCGGTTGCAGGAGCACGCCGCACATTTCGGCCGCCGCCCTATCCCCGCCGCGGCGTCATGACGAGCTCGCGCAAGCATCAACCCGCGCCCACCGACGCCTCCTGTCCGATCCGGCCGCTGATCGGCTACGGCGCGCCTGCCGGCGCGACGCGCCGCTTCGTCCAGGGCACGGCCAGCGTCACCCTGCGCGCCGACCGCGGCGAGTTGATCAGGGGCGCGGAGACCACGCTCTACTCCTACGCACGCACTCGGACCGCGGCCAGCCGGTGGACCATCACCCTGCACACCGGCGTGCGCGTCGACCAAGCAGGAGTGAACGCCCGGTTCGCCGACGCCGATGACCACGACATCGGGCCGAACCTCCAGGCCCAGTCGATCGGGGTGCCCGGCGGCCGGGCGTTCTGGATCCGCGACCACGCCACCCTCGTGCACCTCGACGAACTGCTCGGCACAATCACCGTGCACGCCGGCGGCCTGGACGCCGCGAGGTTCTTCGCCGCCCGACTCGTGCGGCAGGCCATGACCGCCCAGCTTCTGGAGCACGACGCGGTCTACGCGCACGCCGCCGCGCTCGTGCGCGCCGATCACGGCCTGCTGATCGCCGGGCCGAAGGGCGCAGGCAAGACCACCACCCTGCTGAGCGCCCTGCGGCTGGTGGGCGGGGACTTCGTCACCAACGACCGGCTTCTGCTCCGCCGTGACCCCGACGGCGGCACGGTCGGCTACGCCTGGCCGATGCACCTGCGGGCCACCGCCAGCACGCTGCGCGCCGTACCGGGGATGAACAGGTTCCTGCCCGCCGAACAGCAGCAGAACAGCCCTGCCGGCCAGTCCGCGCCCAGCGGCAAGATCGCAATCGAGCCGGGCGAGCTGCGGGCCGCGCTGCCCGCCGCGCAGATCCTCGGCGAGGTCCGGCCCACGCTGATGCTCTGGCCCTACCGCAGCGCCAGCGACCTCCCGCCCGAGCCAGTGCCTGCGGCCGAGGTACGCGACGTCCTGGTACGCACGCAGTTCTTCATGCATGATCCGGTCACCCGCGTCACCTCGCACCGCAACCACTGGCTGCTGCCGCCCGACCAAGATCGGACCGCGCTCGCGCTCACCGCCGTCGCGGACCAGCTCGCCCGGACCGTGCCGTGTGTTCGGATCCCGGTCACCGACTCGCCCAACACGTTGGCAGCCCGCGTGGCTGCCCTGCTCGACCACGCAGCAACCCAGGCGGCCGGGCCGGGTGGTCGGGGATGACCGACCGACGGGCAGGCCGCCTCGCCGAGGACGCCGTGCGGGCCTTGTGCTGGGGCACCGGTGCCGACAGTCACGAGATGATCGCTCATGCCGTGCTCACCGAGCTGGGCGCGGTACTGGAGCAGTCGGTACGGTCGAAGACGCTCTGCCTGCTGGCCGCGTACCTACACGACCACTCCGTCCCCGAGCTGGATCGCGCGGTGACGCGGTTCCTCGACAGCACGTTGCGCGCCAACCGGTACAAGACCTACGCCTGTCGCGTGGCCGCGCTCGCCGACACGGCGGCGTTGGGCACCGCTGGAGTATCCGCTGTCGTACTCGGGGGGCTCAGCGTGGAACACGCCCTCTACGCCAGCACCGGCGCTCGCCAGTTCAGCGACATCGACCTGCTCATCGCGCCCGGCGACGCCGACCGCGCGCAGGTCGTCCTCCGCGCCCAGGGCTACGAGCCCAGCCGGGACAACCGGACCTGGACGCGGCAGACCGGCGACCCGATCGTCCCGCTCATAGTCGTCGACCTGGCCACGACCCTGCCGCGCGGCTGCACCGACGACGTCCCCGGCCTGCTGGCCCGCCGCACCGGGATCAACGTGCCCCCGCACGACCATCCGCTGCCCATTCTCGCGCCGTCCGACGCGGTCAACCACACACTGGCCCGGCTCGCGGCACGACCGCGCTGGCCGCTCGCCGCCGACGCGATCCGCCAAGTCCGTGCGACCGCGCCGCCCGCACCGCATCACGCCGACGTCCTCGCCGGCTGGTCGGTGCTGCGCTCCCATTGGCCTCTGCTGCCCGCCGACCCGGCCCGCTTCCCAGTCGACGAGGAGCCGCACCGATGATCATCGCCTTGGCCGGGCTGCCCGGCGTCGGCAAGACCACGCTGGCAGAGCACCTCACCAGCCACATTCCCGGCGCGCTGCTGCTGCGCAAAGACGCCGTCCGGCACGCGCTGTTCGGCACCGAGCACACCACCTACACCCGCGACCAGGACGACCACTGCGTCCAGGTCCTGTTCGCGACCGCGGTCTGGCAGTGGCTGCGTGCTCCCGCCACGAGCGTCGTGCTCGACGGGCGGACCTGGCTGGCTCCCGGCCAGGTCGAGGACCTGCGGTCCTTCGCCGGGGCGCACCGGCAACCCCTGCTGCTGCTCGAATGCGTCTGCCCAGTGGACGTCGCTCACGCCCGGCTGACCGCCGATCACCAGCATGGCCTTCACCCAGCGGCCAACCGCACCCCGCAGCTACACCAGAAACTCGCCGCCACCGCTGTGCCGATCACCGGCCCGAAACTGCTGCTGGACACCAGAAAGCCCGTCGCGACCAACGTCGACATCGTCCTGCGCCACCTGGACACCCTCGCTCCGTCCGAAGCCGTGATTCATCCGCCGGCCCCGACCACCGTGGAGACCTCGTGAGCACCGAACTGCCAGGATTGCTGCTGATCGCGCAGGCGACCGTCGAGCACGGCGCGGCGTTCTTGCGCACCCACCGTCCCCGCACCTGCACTGGCAAAGGTGACCGGGATATGGCCACCGACGTCGACCTCGCCATCGAACGGATCGTGCGCGACGAGCTGACCCGCGCCACTCCAGGAATCGGTGTCCAAGGCGAAGAAGAAGGCGGCCCGACCAGCGGCACCCGCTGGGTCATCGACCCGGTCGACGGCACCGCCAACCTCACCCACGACATCCCGCTGACCGGCATCTCCCTTGCCCTGGTCGTCGACGAGGACCCCCCGCTCGGGGTCATCGCCCTGCCCCAGCTCGGCCGCACGTACTGTGCGGCGGACGGTCTCGGCGCCTGCCGGGACGGCCACCCGATCCGCATCGCCGGCCCGGCCCGCCTGGATGAGGCGATCGTCGCGGTCGGCGACTACGGCACCGGACCCGACGCCGCCGCCCGCAACGCGGCGATGCTGGCGATCCACGCCGACCTCGCGCCCCGAGCGCAACGCATCCGGATGCTCGGAACCGCCGCGGCCGACCTCGCGCTGCTGGCCGACTCCGCCCTGGGCGCGTCGATCACCCTCGGCAACCGCACCTGGGACATGGCCGCCGGAGCCGTCATCGCCCGCGAAGCCGGCGCCAACGTGACCGATCTCGACGGCACTGACCACACCACTGCCTCCCGCTGCACCATCGCCGCCGCACCCACCCTGATCGAGGACATCCTCGGCATCGTCCAGCGTGCGAGCGCGATCAACGGTTTCACCGGCGAGGAGGTCGTGGCGTGCTGATCACGTTCGAGGGGCTGCCCGGCGCGGGCAAGAGCACCCAGAGCCGGATGCTCGCGAGGTGTCTGAAAGCCAGCGGTCAGCCCGTCACTGTTCTGTCCGACCTGGCCACCCTGGACACCGATCCCGTGGCGGCCAGCCTCGTCGAACTGCTGCGCACCAGCGGTGACCCCTTCCTGCGCAGCGGCGACGCCATCACCGACACCATGATCACTGCTGCCATCCGGGCTGACCTCGTCGCCACCGTCCTCGATCCAGCGCTGGCCGAGGACCCTGCCACCGTCGTGATCGAAGACCGCGGCATACACACGATGGCCTCCTACGCGATCGCCGCCCTACTCCGCCAGCACCGCGCACCCGCCGACGTCGCGCTCGACTGGCTGAACGCCCTCACAGCGCTGGCCGGGCCACGCCCCACCCGAGCACTGTGGCTGCGAGTACCCCCAGAGGTCGCCGCTCGTCGCGCCGACCAACGCGGAGGAGACCGCCGCCACGCATTCACCGGCGAACAACGCGCCCACCTCACCTGGGTCGACCACGGCTACGCACTGCTTGCCGCACGAGACCCCCAGCTAACCGTCCTCGATGTCACCGATCTCGACCCGGTCGACACCCACCAAGCTATTCACGCCACTCTGCGTCAGATCAGCCAGACGGGCGACATCGACCTGAGCCCGTGTGCGGGGCACCACGAAACCGCCGAGCCTGTCTCCTACGCTGAATCCCGCCCATCCGCGCCGAGCCGAAACCGAGAGTCCGAGACGATGACCACGTTGGCCAGCCACCGCGAGAACACCGCTCCCATCGACCTGCTCAGCGCCCTGCGCACCGCGCGTGCAGCCGGAGCCGACGCACTGGCCGCCACACTCGACGAACACGGGTTGCACGCACTCGACGGTGGTCGCAACAACGACGTCTTCGCCTGGACCACGGCCCCCACGCCGATCTGCATCAAGCTCTACAAGAAGACGGACCGGCAGCGCGTCGAGCGCGAGTGGCACGGCCTCACCCACGCCGCCGGCCTGGGCAGCGCACCGGAACCGCTGTGGCTCGACGAGCACCCCGAACAGCCAGCACTCGGCATGACACTGCTGCCCGGCTCCCCAATCCTCGACGTTCTCGACCCGGCGTCGGCCATCAAGTCGCTGGCCAACACCACCCGCGTCCTGCAGAGCATTCCGCTGAAAGAACCGCTAGCCAGCCTGGAACGCGTCGACTCCATCGGCCACTACATCGCCCGGCTCACCGATGTCTGGCCCGGCCAGCTCGCCGACGCCGCCGACGACCCCCAGACCCCGGACATGCTCGCTCTCCTGCACCGCTGGGAGAACAGCGGCGACCCCGAACTGCTCGCACAGCCCGCCACCCCCGTCTACTCCCGCGGCGACGCGAACCTGCTCAACTGGCTCCACGACGGCGAGACCACCTACGTCGCGGACTTCGAGTTCAGCGGCTTCTCCGACATCGCCGTCGACGCCGCCGACCACATCGAGCACATCAGCGCCCGCGTCATTCCCGACGACGTCTGGACCAGCGCCGAAGCCGAACTCGGCATTACGCCGGGCAACCGCGCCCGATTCGACGCCGCGCGGCGCACCATCGCCCTGCGGTGGCTCGCCGTGTTGTGGAAGCAGCGCACCAAGCGGGTCTAAGAGTTCACCGCTCTACACGAGCGGGTCCGTGCCCTCCAGGACTGAATCACGACTGCCGATCACCCGCCAGCGACCTCATCACGGTCACCGCGTCGACGTCGCCGGCGCCGAGCATCGGCACGACCGCGAACAAGCCAGTGGCGAGCAGCCGCGTGTCGGCGAACATCGCGAGGCCGTCGAGTTCGTCCGGCCGAACCCAGCGGAACGGGTGCTCCGGCTCCCGGATCATCTCGTCAGGGTCGGTGACGAGGGCGACGTACTGGTGATCGACATGCACGTGACGATCCCCGCAGTGCGCATCCGGCGGCACCGGCTGCTCGGTGATCCACCACGGCATCGTCAGCACGGTGCGCGGAAAGGCGGGCGGGACTGCTGGACCAGGGGGCCGCACCAATCGAACCCGTCGGCCAGTTTCCTCTTCGACCTCGCGAAGTGCGGAATCAACCTGCGACTCGCCCAGTTCGACATGACCACCGGGGATCATCCAACGCCGCAGGCGAGGATGCTCGATCAGCCCCAGACTCCACACTTCACCGACCAGCCCGAAGATGAACACGCTCGATGTGAGGTGCTTGATCACTCCATGAGTTTGCCAGGCCCGACCGCACGGCCAGATTGCGCGACCAGGAGATACTCGCGCGTCGTGAGTTGTTCACTGACCGGCACTGATCCGATTTCGGGCAACGATCGGGTAGCGAGGCAGGTCTCAGGTTGACCGCACCTTAACGTCAAGTGGCACGACGTCGCGACCGTCACCGCCGCTGCTGGCAGCTGCTCCGAGCCGACCCAGGACGACCCCGAGGTCATCTACGCGGTCCAGACGGAGGTCTACCGGCCGGTGCTCGGCTGGGCCTTCGTGCCGGAGAACATCTCGACGCCCGTGACGGACTCTGCGCAGTAGCCCGCCTGCCGCGCACAGTTCGCCGGCCGCCGCACGGGTAACGGGGCAGGCGTGGCGTGCGAGGTGTCAGGTGTGATCGGTGACGACATCTGTTACCACGCGGGGGATGCCACCTGGCGGTTCGACGCCGGCGGATGTGCAAATTTGCCACCAAAGTGCTAGTTGTCACAAAGTTGCCAGTGCCTTCGCTAGCGCCTCTCATAGTGCGAGCGACCCGACGTCACCACCACATACCCCGTGTCGCACCGTCCGTTTGTGCACCACCCATGGAGGTGGTGGCGTCGTGGCGTACGCCAGTGAGGTCCACACCGCGAAGAATGGAGTTGGTGAAGTTTGCAGCAGTGAGGTCCGCACCGTTGAGGCGCGCGTCGTTGAGCAGGCCGTTAGTGAGATTCGCGCCATTGAGGCGCGCATCCTTAAGATTGGACCTGTAAAGATATGTACCCAAGAAGGAGGCGCTCGGAAATTGCGCGTGATCGAAGTTGGCATCCAAGAGAAAACCACCATTAAAAATGGTATAAAGAAAAGTTGAATGATTAAAGTCGGCGCCGCTAAGATTTGCACCACTTAGATCAGCATAGTCGAGCGAAGCGTTGTCAAATCGACCGCTAATCCTAGCGCCACGAAGGCAAGCCTTACTGAGATTAATTCGGGAATAATCGTCATGCTTGACGTCGCGGCGGCCAATGACGGCAAGGGCGGCCTGAATGTCCGGACCGGTAGTCGGCAGGGTTGAGCAGGTGTTGTTGGCTCGGATCGGACTACCTGCCGGCGCAACAAAATTGGCATGCGTGTTCGTTCGGATGAATGCCAGAAGGACTTCGAGGATAGTCGGCTGGTCGCGGGGCGAGTCGTGGGCGATTCGTTCCAACGAGTAGATGCCACCCAGTCGGAGCTGAAGATGTTCCGGACCCTCCTGGCCGATTTGCTCGACAGCCTTGCCGTACCGGTCGGTAATCTGGCCTTGTTCGGCAAGCTGGTTTTGAGCCTGCGCGATGGCTACTTGTTCTTGCGAGGCAGTTACGGCCTGTCCGGTGAATATCAAAGCACCCAACGCCGCAAGTCCCGTGATGAGCGAGCTAATGGCAGCCCAGTTAACAGTCATTCGGTGCTTGCTGCGCAGCGGGGCTGGTCGACGCAGGCGAACCCGCGACGATCGCCCCAAGGCTGGCGACGTAGGTAGGTGGCGGCGCGGTCTACTGGAGGTGCTGCGGGTTGCGGTCACAAGACAGCAGTCGCATTTCACGCGGCTTCTGTGTCACTTCTAGCCTGATCCGCGGCACGGTTGACTCTCGCCGCGGACACCATCGGCGTGAACCTCCGATAGGTGGTGTGGTCGATCGACGTAGGCGACTGCCTCTCCAGGCGACGGTGTCGCTCCAAAGTCCCGCGCCGACGCTTGATCACCCGCAGCTTGACCGTGACGCCGCGTCCAGAATCCGGCGCTGGGCAGGCCAGCTCCTTGAATCGTCTTGCTGTAGCGGCCGGTCACCGCGTCCAGCAGCGGCTCCGAGTCACCGCGCGTGACGAACAGCCAATGCCGCAGCTCAGCGGACAAGTACCCGCATCCGGGGCAGACGGCCCGGAGGCACACAGTGTAACTGCGACACTTCCGTGGACGGTTGTGGCACACGGCGTCGCTATGGCCGTTGAACGGACCCACCCCTGGGTTCGTTGTGTACGCCCCGTAACCGGAGTATCCCAGCTGGTCGGGTGTCGTCGACTCGCGAACAGCTATCCCCAGGACGTTCCCCCGCGTCCCGTACCTGCAGAGTACGTGGCTATCGGGTTGCGTCGATCAACTCGACGCTGACGACATCCTCGGGCGGCACCGCGTTCCCTCTGCCGTCGTAGTCAGACTGGGAAAACCAGCCCGGGGTCCCGTTGTGCAACATGCCATGGATGTACCAGAAGCCAGCGTGCAGAGTTTCGGTGTCCACGCCGGTCGTACGAAACTTGACGACACAAGGCGTAGTCGTGTCCTGAAACCGTTGTGCGAGGTCAAGCCCGCAGCTTCGTGCAATATCCTCCACGATCTCGGGAATCGTCAAATAGTTGTGGTGCCCATCTCGCGGGAGGTGGTGCTCGCGAGCCAAATGAGCGTACGGTCCATGCAGGTTCGGACTCGGTGTTTTGAGGCAGTACTGATATCCACCAGCTCCTGCTCCAGCTTCGATGTCAGCACGGAGGCGGCGCCACTCCGTGTCGGTGACTATGTCGGCTACAAGGGTGTACAGGGAAGCCCAGAGCCGGTCGATCATCTGGCCGAGCGGCAAAATGCCTTCCTTGCGGAATGTTGTCGTGTCGAAGATCCGCGTACCGTGGAAGTAATAGACGCCTTCGAATGTGGCATCAGTCTCGGCCACGTCCAAGAGGCGGAAAACCTCGCGCGGTCCGGCGGCAACGAGGTGCGGCTCGTACTCGGTCCATTCAGTTCGGTAGGACAGGACCGCCTCCGCGACAGCGGCGACCGGTCGCTGGCAAGCAGCTGCGAAGGACGCCAGCGCGGCGTCCACGCTATGGCAGTCGAGGTAAACCACGGGCCTCTCGGAGGGGTCTCAGGCAGGGGTGTTTATGGCTTCCTGCAGGTCACGTATCCTTAAGTCTGCGAGGGAGTTGACGGACGTCACCTCTTTCCGTTCCTTCAAAGTACCCGCGTTGGCTCTGAAATTAGATCGTTAGGGCAACGGTCAAGCCGCTGTGGTCAGTAGCCCGTGGAAGGGATCGGAGTGAGGGATGTCGTCAGCCCAGAATCCGTATCGGTGTTCGAGTACTTTCATCACCGGGTCGGCGTAGGTGTCTCCATGATGGAGGGTCAGGTCCCAGCGGCGCAGGCTGCTCATCGCGACCATTCGAATTCTGTTCAGCATGACTTCGCGCGTGACCTCCGAGGTTGAGATCCGTGGATCGTCTGGCCGTTCTTCTCGTTTCGACTCGTCGAAGACAGCGTCCGCCAATCGTCCTACGCTTTCTGCGGTTATCGCCTCGTGGCGGGCTTCGACCTGAAGGTTGACGGTCAGATTCATCACGACGGTGAGTAGATGCCAGTCCTTCCAGCCTTCCTCTCGCAGGTCCTGGAAGAGCGTCCGCACCCGCTCGTCTTGCAGCAGTTCTGGCAAGGTCAGGCGGATGGGAACAGGTAGCAAATCGTAGCGCTCAGCCAAGATCGATTGCGCCTTCTCAACGTTGTAGCCAGGTCCAGGACCGGAGCGCGCATCGAGTTGCGCTGAACCGGCTCGGGGATTTCGGCGATCGCGATCCGCAAGAGGAATGTTTCGGGATTCGGCAAGAGGCGGGATGGGCCGTGTCCGGAACCGAGCGAGTTCCCGGTAGGGACGGCCGATTTCGAGGTTGTGAAATAGACCATTTCGCGTGGCTCGGTCCATGAGTCGGCTGAATGATTCTTGGCCAAGAAGGGAGTTGCCGAGCAGGACCTGGAACGCCAGATGGACGACGTCCTGGCGCATGTGCGCCTCGTTGTCAACGTCATCTTGCGGCTCAGCAGGCAGGAACAGCAGCCACAAGCGCCGATCGCCGTCGACGCGGGTCAAGTATGTGTCGGCGGGTTGCCGGTCGGTCGGATAAGCACGGATCTCGATGTCGACATCCTGGGGAATGATCACGGGGTCGAGGGAGGCGAACTCCACCAGCAAGATCTGTAGCGTCGAAGCAAAGTCTTCCATGGCGAGCACGGTGTCCTGCTCGTTGCGGCCGTGGATGGTCCACAGCACGCCCAGGGCCCGGAACGCAATAGTGCGCTCCGGGCCGACATCGCTGAACGGTGCGCCAGCCTTGTCGGACAGCCAGTCCAGCCACTCTTGCTCGGTCCTCGACACCCTCGCGGCGAACTCTTCGACCCCGCGCCGTACCAAGGCACCCAGGTGCCCTTGATCGAGGATCTCCCACAGGGCGGGCTCGAAGTCCGGGCGGACCTGACGTGCCGCCAGCGCCGTGTTCACCTGGTACGCCGCTGCCTCGGACACGTAGGCGTGGCGATCGAGGTTCGCTGCGTCAGGCGCGTAGGCGGCATGGGCAAGGCTTGCGATCGACGCTAGGTCTGCGGAGGCAATCCACGCGCCGGCCAAGTGGTCCTGGTTGGCCGCAGCGAATAGCGCCATCGGAACGAACTCGCGATCGGACGGATCCTGGCTGCCGCGCGCGAAAACGGCCATGGCAAGTGCGTACTTCTTGGCGGCAAGGTACATGCCCAGCGCGCAGTAGATGTCCACGATGTTGGCCATCGCCCTCAGCGCGCCGTAGAGCGTATCACCGTGGAACCAATTGACTTTGGCTTGGTGAAACTCGCGCAAGGCATCGAGCAGGCGTCCGGCCTTCTTCAGAGCGGTAGCTCGTTGTCGGCACTTGTCACCAACCGCAGCGTCACCCTCCTGCCGCTTGACGGCATCGTCCAACCCATCGCACACCTGCCGGTACAGAGGATGGTCACGCAGGCTCGGCGCTAGAAGATCAACGACGGTGCTAAAGGTATCGATCGGGTAGGCAGGCGCGTCGGGCAGCAGCTCGCTGAGTTCGAGCAGTCGCCGCATGCCGCCGTCTAGGTCCACAAGCGGCGCCGCATTCAGGTGCTGCTGGAGCCCTCCTTGGGCGATCGCGTCCATCAGCGCGTCGTACTGCTGATCGATCTCGGCGAGCGTAACGCTGCCCCGAACCTCCGCATCCGAATAGTCGACGTGCAGCGCAAGGTGCGCAGAGACCTGGAGCAGGCCCGCTCGGGCGTTCGCCCCAAGATCCTCTTCAAGGATCTCATCGACGTGGCGCCGCACGTGTGGGATCCACGCAATGACCTCAGACAGCGATATGTCGGTGCGGTTGAGCACGGCCGCCGTCGTACAGAACTGGACCAGCACACTCCCGTCGAACAGGATGCTCGGGTCGTCGCTCAGCTCGATCTCGGACATGAACCGGCGGATCAGCGGCTCCGCGGGCCGAAGATCAGCCTTCCCTCGGATGCGCGCGGCCGTGATCTCGTAGACGGCGTGCAGCCGCACCTCCACATCCGGGCTCTGCTCCGCCAGCCGGGTCATGAGGGTCAACCACCCGTCGAGGTCGCCTCGCGCTGGCCCCGGCGGTATCGCATGCCTGAGTCCGTGACGTAGGTCGAACATGTCGCCGAGGTTGGATGGTGCACGAACAGGGTCCTGCCAGTACTCCCGGAGCTCGACGTACCAAGCGGGAAGGCCCGCCTCATCAGGCTGGTTGACTCGATCTGGTGCCAGTTCGGCCGGCAAGCGAAGATACTGCTGGGCGACCCAGTACAGGTCGGGCTCGGCAAGGAATTCCGCCAACGCTAACCCGTCGATGATTTCCAGACCGACCTCGTACTGGTCTTGAGCCCAGACTTCCAGGTCGTGCCGCAGCCGGACCGGAACTTCCGCGGCGGCGAAGATATAGATCCGGTCGACACGGGTCCCCTGCGTGCAGATGGCCTTGATGTCGCCCTCGAACTTCGCCTTGAGCTTGTCCCGTTGGATAGTGCAGGCGAAGATAACGACATCCTGAGATGCCAAGGCCAAGAACCCGAGGGCGAAGGGCAACTCCTCGGCCAAGTAGGTTCGGAAGGTCTCGAAGTCCCTGCCCTGGTCGCCGCCAGCGGAAACGGGGCCGGTGGCCGGCAGAACGTTGCTGGCGATCCGCCTCTTGGCCACCTGGCGACACAGGTCCTCGAAGGAGTGATGCCCGTTCTCCCCTGACAGCAGGCCGAACGCGATCCTGACTATCTGCGCTGTCTCGACCGGAGTAGCCACCGCATCTCATTTCTTGCCTCGGCGGGCATCGCCGCTCTCCCAAGAGCAGGCTCTACCCTGCGCCCTCAGCGAATAAGCTTCTCACGGGCTGCGATCGGGTCGTTGTGTCGACACGCATGGTCACGTTTAGAGCGCCCGCCGCGGGCGGGCTGCTCCTCATCGACGCCCAGGCCGTCGGCGTTGCTCGCGACCCAGTACCGCAGGGCCGCCCGTCCCACAATCGCGTGTGGGGTCACGCCGATGGCGGCGTGAGTCCTCGGTCGGGTGGCATTGGCGGCGTGCGGTGGATGGTGCCGCGAGCGGCCGGTCAAATGGGAGGGAAGCCATCAGGACGCGGAAGGTTGTACATGACAACCCGCAGGTAGGGACGGGGCAGAGGCGTGATGGTGGTTCCCGCGCGTGTGCCGACCAGGAGCGCGGGCCCGGTGGTTGCTGAGGCGCCGGGCGCGGCGTGCCTGGCAGATGGTGTGCGATCGGACCGCCAATGAGGTGCGACCGATGCCTCAGCTTCGAGCTCGACCACCAGCTCAGGCAGGGCGACACTGGATCTGACCGCGTTCACGGCTCGTCGGCTGTCGCTGGTACTGCTGGTCGTGTACAACGACCTAGGTGCCTGGCGACATCGACTATGTCCGATTGCTCAGAGAGCTGAGCTCAGCCACCTTCAACGTCCTACGCCCTGCGCAGCGTGCAGCCCTGGAGCGCTACGCTGCTGATCACAGTGCGAAGCCTGATCTGGCCATTGAGCTACCCACCGGTGCCGGCAAGAGCCTGATCGCCCTGCTGATCTGCGAGGCATGGCGACGTGAGGGCAAGACAGTCGCCGTGCTCACCGGGAACAAGACACTGGCCCGCCAGATGGAGCATGAGGGGCAGCAGCTCGGCGTGCCGGTCGTGCGCTTTGAGGGCGCAGGGGACACGATCCCTCTGCCGGATCGACGACTGTATCGACGAGCACAGGCGATCGCAGTCATGAACTACTGGGTGATGTTCAATCAAAACCCAGTGGTCGACAGCGCGGATCTGCTGGTTGTCGATGACGCGCATCTGGCCGAGGGGGCACTAGACTCCCTTTACTCCGTCGAGATCGATCGCCACGCCCAGCCGGCGTTATTCCAAGCGCTCGTGCGTGACCTTGCCCAAGCCTTCCCTGACTACGCGACTTTTCAGGATGCGTTGACGGATACCTCATCGCGCACGGGCACCGAATTGCTGTCATTTCTCGACCAAAGCGCGTTCGTCGACAGATTCCGCGCGATCGTCGATTCTGCCGCCGAGTTGCAGACAGATATTGACTTGCGCTACCGATGGGGCCGTGTGCGTGAACGTCTCCACGAGGTGAATATCTATTGCTCCACACGGTCCCTCTGGCTGCGACCCTACATCTACCCACTGCAAGATAATCCCCGATACGCCGATCCTGAGCAGCGACTCTACCTCTCCGCAACCATTGGTGACCCGTCCGATCTTGCACGCCGGCTAGGTACGAAGCCAATCGTGACATTGCCGATTGATGCTGGCCAGGCGGCGGAGACCTACGGTCGTCGGCTCCTCGTACTTAATCCGGACGACGCTGCCGACGTACCGGTGCGACTCGCGAACGTCATCGCCGCGGCGTTGCGGATCCAGCCCAAGAGCGTGTGGCTGTGTGCGTCTAAGCAGGACGCCGAGGGATACCGCAATACCATCGTCCCATGGCTGGGAACTATGAACTTGCCCGCGGGACCCGCATGGCTACTGTCGAGTCTTGGGGACGAGATTGAGCAGTTCAAAGCGGCGCCGGCTGGACACCTGTTTGTGGGTGGCCGCTTTGACGGAATGGACTTCTCGGCCGATCAATGTCGTCTAGTGGTCCTCGCAACCCAGCCGCGAGCCATCAATCCGCAAGAGGAATTCGCCGCTGACTACCTCCGCGATGCCGGGTTCATGATGCAGCGCTTGAATCAACGCATCGTGCAGGCGCTGGGACGGTGCAATCGGGCAGCGGACGACTTCGGCGTCTACATCCTCGCGGATCGTCGCTTTGGTGCCCACTTCGGTCAGGAGTCACGTCGACGAGGCTTGCCCGCGAACGTGCAGGCCGAGATCGACCTCGCGGAGAACGACACCCTGCTTGACGACAACGCTCTTGTGGCGCGGGTCACCGCGTTCCTCAATCGCGACTTCCAGGACTTCGACCGCGACTTGACTCAGGCTGCAGCGGCATTGCCGCAGGTCGTGAACGATGTCGGGCGCGATGACTCCATCGCCGAGGTAACCGGATGGTTGGAGCTGCATTCACGACAAGACTACCGTTCCGCAGAGGAATCCTTTCGCCAGCGACAAGAAGCATGCAGCACCTTAGGGATGCGCGAGCTCGGCGCATTCGCACAGTGGTGTGAAGCGAAGGCCGCCTTTCTTGAAGGCCGCCGCGGGGACACGTCCGCCGCCGTCCGCTCTCTCGACATACTCCAGCATGCCATCGCACGCGGCGGAGTATCGTCGTGGTTCAACCGTCTGCGCTCATCCCTTCTCCGTCACCAGCAACAGGCACCCGCCGCTCGGCCCGTCAATCCGGATGATTTCCGGGTTGTTGTGGTGCAGAGTTTCGATGACCGTCTGGAACAGCTCGGCATAGGCCCTCGGTTCGAAAAGTGGCGAGCGCGTCTTACTGCCGGATTGACCTCCAGAAGCCACGATCAATACGCCGAGGCGCTTCAAATCCTTGGAACCCTGCTCGGATTCAGCGCAACGCGACCCAGCTATGGGGCCGCCACGGATTGTCGGTGGCGTGGGGTATTCGGCAACCACCGTGAAGTGGTGACCTGGGAAGCAAAGATCGAGCATCAGGACAGCAGTGCTGTCGACGCACATGCTGTAGGTCAAGCGCACAATCAGGCATCACGCGCATGGACAGAACTCAACAGTCAAGGCTATGCGATTCGAGGCGTCATTGTCACACACCTCGAACAACTTGATCCCGCAGGAGCCGCCAGCATTGGCGTCATCAAAGTAGTCCGTCAGGATGCCGTCACAGCACTGTGGACTCGCGTCAACGAACTACTTGGGGTATACGCAAGTACATGGTCCGCGGAAGTCCCCGAAGCACGGCTCGCGGCAGCTGAGAGCGTGTCGGCATATCTTCCAGCCACAGGCTGGCTCATTCGCGCCCTTGACGCCACGGCCATATTTGCCGACGGCGAAACACTTCTGCGGGAATGGCCGAGGTAAGAAATGCAGGATGGCGCGTAACGGCTGCGCGAGACGCGTGTTGCCGACAGAGACCGGTGGCACGATGTAGACGGCTCGACGTGAGCGGCACAGGTTCGGGCCCGATCCTGACAGCGCCGAGCTTGCCGAGAGCGACGGATCACGTCGTCGCCGCACCTCGTCTTCCGCGCCGCCAGACTCGATCGAACACGTGTTCGCATTCATGGTAAGGTGCTGGTCATGGCACTGCGCGGCCCTGAACTTCCCCGATGTCACGGCGACGCCCGGTATCGGGTCGACGGCGCCGGCACCCGTGCTGTCGTGCTGCCGGCAACCTGTCGCCGGGGCCTTCATCGACTTGCGGTAGCTGGCTACCGGGTTACCGAAGGTAACGGCGTACTTCGTGTTCGATGCGACCGCTGCGCGACGACCGGCGACGTCGACCATAGTTGGATCTTCCGCAGTTCAGGACCGCTGGCCAACCGCGCCGAACTGGACGAAACCGCCTACAGCGAGACCAGGCGCTAACAAGAGCACCACGTCCGCAAGCCGCTGACTTCCCCGGCGGTGCGCGCACCTCGCGCACGACGCACCAGGGGGTAAACCGTGTCCGCCGCGGCGACCGCATCGTTAACGTCACTGATCGAAGGTCAGCTCCCCGGCACGGTCAGCACAGCTAGCGCTGTAGCCGCCGCGACGGAGAACCGCGCAGCCGGGCCAGTGCTGAGGGTGCGCGGGGACCTCGCCACTCTGCTTCCGGCAGGTGGGCTGCGGAGGGGCACCACCGTCGCCGTGGATGGGTCGACCGCACTACTGCTAACTCTGCTGGCGACAGCCACGTCCGAAGGTTGTTGGGCCGCGGTGGTTGGGATGCCAGATATCGGCCTGCTCGCCGCCAGCGAGATCGGCGTGGCGCTGCACCGGCTCGTCCTCGTTCCTGACCCTGGAAACGCACTCGCGTCCGTCGTCGCGGCTCTGCTCGACGGCGCTGACCTGGTCGTAATCGCCGCTGCCGACCTTGTTCGAGACGGCATGAAGGGGCAGGCGATGGCCCGGCGACTGACTGCGCGGGCGCGCAGCCGGGGCGGCGTCTTGGTCCCGTTCGGCGCCGGTGGGTTGTGGCCTGCGGCGGAGTTGAGGTTGTCCGCGACCGATCGTCGCTGGAGCGGGTTCGACGATGGCCACGGTTACCTCACCGTCCACGAAACGGTGGTCACAGTGCGTGGCCGCGGGTCCGCAGCCCGGCCGAACCGGGCCCGGCTGATCCTTCAAGAGGAAGCCCCACTTGCTGGCGGAACCTTCTCTCACCTGGATAACGAAGTCCGCAACCGGGCATTTGGATCTTCAGATGTCACTCAGGGTGGCCTAGGGTAGCTGTTCGTGGATGGCGAGGGCGAGGGCAACGGCGAAGCCGTAACGAGCCGCGAGCAGGACGCGGTCAGGATCCTGCTGCTGATCGATGGCGCCGCCGAGCCGTTGCCTGGTCCGATAGCCGACGACCAGGCCCTGACGGATGCCGTAGGAGTGGTCGAGGGACAGACCCGGCTGCAAAAGCTGGACTTCTGGCTCCGCACCCGAGTTGGGCCAAATTGGTGCGTAGCAACTCGGGCGAGTTGGGCGGTGGCGAGGAATGCGGAGCTGGCGTTCGAGGGTCTACCTCCACGGGCTGCGCCGGGAGATCGCGACGTTGGCTGCGGCGCTCTCGGGTCTGGACGTGCTCGTATTCACCGGCGGTGTCAATGCTTTTTCATACACCATGTCCTGACCTGGGTAAACCGGCTGGCTCCGATCGGCATCGAAGAAGCCGGGGTGCGCCCGTCCCACACTCCAGCCAACCGGGACCTGCACCCGTCACCGAACACCGGGCGACACATCCGCGACGGATGGTGGCCAGCAGCAGGACAACCGCGAGGATCAGGGGTACGCGCGTCGCTTACGACCATGACTCCCAGATATTTCTATGGACTACCGCGATAGCATGTTGAGTGACCCCGGCGGTACGTTGAAGAGAGGATCACGTGTCAACACGCAAGAGCCGGAAGATGTCTATTGGGATAGAGTCCCTCAGCGTGTTCGAACAATTTGATTCTACCAATGATCAAGCGGTCGGGCTGATAACAGATCCTATTCGACGCGAATCGGTCCTCAACAGACTTAGTGCGGGCATGGACGAATCCCTTGCTCAAGAAGCTCGGTTGCATGGATGGCGCGTCCAGGCATTGTTCGAGGCGATGGCAACACACTTGCGGCATGTCAGCATTGTGAAGCAGGAAGACGTCGGAAGCTATCACTTTGACGACATTAATGGCTCGGTGAAGCCTCCAGATTTTCGTATTGTTACGGACAAACGTGAGCAACTGTTGGTTGAGGTCAAGAACGTGGCCCCGAAATACAAGGAGAAGAGTCAGAAAATTAGGGCTTCCGACCTTGACCAGGAGAAACGCTATGCCGACTTGACCAGCAGTAGACTACTCTATGCACACTATTGGTCGCACATCAATATATGGACCCTGATCGACCCCGCTGTACTGCAGCGGGAAGGCCGCGACTACGCTCTCGATTTTCCAACCGCTATGAAGGCAAACGAACTGTTCATACTCGGTGACCTCCTGATAAGTCTGAGACCGCCGATTACTGCAACTTTCGTCGTCGACGGCGGTCAATTTCTAAATGGAATTGCGCAGGCAACACTAACCGATTGGTGGATGTCAAGCGGCGATCAGGTGATTCGAAATGAGCTAGAGCGTACCATCTTGTGGAAATTCTACAGCTTGCATAAGCCGGGCTGGACAACGGACTGCAAGGTTGAAAACGACACAATGGGGCGTATACGTGAGGCTCGACTAGTCCAAACTCCGCTGGAGTCGCAGGTCTGCGATCGCGGTTTTGCTCAGGTGGCATGGCTGAGCAGGATCTTCTCAGCCGCGTACAACGAGGCGACTATTACGTCTGACGGGCAAGTGAAGAAGTTCCGCCACCAGCCCGAAGGCTGGTTATCTGCCATTATGGCTCATGATCTTGGTGAGATAGAATTCGCAGGTACTAGATTGCGTCCATCGTTGGGCCCTGCTGCCCGGTAAGCCAAAGCACCGCCTCCGGCGTCGGGTCCAGCCCGAGGTCCAATTGGCCCTGCCCGGCCGTAAGCCGCTGACGGGCCACGGTCTGAAGCAACTTGAGCTGACATCGGTCTTCACGGTCCGGACACAGGCCACCCGTAGGGATTAGTGCACAGATTTCGCGCACCTCCACAGCGAACCCGCAGGTCAGCGAAGCGGGCTGCTCCCCAGACCGAGATCGTGGCCCAAGTCAGGTCACAGTGCGTGGCCGCGGGTCCGCAGCCCGGCCGAACCGGGCCCGGCTGATCCTTCAAGAGGAAGCCCCACTTGCTGGCGGAACCTTCTCTCACCTGGATAACGAAGTCCGCAACCGGGCATTTGGATCTTCAGATGTCACTCAGGGTGGCCTAGGGTAGCTGTTCGTGGATGGCGAGGGCGAGGGCAACGGCGAAGCCGTAACGAGCCGCGAGCAGGACGCGGTCAGGATCCTGCTGCTGATCGATGGCGCCGCCGAGCCGTTGCCTGGTCCGATAGCCGACGACCAGGCCCTGACGGATGCCGTAGGAGTGGTCGAGGGACAGACCCGGCTGCAAAAGCTGGACTTCTGGCTCCGCAGCCCCGACTACCTCGCTGACGAACTGCTCAACGACTACGAACGAAGCGGCGAAGCCCGGCTGCTCGACTTGGCCACCCAGATCTTGGACTCCGAAGAGCCTGAAGTCCGCCGGTATCCGATGCTTCGTCACCACTTCGGCGCCTACGAGCCGCTAGATGACGCCCTTGCTGTCCTGCGCAGCGCCGGACTGGTCGTACGACGGCGCCGAGGTCAGGTCGGCCGCACCTCGCGTCACGACTATTACCTGCTCAACCGGGGCAGGGAAGTCGCCCAGACGGTCGTCGCCGACGCACCCCCGTTCCGCTACTACGTGGAACGAGTGCAGTTGGTGCTGGATCTGGCCGACGGACGAGGAGGGAACGAGTTGAAGACCCGCCAGTACCTCCAGGACGAGTACGCGACCACCGAGCGCGGCGCACGGATCGGCAGTATCAGTGCCCGTGCCCGTGCCCGACTTGCCCAACTCCGGGCTACGACACCGGCAGCAGATGGGGTCGGCGCATGACCGCGGCGGAACCGTCGAGCGCAGGGCATGCTGGCTCAGTCGTAGCTCGGATCGCTTCGGCAGCGCACACGGCGGAAGATGACGTTGTCGAGGTGTTCGCGACCTACGGCATCCCGTTGGCCTACCCGCCGGCACGGCCACGTCACGTGCGCGTTCACCGTCTGCGTGTCCACGGGGTGCGCGCGGGAACTGGTCATGACGGGCCGTTCGATCGCTCGTTCACCTTCGATAACGACTTCACGGCCTTGGTCGCTTCGAACCTGCGCGGCAAGACCAGTGTGCTGGAGATCATCACGTGGTGCCTGCGGGGGTCACCTCGTGATCGGTTGCAGGCCGATGTTCGCCGCTGGCTCGCGGGCGTCGAACTCGATGCCACTGTGGCCGGACAGGCTCTCGGGTTCCGGCTTTCGCTCGATGCGGGCGAGCTGACCCGAGGGATCGTGCTCGCGGCGACCGACCTGGGCATACTCGCCGACAGCGACGTTGCCGCCAGCCGTGACGGAGTCTCAACGCTGATCGACACCGGGGACACCGACGACTTCGCCGCTCAAGTTGCGACGCTGATGCTCGACCGCCTCGATTTGCAGCCCGTCGTCAACGCTGTTACCAGGGGCGCGCAGGTCGGCACACAGACGCATGGGTGGCCGGCCTACTTCTCCGCGATCAACCTGCCAGCCGGCCCCGACAAGCCGTTGGTCGGCGAGCAGTCCATGGGCGGCCTGGCCGGACGGTTGCTGCAGGTGTTCCTCGATCTGCCGGCCGCGGCAGTTCTCACGCGGGTGAAGGCTGCTCGTGATGTCTTGCAGGCCGAGGTCACCGAGGAGCGAGAGCGAGTTCGACAGGCTGCCGAACAGCGCGCCACAGATCGGACACGGGTGCAGGAAGCACTGACCGCGGCGGAAGGCGAGCTCGCTCGACTCCAGCAGCAGGCCCCTGGGCCCTCCTTGACTGACCTTGCCGACGCTGCGAACCGGCGTGCTCACGAGGTCGCCGATGCTCAGGACGAGTGGGACGAGCTCAACCGCGTCTACCGGGAAGTCCGACGGCAAAGGCAGGCGGACGAAAAGGCCCTGAACAACGTCAAAGAGAGCGAGATCGCGCGGCTGCTGTTCCACGGCCTGGACCCGAGTGCGTGCCCGCGGTGCGAGACGCCGATCACCACGCAACGCCGCCAGGAGGAGCTCAACGTCCACCGCTGTGCCGTGTGCACGGCCGAAGTGGTGGGCGAGTCGGGAAACGATGAGGAGGTGGTGTCGGAGGCACAAGCGCGGCTGGATGCTAGCCGCGCCGCCGAAAGCAAGGCACGCGAAGAGCTTGAAGCGGCCGAGTCGGCCCTGTCACGCCTTACCGCTCAACTGGATACGGCACAGGAGCGGCTGCGGACCGACAGCACCGCCGATACGGTGCGCGAGCGCATGAGCGCCGAGCTTGAGGTCGCCCGGTGGAAAGGTGCCCTGGAGATGCTGCCGCAGGACGATTCTGCGGACGGTGGGCAGGAGAACACCGTCCTGGCGGTGTTGGCCGCCGCGGACAAGGTGCTCGATCAGGACAGCAAATCCGCAGCAGCCGACCTGCTCGCCGAGCTGAACACCGAGATCGCCGACCTGAGTCATCGATTCGGCATGGCCGCTCTGGAAAGAGTAGAGATCGACCGTGCTGCCCGCTTGAAAGTGATCAAGGGCGGTGGCGCACAGTCGTTCTTCGGCAAGCAGAGTCCTGGTGAGCAGGTACGCCTACGGATCGCTGTTGTGATCGCGTTGCTGCGCATCGGTGCGCGTCGCGGGATCTCGACCCATCCGAGCTTGATCCTGCTCGACAGCCCGAAGGCGGAGGAGGTCCAGGACCTCGACGCAGCAGCTCTGTTCACCGAACTGGCCGAGTTGGCTGCGGGCGACCACGTCCAGGTGTTGATCACAACAGCGGACTTCGACGTTAGCCAGTCTGCGCTGCCTGAAGGTTGCCTGGTGATGGCCGAGGAAGGCGCGCCGCTGTGGTGATACCACGTCCTGGGGATCTACGTTCGGTCGTCGGGCGGTCGTGGTCGTGACCCCTCTGGCCGAACACCTTGCTGACCCCGCGACCGAAGGAGCGGTACCTGCGCTCACTCAACTCGGAGCGGAGGCAGTCGCCGACGAGGCCGGCGACATTGCCGCGGGCCCGCTGGCCCCAATGTTGGCCCGCGCCCTCGCCGCGGTAGTGGACACCGCACCTGACGAATGGCACGCGGCGACGGCCAGCTTCATCGAAGGCATGTCCGGCCAAGAAAGCCTGCTTGCTTTGGCGAGCAGCCTGGATGAACTCCTCTCCAGCCCGAGCACGGTCAGAGTTCAAGGAACGCAACTGTCAAACGCGCTCTTGCGTGACCTCACCCCGCTGATCCATGCCAACCCCTTGCTGGCAGCTGGCCGGCTGGAAGGTGCGGTACGCCTGGCTGTCGCCGGGGCCACGCCACCTTTCGGAGTACTCGGCCACCTCACGGCGTCCCCGCCCAGCGCACCGGAGGAGTTCACTGAACGCCTCCCACGCTTGCTCGGCGCCGCCATCGACCGCTGGGCGAACGAGGAGACGATTGCCGCCGCGTTGCGCGCTGCCCTGGACCAACTGCGTCACGACGCGGCTGCAGGCGTCGACGCGGCGTTCGAGATCGCGTGCTGGCGCCTGCGGTCCGCGCTCACCGCGGAAACGCTGTCCGCAGCAATGGACGCGCTCACTGCCGCGCGCTCCGACTTCGCCACTGTCGACGCCGCAGAGGAGGGCCGCCACGACGCGCAAGCGTATGCCGCCGCATGCGACGCCTTGCTCGCTTTCGCTGCACAGGATCACGCCCGGCTGGTCGACGCAAACGGACGGCTCACCACCGCGCTGGACCAGCGCGTCGCGTGGCTGAGCGGCATGAACGCGCCGACGTGGCTGCAACCTCGGCGTGCCGCGGAACTTGCGTGGCGGCGACTCGCACTCGTTCTGGGCGCGGCTGCCGATCGGCTGGCCGAAACCGTGTGGATGGACGTCTGGGACGCGCTCGCGACGGTTGTCGATGCCTATGCTCAAGCACGAACGGCCCGTCCGCTACCGGGCTTGGATGCGGTACCCGGACTGACCGCCGTTGTCGAACCGGCCATCGAGAACGCGATAATGCGCCAGCAGAGCCTGCTTGCCGCACTACGGCGCTCCGTGAGCGAACTGTCTAAGCTCGACACTCCACCGCTTGACGCGACCACGGCCGAGCTGCTCCTTACCAGGATCGAGACCGCGGCGACCGGATCGCGCGCAAGCCATACCCGCTCACCCCGGCCGGCGTCTGATGGGGACGACGACGAGGAGCCTCACCCGGTCGATACGGCTCGGCTGTATCGCCTTGCCCCTTCCCTGGTCCACATCCTCGGCGAGCGCCAGGCAGCAGACGTGGCCAACGACATCGCGGATGACAAGCTCCAGGTGCTGGAAGGGATCGTGCATAGCACCGAACTCGCGCGGTCACGAACCGCGCACCCGATACTCGACCGTCTTCTGGAAGCTCTGCTCCAGCAACTGGCCCAGTCTCCCGACTTCGTCGGCGACGTACGAGACACCTTTGGCCTGCTGTTGGAACAGACCCTGCTGTTTCTTCTTAGCCGAGCCGACCTCACGACCAAGACATGGGGTATGCACAAGAAGGACAACGACTATCGTCGAGTGCTCAAAGGCGGTGACACCCGCCCCCTGGAGGCTGACCTACAACAGGACTTCCATCAATGGCTTCAGACCGGTCCGCTGAGTGGATTGGTCGCTGTAGAACGCATCGACATCGCCCTGGGCCGCGCGGACGTTATCGTGACGTTCGGAACTATCCGCTATCTCATCGAGATCAAACGGGAATTCACCGACTCCACGCCGGAAAGCCTTGAGGATAAATACCTCCACCAAGCTGCCGAATACAGCAATACAAACGTGCCGTTCGGCCAACTTCTCGTACTCGACTTGACGCCGCACCCCGACGGCGCGCCGAGGCTCGACGAGTCGGTATGGCTTGCCCGGCATCGTCCTCCCGGAGCAACGAAAGATCGCATGGTCGTGGTCGGTGTGGTGGCCGGCAACCGCCTCACACCCAGCGATCTTTCCTCGTAGCCCCGACATCACACTCCTACCTGGGCCGTTGGTTCGTCTTGGAGCGATCGTCCTTGCGAGTCGTCTCGAATGATCTTGACAAGCAGCCTGGAGCGGGCTGCTCCAATGTGGAGCTTCCTTCGAAGGGTGTCCGCGGAGATCGGTCGGCGATGTGCATCCCAATGGCGCGCGTCCGCCTCCCTTGCCAGCTCAAGCAGGTTGTCATCAACCATCCTGGAAGCTGGATGAGTGCTTTGCTCGTCTGCCGACACGCTAACTGGCTTCGGATCCTCCACGGACAGTTCCGGCGGCGTCAGTCCGACGTTAGTTGGTTCGACGGCGAACGGTGCCCGCACCGGCCTCGCGTCGTCGAACGTTGCTTCAGCCGGCCGACTTGCGGCAGCCAGTTCCCCTAGCAGATCCGGGCCGACCTCGGCCCACCCGATCAGCAGCAGCGGGCCCACGGCGTCGAACGCAGCCTTGCCGTACTGACCGGCGATGACCGGTTCGGCTACGTTCAGTGCCAGGGTCACCACGCTGGCGAAGATCAGCAGTCGCCGGGCTGGCCGCAGTTGCGCTGGCGTCACGCCTGCCAGGGCCAACTGCCGACTGCCGAGGAGGAGCCCGAGGATCGAGAGGTCGACAGCAGGCGCGACGAGCGGAGCGACCCAGACGGGCACGCCGAGCCGCAGTGCGAGGTTGAGGACGTTGCCGAAGCCGAAGAGAAAGGTGAGGCCGACGACGACGCCCATGATCACGGTGACGGCCTGAACGACGGAGGCCCCGTCCGAAGCTGATCGAGTCGACATAGCTGCGCGCGGTGTCATCGCGCATCACCTGCTTCGACTCGTGGGCGCCCGTGGGTGTCTCGGGTGGGGATGCCGCGTTCGCGCAGTTTGGTGAGCACGGTGGTGTGGTTGACGCCGAGGTGGTCGCCGACTCGTGCGAGGGACCAGCCGAGGTTGTAGAGGTGGATGGCGTCGTCGACCTGATCTGGCGAGAGGCCGCGGCGGCGCATCGGCACGCCGTGCCGGTGGAGGATGCTGCTGACCGTTCGCCGCTCGATGCCGAACCGGTCGCCGAGCTCGTACACCGTCGCACCGGACTGGTAGTCGGCGATCAGCTGCTCGACTTGAGCGGCGTCGAGTTGTCGGGCGCGGCGCGGGCGGTCGCGCTTGATCGACGGTGGCTCGGGTGTATCGAGGCTGGGGAGCTTCTCGCGGAGCTCTTCCAGGACTCTGACCTGGTCTTTTGTGTTCGAGTAAGGTCCCCTAACCTCCACCGACGTATTTTGGACACGCGATGCCGAATTGAGTCGGTTTCGTTATTGGGCTGGCTCGATCGGTGCCCGATCAGGGACCTTGCCGCACAGGCTTGCCAGGCAATAAGTCGTCCGACCTGCCAACCGGCCCATCGGAAGCCATGGGCAGCTACCGTCAGCAGCGCACTCGTGTCGGTGATTGACGAGAACCGACGCGGATGCGAACAGTACTGATCGAGGCGCAGCCATCCAACGCCCACTGTGACCTGCTCGTGTACACGGCGTTGAGAGTATCTCGGTCGTCGAACAGAACGCGGCTGTTTACCGCCGATGTGTGCCGTCCGTTCACGTCCGACGCGGCTATCCTTGCGCCAACGTCGGGGCAGCAGGGCAGGAAGGTGCACCAAGACGACTTCGATCTGCCGACAACGCTGCGGCCCGGGGAGTTGATCGCCGAGTACGGCCGGATGCGCCGGCTGGACGGCCTGACGCCCCAGCGCCGCGGTCAACTGTTCAACGACCTCATCGGTGACCTGCTGAAGGTGTGGGGTGTCGAACGGGTCTGGAGCACGCCCTCAACCCGGTGCTGGGCGCCCGGTTGTACGTGACGTTCCTCCAGGTTCCCGCAGCTGAGCATCGCTCAAAAGCTACTGAATTCGGGTGCCGCCGCCATCAGTCGCATCGTTCTCAGTATCGGATTGATCATCCTTTTAAGTTGTTCTTCTGCGTGTTGTTGTCGCCGATCTGAACGCCCCGGCTGTCACGCACGTCGACCTGGTACTTCGCAGTTGTGCCGGTCGGGCTCCCGCCCTGCGCACCGCCAACATCGGCCGTGTCTCTTGCCTGGCGCCGTGCGGCTACAAGAGCGACCAAGGCGACGGCAAATCCGGCTACGCCCGCGACCCAGCTCAACGCTTCCACCACCGGGCGTACCGGGTGGTTTTCGTCACCCAGCCACGCCAGTACGCCGAATCGCAACGCCGCCCACACCGCGACGCCGCTCCCGATTGCCCCGCTGGCAAACCACCACACTCGACGCGCGCGAGTACTCACCTGAACTCCCTGACAACGTGCGGCAACGGGTTCACCGCCACCGACTCAGTCGCGAGATGCAGCCGTTTCGCTACAAGTGATCGTGTAGCGAAAGTCGGAACGACCGGTGTAGCAGATCTCGCCCCTCCGCCGACTAGTAGGAGGTGACAGACAAGGGATGGCCGACAGAAGATCATGGGCGTGATGCGCCAGGCGTGGACGTCAGTCATTCTGTCGGGGTGCAGATCGGCTCCAATAACCTGCTTCAGATATTCACGGACCCGCGCAAGCGCAGGTGGCTGATAGGCATCTCGGTCGTGGTCACGCTCACCCTTACCGGCGTCTTCGTGTTGCTCTACCGAACCGTCCCTCACGCAGAGTTGGAGGTCTCCGCCTTCTCGGTTCAAGAGCCGTCGAAGGTCGACGCCAAGCAGCATTCGGTGTACGAGATGAACAACAAGACCCAAGAAGAGGTGCTCGGACACGATCCCGTCGATGCTACGGCAATCGATGTCACACTGAAGAACGACGGAACCGCTCCGGCTGTGCTGCTCGGCGCCGACGTGAAGGTCATCTACGCAGAGACACTCGATGACTGCAACGAGCGCGGTGGTGAGGTCACTGTAGCTGCAGACTACGCGGTCAAGCTTCCAAGCAAGATGCCCGAACGGCCATTCACGATCCCTCGCGATATCCGCTTCGAGGTCAGGGGCGGTACCACTGACCGTTTTACTCTCTCGATCGGCCCCGAGGAGCAGACCAGGTCATCGACCACACCATGGGTGATCGTCGCCGACGTCGGCCTCCGCGGCGACGACGGTAAGACCACGCGGGCAGGGACAGCCGCACTGGTCACCTTCCCTGGTGAAGGGCTTGAAAACCTGACGGTGGCTCCGCTCTGGAACCGAGATTGCATACGCAAGAATGGTGAAACGGTCGCGAAAGCTCTTTCTCTGCAGGCGGATGCCCGAGCGGACGAGCTTTCGGAACTCGGCCGCCGTTACAACTCGATGGCGAGTGCAACCGGAAGACCGGCACAGTCGGCGTGCACCGAACGCACCACTGGCGAAATCAGAAAGCTGTGCGGCGTCTTCGCTAACGACCGTCTAACGATCGACCTTGAACTTCGACGGCCTCCGCTTCCTGGTTCGACGGTCTTGGGCATCACCGTCTCGGGCCGCAACGGAAAGCCCCAGTACACCCCAGGGATGGCCTACAAAGCCGACTACGACCAGGGCTCACCAGGGTGGGACGTTGACTACACTTCCAAGAACGGGGAAGTAGTCTTGCAAGTCAGGCCCGAGGACATCGAAATCCACGGCACCAGCATCAAGATTTCGACTCTCGCCACGGCCGACCTGTTCCTCGCCGGCCAAAGCCGCATCGACGTCCAGTGGCGAAGCGAACCGACCGCAGAAGAACCTCTGTCGGTTTCGGTCGCCCGAGGAGACTGAGGTTTTCCGCGTAACTTCTTGTGACGCTGGGAGAGCGACCTTGTTGATCGGGTCTGTCAAACGAGCGGTGTAACTCGGGTTGAAAGGAACTACTTGCGGCCAGCGGCCAGGCGGCCGTCGAAGGCTATCTCGAACGCGTTCAGCGCGGGCTTCCACCGCATCGTCCAGCGTTTGCGACCGGCGCCGGTCGGGTCCAGGCTCATGATCGCCATGTAGACACACTTGAGCGCAGCCTGCTCGTTCGGGAAGTGACCGCGGGTCTTCACCGCGCGGCGGATGCGGGCGTTGACGCTCTCGATCGCGTTGGTCGAGCAGATCACCCGCCGGATCTCCGGATCGAACGCCAGGAACGGCACAAACTCCGCCCAAGCGTTCTCCCACAACCGCACGATCGCCGGATACCGCGCACCCCACTCCTGCACGAACTCGGCGAACCGCTCCCGCGCGGCGGCCTCCGTGGCTGCGGTATAGACCGGCTTGAGGGCCTTGGCGATCGCGTCCCAGTGCTGGCGGCCGGCATAGCGGAAGCTGTTGCGCAGCAAGTGCACGATGCAAGTCTGGGTGATCGCCTGCGACCAGACCGCGGTGATCGCGTCCGCTAGACCGGTCAGCCCGTCGCAGACGACCATGAGCACGTCGGCCACGCCGCGGTTCTTCAGCTCGGTGAGCACGTGCAGCCAGTACTTGGCGCCTTCGCCGCCGTCGCCGGCCCACAAGCCGAGGATGTCGCGTCGGCCCTCGCACGTGACCGCCAAGGCGACGTAGATCGGCCGGTTGGCGACCTTCCCGTCGCGGATCTTGACGTGGATGGCGTCGATGAAGATCACCGGATACACCGGGTCAAGCGGCCGGTTCTGCCACTCGACCATGCCCTCCACCACCTTGTCGGTGATCGTGGAGATGCTCTGGCGGGACACCTCGGCGCCATAGACCTCGGCCAGGTGCGCGGAGATCTCCCCGGTCGTGAGACCTTTCGCGGCCAGGGAGATCACCATCTCGTCCACGCCGCCCAGGCGTTTCTGCCGCTTGGCCACGATCTTCGGCTCGAAGCTGGCATCCCGGTCCCGCGGCACGTCGATCTCGACCGGGCCTACGTCGGTGAGCACGGTCTTGGAGCGGGTGCCGTTGCGTGAGTTGCCGGTCCCGCGGCCGGCCGGGTCGTGCTTGTCATAGCCCAGGTGATCGGTGATCTCGCCCTCGAGCGCGGACTCCAGCAGCCGTTTGGTCAGCTGCGCCAGCACCCCGCCTTCGCCGGTCAGCGCCAGCCCGCCGGCCTTCGCGCGGCTCTCCAGCTGCGCGACGAGCTGCTCGTCCAGGCCGCCCAGCCCGGTCTCGGACTTGGGCTTCGAGTCCTCAGTGTTCTCCACGCCGGACATCATGTCGGTCATCAGGTGCACTTCCATGATCGGGAGTTACACCGCTCGTTTTACAGTCCCTGTTGATCACGTGGTGCTGCCGTGCTCGTGATGTAGAAGGACCAGAGCGGCTGCCAGCCACGACGTTCCGAGGCTCTAGGGGCAGCCACAGTCGTGGTGACGTAGTGGCAGCCGTCGCTTCGGCGATCGACGCCGGACACCGTTAGGGCCGAGCCGACAGTAATTGTCTCGGCCAGCGCCACGATATAGAGGGCGACAATGGGAGGCGTTGAGGTGCGCGGTGGGGTGTGGCTAGCGGTGTCCACCGTGTTGGTCGCGGTGCTGGCTGCATTAGTTGGCAACATCGCGACCAACACGGTGGTCTTGCCGTCGGGTTGGTCGGTGGTGGTTTGGGCCGCAGTGGTGGTCCTGACGGTGGTGTCGGTGGTGTTGGCGGTGCGCGCGCACCAAACTGGCCAGCGGCGTCAGCTCACCGACCCGGCGGCTACCGGGATGTCGGTCCGTGCGGGGGAGCGGTCTGTGGCGGCTGCAGGGGACGTCGGTGCGGCTGCGACCGGCGACAATTCGTTCGCGGTAAATGTGACCGCAGAGCACGTGTTGCCAGCGCAGGCTTATGCGCCGATGGAGGTGGTGTCGGTGCCGCGGGGGTTGACGAACCTGCCGCCCCGCCCGGACCTGTTCGTTGGCCGCAGCGAGGTTCTGCAGCACCTCGACCCCACCACCACTGCTTGTGTGGTGGTGCAGGGGTTGGGTGGGATCGGGAAGTCCACGCTGGCTGCGCACTGGGCTGCTACCCGGCGGCCACCATTCACGTTGGTGTGGTGGATCACTGCGGACACTCCGGCTGGTGTCGACACGGGCTTGGCTGAGTTGGCGGCCGCGTTACAGCCGGGGCTGGCGACGCTGTTGCCAGCCGAGGCGTTGCAGCAGCGGGCAGTGCAGTGGTTGGGCTCCCACAGCGGGTGGTTGGTGGTGTTGGACAACGTCACCGACCCCACCCACATCGCCGGCCTGGTCGGGCAGGTCCGGACCGGCCGCTTCCTGATCACCTCGCGGAGGGGCACCGGGTGGCACGGTATCGCCACCCCGATCACCCTGGGTGTGCTCGATCCCGCCGAGGCAAAGCAGTTGTTGGTGTCGATCCTGACCCACGATCCCGCCCGCGCGATCAACCATGTAGGTGCGGAGCAGGTGTGTGCGGTGGTGGGGTATCTGCCGCTGGCGATCGAGCAAATCGGCGCCTATTGCGCCGAGACCGCCATCACCCCCACCGCCTACCTCGACCTGCTGGCCCAGTACCCGGCTAGCATGCTCGCCGCCACCACTCAGTCTCCGTCAAGTGTGGGAGCATCGGAGCGCAGCGTGGCGCAGGTTTGGCGGATCACCCTCGACCATCTCGTCCACCTCGATCCGCTCACCGGGCAAATACTGCGGATCCTGGCCTGGTGGGCACCCACCGACATTCCCCGCACTCTCCTCGATGAGCTCGCCGACCCACCCAAGTTGCTCCATGCGGTCGGGCTCCTCGCCACCTATTCGATGATCACCCTGGACGAGCACGCCATCAGCGTGCACAGGCTTGTGCAAACCCTCGCACGCACCCCCGACCCCACCGACTCTCCCGACCCACACCGCAGGACAGACCACATCACGCAGGCCCGCGACCACGCCGCCACCTTCCTCAATGACGCCCTCCCCGACCATGAGGACCCGCGTACCTGGCCGCAGTGGCGGCGCCTGCTCCCACACATCGATGCCCTCACCCGCCACGCCACCCTCGACACCATCACCACCGCCGATCTCCTCAACGAGGCAGCGACCTTCCTGGCGGATCAAGGAAACTTGATCCAGGCGCGGGCATACTTTCACCGCGCCTACACCAGCCGTGAACGTATCCTCGGCTCCGACCATCCCGACACCCTCGCCGCGCGCAGCAACCTGGCTACCGCCTATGTTGCTGCGGGTGATCTAGGTCGTGCGATATCGCTGCACCGGCAGATCCTCGCCGATAGGGAGCGGGTGCTTGGTGCCAAGCACCCGCACACCCAACGCTCGCGAGATCGCCTGGCGAACGCCTACGGTGTGGCAGGTGATCTAGGTCGGGCGATCCCGCTCTATCAACAGACCCTCGCAGACAATGAGGAGATGCTGGGTGCTCTAGCTCCCGACACGATCTCCTCGCGGGACTACCTGGCCGGCGCCTACCGAGCGGCGGGTGATCTGGATCAAGCGATCTCTCTCTATCAACAGGCTCTCGCCGACAGCGAGCGGACACTCGGCGTCGACCACGTCGACACGCAGAGCACGCGGATAAATCTAGCCAAGACCTACGAGGCGGCGGGTGACCTGAGCCAAGCGATCCCGCTCCTCCAACAAACTGTCGCTGATCAGGAGCGGGTACTCGGCGCCGACCACCCCCAAACCTTAAACTCGCGGAACAACTTAGCCACGGCGTACGAGGCGGCGGGTGACCTGAGCCAGGCGATCCCGCTCCACCAGCAGACCCTCGCCGATCGGGAGCGGGTACTCGGCGTCGACCACCCCGACACTCTGAGCACGAGGAACAACCTGGCGTACGCCTACCAAGCGGCGGGTGATCTGGGCCAGGCGGTTTCTCACTACCAACAGACTCTCGCCGATCGGGAGCGGGTACTCGGCGTCGATCACCCTGCAACCTTGGATTCGCGGAACAACCTGGCTGGCGCCTACGAGGCTGCGGGTGATCTGGACCAGGCGATCCCGCTGTTCGAACGCACTCTCGCCGATCGGGAGCGAGTACTCGGCGTCGACCACCCCGACACTCTGAATTCGCGAAACAACCTGGCGTACGCCTACCAAGCGGCGGGTGATCTGGGACGAGCGATCCCGCTGTTCGAACAGACTCTCGCCGACATTGAACGAACGCTAGGCGCAGACAACCCCAACAGCCCGAATTCACGGAACAACTTGGCCTGCGCTTACCAGGCGGCGGGTGATCTGGACCAGGCGATCCCGCTCTACGAGCAGGCTCTCGTCGACAGTGAGCGATTGCTGGGCGTGGAGCACTCGCTGACGGAGACCATTCGCGCGAAGCTGTCCGCAGCGGTCGGCTCCTCGGATATTGAGCCGTTCGGGTAACGATTCGCGCCGTTGTGTGATCTTGGTGCGATTTGAGCCAGGGCGCATGTGAAAGCGCGGAAGTCCTGCTGCGAAGCAGTCCTCTCGCAGATCAACTTCACATGGGCCCGGCCGCACCACGTGATCAACAAAGTTGATCTCCCAACTCACACGAAGTTGCGCGGAAAGCCTTACTGACCGTTGTCCTCAATGCCGGTGGTCACGTGGACCGCGGCACTATTCAGATAGCGTAGCCGCATGAACGAAGCCGCCGACCGGTCTGCAGCTGCAGGAACGCCGGTCAGCAGAGCACCCTGTGTCCGCGAAGGCGTCGGGATGAGTACAGGCACGGTCATCGCAAGGATCCTTCGAGTGAGCCCACGGACGGCTCCACGGACGCTTCCCGAGCGTCGAAGGCGACTGGCTTGGAGTTCGTCACTATGAGATTCCGTTCGCAGACGGTCGACGCAACAAGCTGCGACCGGTCGACCAACTCGTTCCGTTCTCCACACTGCGGAAGCGCGAGTAGACAAAGGCGCAGCCGGACGTCAGCACTCTGTCGGCGAGTCTCTCCGAGCCGCGCTACACCGTTTGGGCATCCTGTCGGCGAACTTCCCCAGGTCAGAGGTGACATCGGCGTAGGGTCCACGGGATGGAGAGCGTCGTCAGGAGCGCGCCTGAGGAGGAGGGTTCACAAGGTGACGACCCCGTTGTGACCGTCGCGCCGTCGGCGAGCCCAGCCGAGGCTGCGCGACTGGCAGCTCAGCACGACAACCAGGTCAGTCGCCTCTTGGTGAGTGAGTCATGAGGTCAGCATGCACCCGGAAAATGCGCATGGGACCTCGTAAGAGGTCCCAGCGGCAGGCTCGGCAGAGGTCCTGTCGGTGGGTGTGCGTGCCGAAAACTATGCCCATGCAGGTTAAGCAGCATGTCGATAGTCACGGAGCAGCGACGACAGCACGGCCAGCCAGAACCGATCTGTGGGCTCGTAGCGGACCGGACCGGACCGCTGAGCTGCCGCAGCACTGCGTTCTGGTGCTGCAGCACCGGCAGCTCGGCGTCCTCGGCGGCGTCCCGGTGCGGCACTACCGCCAGCACGCACAGCAACTCAAGGGTGGCTCGGTACAACAACGAGATGATCATCCGCGCAGTATCCGAACCACCGATCGCTCCACGGGCAGAGCTCCCACCTGCAGCGCCGGCTTTACGAGCCGCACGGGGAGTGCTAACGCGTGTAGGTTTCCCGGCGACTTCCCATGGAGGCTCGCGGTTGGTCGACGGATCGCCCGTTGTCTTGACGATCGTAGAATCCTGAGAGGCCTGCCAGCCGTGAGACACGGGTTCGCATTTAGCGCAATCATTGCTACGACGACTGAGGGAGCGAAATGGCAGAAGTTATAGGTGTGCACGGCATCGCTCAGCAGCAGCGCGGCCGACACCAACTGCTGGCTGCTTGGCGGCCAGCGTTGGGCGACGGCTTAGAGCGCGCATCAGGGCAAAAAATCACGTTGCCTGATCTCGACTTAGCATTTTACGGCGACGTGTTCTTACCTGACCGCAACTGCCCGTCTACGAAGACCGCCGATGCAGAGTCGGTGCTCGACGGCATGTCTGGCCAGGAGTTGGCTGAACTGAGCCAGGTCCTCACCGAGGCAGTGGCGGACAGCGACATCGAGGCAGCCGAGCAGCAAGTAACCATGGGCTATACGCGGGTACCACGGCCGGTGCAGGTGCTGCTACGTGCTGTGGATCGGCGATTCGGTGCCGCAGCCGGGGTGTTGTATCTGGGCGTACTGCGGCAAGTGTATCGCTACCTGCATGACCTCGACGTCAAGGCGCGTATCGACCGACGCGTCGAGGAGGGTGTCGGGGAGAGGGGCCGCGTACTGATAGGTCACTCGCTGGGGTCGGTGGTGGCCTACGAGTATCTGCGCCAACATCCGTCGTCAGGAGTCGAACTATTCATCTCGGTTGGATCGCCGCTTGGGCTACGAATGGTCCGCAGCAGACTACAAGTGGTGGCGTTGAGTACGCCGAACTGGGTGACGGTGCGGGATCTCCGCGATCCAGTAGCCTGCGCAGGCCCTCTGTGTGAGTGGTGGCCACAGATCAATGCCGATGATGAGTTGATTGTCGACAACGACGGCGACGCCCACTCGGTGGAATGCTACCTAAGCAAACGGACGGTTGGACAAGTCCTATTGCAGGCCTTGCCTCACCTCACTGAGGAGTAACCGTGACGACGGACGAGAGCATCCTGCGCCGACATTTCGTGGCGATTGCGACTAGCGAATACGACGATCCCGCGGTAACCGACCTCGTGCTCACACCAGAGGTGGACGCGGTGCGAGAGTGGCTGTGTAGTGACGCTCTCGACAGCCGCAAATTCCGTTCTTGTTACACAGAGTTGGCTGACAATCCCACTAAAGGCCAGATCCGCGACAGACTGGAAAGTCCTCCAGAGGAGGAGACCTGGCGCGACGCCGACGCCGCGGTGGTGTTCATCACCGGACATGGCGTCGCCGCTAATTACACCCATTACCTGATCCTCAAGAACACCAACTTATCCCAGTTGAACAGAACCGCAATACGGTCGGCCGATCTGATCGGATGGTTGGCCGAGACCCGCATCCAGCATCTGTTACTGATACTCGACGCCTGCTACGCCGGCCAAGTGGAGAAGGAGACCATACGGCTAGACAAGAGACCGCCTGAAACGTGGCTGGTACTGCCTAGTGCCACGAAGGACCAGGAAGCGGTGACAGGCGCGCTCACCGGGGCGATCAGGGACTTCCTCGCTGAACTGGGCTCAGACAGCGGGGAAAAGTACGGGTTGAGCCCTTACCTAACTGTCGATGACTTCCTTGAGGGAGTGCAGGACAAGCTGGGCGACGGGCAGTCTCTACTGCCGATATACGGCAGCCGACGACGTCGGCCTCATCTATGCCTACCCAACCCACACTACCGCCCCGACTCGGTCGTCGAAGTTCTCGCAGCGCGCCACGACCTGGCGCTTCCACGGCAGGACCTCACGACCCATTGGAGCCCACGCGCCCGCGGCGTGGCCAGTGACGAGGAGAAGAGGTGGCTGTTCACCGGCCGCGCCGCGCTAATGCAGGAACTGATTAACGCTGCCACCGGCGCGCCGGGCGCGACCGTGGTCGCCGGCGGAGCGGGCAGCGGCAAGTCCGCTGCCCTCGCCCGGCTGGTCACTTTAAGCGATGAGCGGTTCCTCGGCCAATACGCAGACGAGGTCGCCTCCATCCCGGACGATCTGCGACCCCCACTGGGTGCTGTGGATGTCGCCGTCATCGCCACGGGCAAACTGCACACGCAAGTTCTTGCTCAGATCTGCGCCGCCCTGCACGTCCCGGCTCCCACCAGTATCCAGCCAGAACCAACCGTCCGCGAGCGGCTGCATGCCTGGCATACCTGGCTGAAAGGGCAGTCTCGCCAGGTGACAATTGTCGTAGATGCCGTCGACGAAGCTGCCCACCCGCAGACCCTTGTCAACGACGTTCTCGCCCAGCTTGAACCCGACCCAGCTCAGCCGCGTATCCGGATGGTCCTTGGTATTCGCTCCCTCGCAGTCGACGACGTTTCAGGGGCGCTGACCATCCAGCGTCCCGAGCCAGTCGCGATGGCCGACGCCATGCAGCGCGTCTTGCACGCACGGCGTATCGCGGTCGACGAGGCACCGTGGTGGCACCAGCATGACCTCGCTGACTATGTGGCGAGTATTCTCCGCCACACGCCCAAATCGCCTTACTCAGCCGTTGAGGCCGAGATGACTACCAAGGTCGCGGAAGCACTCGGACACAACGCGGGCCGGTCTTTCCTCATAGCGCGACTCGCTGCCACGACCCTAGCTGCGCAAGACACTGTCATAGGCGCCGACGACGCGAGCTGGCGAGCCGCTCTGGAGCAAGGCGTGGTCGGGGTATTCCGACAGGACCTACACCAAAGCTTGCCCGTTGCCAATGATCGCCATCGTGCCGTCGTTCTCCTGCGTGCCGTCGCATTCGCTTATGGCGATGGCCTGCCCTGGCGCAATATCTGGCCCCTTGTTGCCCACGCTGTGGACGACAACGATGGCTACTATGGCGACAGCGACATAGCCTGGCTTCTAAACAACACTCGCTTCGGAGCTTACCTCATTGCCGACCGCGAAGACGACACAACCACGTACCGACTATTCCATGACATGTTGCGAACAACTCTGCGGGAGCACTGGCGTGACTTGCTCACTGCTCCAACGACGAGTACCAAGCATCAGATCACGGCGGAGGAGCATGGCCACGCAGTGTCCAAAGATGCCTCGATCGTTGAGGCGCGCATCGCTCGTGAGCTCGCCCGTCTCGCCGACGTACCTGCCACCACAGACTGCGACCGCCCTCCGCCGACCTATGTTCGCCGACATCTGGCTGAACACGCAGCCTTCGGCGGCATTCTCAACGAGCACATAATTCCCAACGCCTTCCTGCCCTATCTGGACCCAGTAGTCCTCCGTGCGGCCGCGTCAACATCAGCCCAGAAACACCCAGTTCATCTGCCTCTCCTGCCGGCCATTCGCGCGACTAGCCACCTTTGGGATTGGAGTCAGCCCTCTGCGAACGCAGTCGCCCTCAGCTTGGAGGCCGCACTTGACCAAAAACTCGCCGATCATCCTATTGGCGGGCCGTGGCGAGTTGCCTGGGCATCCCAACAAACAAGCGCTTCTGAAATAAGAACCAAACTTACCCATGCCGAAAATTTGGCGACAGCGGAATTGCCGGATGGGCGCGCAGTGGCAATAGCCAGCAGCGGAGGCAAGATACTGGTTTGGGATCTCGCCGCTGGCGATCTCCTCTACGAGCCGTTCAATCATCGAGCGCAAGGCGGTATCTGGCACCTCAGAACGACCCGACTGCCCGACGGACGCCCTGTTCTCGTCACCTGCGGCCTCGAAAACACCATACGGGTGTGGGATCTTACAACCGGCGCCCCACTATACGAGCCGTTGACCGGCCACACCAATCTTGTCACGGCACTCGAAACCGCAATACTTCCGGACCGCCGAGCACTCGCTGTTACCAGTAGCAAAGACGAGACGGTGCGCGTGTGGGACCTGATCACGGGAATCCTCCTGTACGAGCCATGGTTCGTCGGTGAAATATGGGGTCTGACTACCACGACATTACCTGACGGGCGAGCAATCGCCTCCGCCAGAAAGCCCGACCCGACGCCGACGCTGATGTGGGATCTGACTGTTGGCAAGCCGCTCAGGGAGCCGCTGCGCGGAAGCGAAAGCGATTATAACGATGAGCTACCCGAAGATGTACGCAAGTCCCGGATAATCAAAGCCAACAATGTATTTTTTTCAGCCACTACAAAACTTCCCGACGAGCGTGCCATCCTCGTCACAGTCAAGGCCTATAGTAGCACGCCACAATTGTGGAATCTTGCCACGGGAACTCGACTCGGTCTGCCACTAACCGGCCACACAAAGCAAGTCACGTCGCTGGCAGCCGCCAGATTACCCGACCACCGCACCGTCGCCATCACTACCAGTATCGACGGTGCCACGCGGGTTTGGGACCTCGCTGCGTACGCTCGATCCTCGACAATTTTGGGAACCCACGCAGGGAAGATCGAAGCCATTGCCACGGCGCAACTGCCCGACAACCGTGTCGTTGCCGTGACCGCTAGCGGCTGGGATGGAACAGTGCGTGTGTGGGACCTGACCACTGGCAAACCCTTCGGACCACCGCTAACTGGCCACAAAACGGGGGTGGACGCAGTAGCCACGGCGCAACTGCCCGACAACCGTGTCGTTGCCGTGACCGCTAGCGGCTGGGATGGAACAGTGCGTATGTGGGACCTGACCACTGGTGGCCCTGTCGGCACACCGTTGTCCGGCCATGTAGGCCGCGGCGCAGTCGCGGCCACCGCGGTACTGGCTGACAAACGTGTTGTGGCTGTCACCGCTGGCGGCGACGGTAGGGTGCAGGTACGGGACCTAGCAACGAGGGCCACACTCTATGAACCTTTGACCGGCCATGTGGGGCCAGTTGCAGCCGTTGCGACTGTCGCACTGCCCGACCAACGCGTGGTCGCTGTCACCGGCGGCAGCTGGGATGGGACGGTGCGGGTATGGGACCTGGCCGCCGGCAAGCCACTCTATGATCCGCTGCCGGGTCACGCTGGCGGTATCGGCGCATTGGCGACTGCGGTGTTGCCTGACGGGACTGTCGTCGTAGTCGCTGGCGGACTGGACGGGACAGTGCAACTGTGGAACCTGGCTACGCGGGCCCAGCCCTGCCAGCCATGGACTGCTCATACCGGAAGACTCTTTGCTATAGCCACAGCAGTATTGTCCAACGGTCGCATCGCCGCGATCACCACCGGTGACGACGCAACGGTCTGTGTATATGACTTGGCCACTGGCGCTTCGCTCGGCCGTTCCCTGACCAACGTTGATGCCCGCGCGCTGGCAGTTCACCAGAGAGATGCGGCGTGGCTCGTCATTGGTGGCGCCCACATCATCGTTGCTGAACTATTGCACGGACAAGACACTCTGAACCCGCTCCGGGTTTGATCGAGGCTATGTCGCCGCTGACGGATGCCCGGTCCGCCCACCTGTGGTACGTGCTCGGTGATCAGTCCTTGAAGGTGTCGTATAGCGTCGTCCGTACTGGTTCCAGTTGAATGCCATTCTCGCGGATCATGTCGGTGAGCGGCCGGATCCCGTGGCTGGTCAGCGTGACGAACCGGCAGCGGCGGCAGTTGGCAACTGGTCGTGATCATCGGAATGGACGACGGCAAGGCGTCGTACCGTGGACATCCTGCCGTGCCCGGCAGGCGCTGCGAGGTGCTGGATCGCGAATGACCACGATCCGGCGACAGCGGCGGTCCGCACCGGAGGTGGACGATGCCGCCGGCGGCGTAGATCATGGGGCTCCTGCCGGTCCCTGGGCGAGGTCGGGCAGCACCGCCAGGCATCGAGGACGGTCTGTCGGCGCGCGGTGCTCCGGTCAAATAAGTGCCGATTCAGGGACGTGCAGCACCACGCGTTCGGTTCCGCCCTCGTCAGCGGCAAGCGGTTCGAGTTCCCGCCGCAACCGGCCTGGCAGTTGGTCGAACTGCCACTCGCGTTCCTCGTTGCTACTGAGGACCAGCACGCGGTCTGGCTGGTCGCCCTCACCAGCGATGGTGCGCCATCGCACTCCGTCGTGTGGCCCGCACCGCGTCACTACCTTCCAGAACGACGTCCAGTCCATCGGTGCCGCGGTCGGCGTCCGGGTGAACAGAGTCGTCCAGTCCGGCTTCATGCCGACAGCGCGGGATGCGTTCAGGGTGAAGAGTTTCGCTTTCGCCTTCGACGAGGCCGTCCAGGTGGTCGGCAATGCCTCGCTGAGTGACTGTGCTGACATCACGTAGAGCCAATCACCGAACCACGGCCATCCCACCCGCCGTCGCCACCACTCCGGTGGCGCTGCGGTCATCGTGGCCGGAGCAGCAGGTGCTGTGCCCGACCAGGACGTCAGCGGCCCAGTCCAATGCGGTACCGGAAACACGTAATAGACAGGAAGGGGTGGCCCTGACGGTGGGTTGAGATAGCGGTCCAGTTGCCGGGTATCGATCCACAGCGCGTGATCGGTACGGGTCGCCTCGGTTGTCTTCAGTTCGAGAGCTAACGTCTTTCCCGGCCCGGACGCAGCGAGCCGCGGTAGTGCGGCCAAGACATCCTCGCCGGAGGTGGGCCACCACATCGCTCCGTTCGGAAACCGGCTCGACAGGTAGATGCTCGCCCAATGCTCCAAGGTCTTCTCCGGAATGGAACGCATACGACCCCCAACCTGCGGTTCAATATCGACCTTGCAGGGGGCCGATTGTCTACCCTTCGAGCGGTCGTCGTCGACACGCCCAAGAAGGAACCCGAACTGCGGTGATCATCGGTCATCACACTCCAGCCTGGGTAGGCACACCGTCGTGAGCTGGTCGTCGTTGCGAGTCCGCCCGGACGACAGCGACGAGCAGCCTGGCGCGGGCCGCGCCGATGCGGAGCTTCTTCCGGAGCGTGTCTGCGCTGATCGGCCGGCCATGCACGTTCCAATGGCGCGTGTCTTCCTCCCTTGCTCGCTCAAGCAGCTCATTGTCAACCGTCCTGGTAGTTGGGAAATTGATCTGGTCGTCTGTCGGGGTCTCGTCGGGATTCGCCCCGCCCTCGGACGTTTCGGGTGCCCTCTGCACGACGGCGGTCGACTCGTCGCGGTGCGGGGTCCGCTCCGTTTCCACCTGGTCGTGCACTGCATCGGTTGGCCGATTCGCGGTGGTCAGTGCCCTGAGCAGGTCGGGACCGACCTCCGCCCAGCCGATCAGCAGCAGCGGGCCGACGGCGTCGAAGGCGGCTTTGCCGTACTGGCCGGCTACGAGCGGGTCGGTCACGTTCAAGGCCAGCGTCACGACGCTCGCGAAGATCAGCAGCCGGCGTGCCGGCCGCAGTTGTACCGGCGTCACTCCTGCCAGGGCGAGGTGTCGGCTGCCGAGGAGAAGTCCAAGGATCGAGAGGTCGACGGCGGGGGCGACTAGGGGAGCGACCCAGGCGGGCACGTCGAGGCGGAGTGCGAGGTTAAGTACGTTCCCGAAGCCGAAGAGGAAGGTGAGTCCGACGACGATGCCCATGAGCACGGTGACGGCTTGAACGACGGTAGTGCTGTTCGAACCTGATCGAGGTGGCAGTGTGGTTGCTGGCCGGGTCATCGTGGGGTGCCTGCTTCGGTGCGCGGGCGCCCGTGGGTGTCACGCATGGCGACGCCGTGTTCGAGGAGGTGTTTGCGTACGGTGTCGGCCGCGACGTCCATGTGGATGCCGATTCGTGCCAGGGACCAGCCGAGGTTGTAGAGGTGGATCGCGTCGTCGACCTGGTCTGGCGAGAGTCCGCGGCGGCGCATCGGCACACCGTGTCGGCGGAGGATGGTGCTGACTGTTCGCCGTTCGATGCCGAACCGGTCGCCGAGTTCGTACACCGTCGCGCCGGACTGGTAGTCGGCGATCAGCTGCTCGACTTGGTCGGCACGGAGTTGCCGGGCCCGGCCGGGTCGGTCGCGCTTCATCGACGGCGGCTCGGGGGTATCGAGGCTGGGAAGCTTCTCACGGAGCTCTTCCAGGGCCGTGAGCTGGCCTTTTATGTTCGAGTAAGGTCCCCTAACGTCCACTCTCTCGCAGAACCCTTTCGGTCACGCCGTTCCGGCAGGTCGAAGGGGTTTCTTCGTATCCCGGAACGATCTTGGGTGATCCGCTTCAACCGGTGCATCGGTGTCACTGCTGGGGCGTTTCTGGAGCACTACGCTCCCGCCCGCCGGGCCTCTGGCACCCCGTCGCCGCCGCTCCCGGACGGTGCCGCCGAGGTGGTCCCTCCCACCAGCGGCAATAGGGGCAGCCTGCACCGATCGGGTGTCTTTAGCCGACGGGGCCGTCTGCGGCTTGCCTGTCGCTGCCACCTTCGGCTTCGGCCCTTTCGGATACGGACTGCGGGTCGCCTTCTGCCAACGGCGCTGCAGATCAGCCAGCAACCGCCTCTCCACCTCCGGCGCCACGTGCGAATAGACCTCGACGACCCGGGTTCGGCAGGTGATGACCCAAGCGGCGGGCCTGGGCGATCTCGGGAGCTCCTCCGGCGATCAGCCACGTCTTGTGGCTGTGCCGCAACCCGTGGAACGTCAACCCGGGCCGGACCGCATACAACCGCACCCCCGCCTTGCCACCACCGTCGATCGCCGGCCGCAACACGCGGCGGTCGAAGCTCGAGCGCCACAACCAGGTGCCGCACGCGTTGGTGAACACGAACTCGAACGGATGCGTCTCCAGATGCCGACGCAACAGCCCGATCAGGAACGGCGGCAGCGCGATGGTGCGGGCCGAGGACGGCGTCTTCGGCGGACCCAGCCACCGCCGGCCTCGCGACTCGTGCAGGGACCCGGCCTCGGCGTCAACGACCAGCCGGCCGGCGTCCAGGTAGAGGTTGTCGCGGTGCAGGGCCGCGAGCTCACCCCACCGGCACCCCGTCCACGCCGCAGTGATCACCAGCAACCGCGCCACCGGTCCCCCGAGCACGCCAGCCTGATTCGCGATCCGCAGCACCTGCCCCGGGCTCGCCCACACCCGCTCCGCCACCATCGCCCAAGACCGGCGACCACGCCGGCGCCGCTGCCACACCGGATTGACCGAAATCAGCCGCTGCCTCACCGCATCACTCAAGATCATCGACAGCAGCTTCGCCCAACTCGCCACCGTCGCCGTCGCGTAGCCGGCCTCCCGCGACTCCTTCACCCACGCATCCACATCCAGCGCCGTGATCTCCCCCAACGGCGTCGCGCCGAACCGGACGAGAACGTGGCACCGCGGGTAGCTCTCGTAGTTGTCCACCGTCCGGGGATCCAGATCCTGCATTGGCAACCACCGCTCCCACGATCGCAATGTGAGCCGGCCGCCCGCAGGGTCGATCCACACCTGCCGCCGTTGATCGGACTTCACGTCACCGGCGTAGGCCTCCGCACTCCGGCGACTGCAAAACCCCGGCACCGACCCCACAGTCCCGTCCACGCGGCGGTACCGGACCCGCCACGAAACCTGACCCGTCTGCTCGACCCACGCCATGACGACATCCACACACCAGATAAGGCCGTCCCAGCATCACCCTCGACGTGACGATGTCAGCAAGGAGGGCACCGCACGTCGAGCAGAACAATCCCTTTCAGCCACTCCTCGCCCGGTGCTCGGTGAGACGCATGCCATGAGAGAGCCACGCCCATGACACCGGCGGCAGCCGCAATGTGGGAGCGACTCACCGAGCACCTTGGACCAGAGTCTGGCCGGACCCGGTCTTATCGCCCAGTCTTGAGTAGCCGATGGGCGGATGGCCCGAGGCGACGCAGGGGCGGATATGGTCATGGTTGGGGCTTCGACATGATCTGGCGGCATGTCGGCCGCGTCCAAGTCGCGATGACGGCGGCGAGTCGATGTTCTGAGGCCGCACCGGCTGACGTCCGACGAGTACGCCAGCCCTGGACTGTTGCTCTGTCGGGAGCTGTCAACGCCCTTCGCGGTCGGTCGAGCGCAAAGCCTCCAACGGCGTACGGCCCGTCTTGCTCGTGGCGAGGAGAACTTTTGTGTGCAGGGCACCGGATTCCAGTCCTGCATGCACGGCGGCGGCCTCGGTCAGCGGCCGGACCGTGTGCGGCCGAAGCGTCAGGCGCTGCTCGCCGAGCCGGGTCATCACCTCGCTCAACGCTGGTCGGATCCCGCCCGGGACGGAGCTGGAGAGGGTGACGCCGATCTGCGGTCCGCGTGGATCAGACAGTGTGATCACGCGTTCCGGGCCACCTGCCAGGTGGACCGCGGTCCCGAGGTCGGAGCGGCCGGCCGCGTCGAACACGGCGTCCACCGCGGTCACGCTGTCGCCGAGCGGCCGGGTGTAATCGATCGGAGTCGCACCCCACTGCCCGGTCACGGCGAAGTCCTGTTCGCGTACAGCCGAGATCACGGTGACGCCGGCCGCGACGGCCAGTTGTGTGGCGATGGTCCCGACCGCGCCTGCTCCGCCGAGGATCAGCAGCGTCTCGCCTGCGGTGACCCCGAGCAGGCGCAGGACGCGCACGGCGGCCTCGCCCGAGGCAGGAACCGCGGCGGCGTCCGCCCAGCTGACCGCCTCGGGCTTGCGGACCCAGTAGTCCGCCACCACGTACTCGGCATAACCGCCCAGGCCGGGTAAGGACGCGGCGACCTCGTCGCCCGGCGCGACGTCGTCGACCCCTGGGCCGACCGCGTCGACGACACCTGCCGCCTCGAAGCCGAGGATCGCGGGATCGGTCATCGGGAACGCGTGCCGCAGGTGGCCGCCTCGGATCGCCAGGTCGGTCGGGCCGACGCCCGCCAGCCGGACGGCCAGCCGGATCTGGCCATCACCGGGTTCGGGGAGGTCGACCTCGGACATGTTCAGCACGTCCGGCCTGCCGTAGCCGGACATCACCACCGCGCGCATTGAACCTCCACTAAGGACATATGTTGCTACGAGCCGGTCGGGAGCAGACCGAGGGCGAGCAGGCTTTCCGCGGTCGCGACGACGGTGTCCGCGGCGGAGCGCGGTCGCCACCCGAGTAGCGTGCGGGCCTTCTCGTTGGAGACGTGGCGGATCACGCCGAGGTTGGGCAGCATGCCCTGCAACGCGGGGGTGTTCTCGGCCGCGGCACGGATCACGTCGTCGGGGAGTTCGGTGGCGGGCACCGCGTTCGCCGCGTCGCCGAGCCGGTCGCGGATGGCCAGGGCGATTTCGTGCAGGGACACGGCGTCGCCCGCCGCGGCGATGAACCGCTGCCCGGCGGCCTTGGGGCTGGTCATCGCGCGCAGGTGCAGGTCGGCGGCGTCCCGGACGTCGACCACCGCGAAGTACAGGCGAGGCGTGCCGGGCGTGGCGCCCGTGAACAGCTGGCTGATCATGCCGATCGAAGAGGAGGAATCGGCGCCGACGACCGGGCCGAAGATGCCGACCGGGTTGACCACGGCCAGCTCCAGGCCGTTGCCCTCGTGCTCGACGAACTCCCACGCCGCGCGTTCGGCCACGGCCTTGGATTTGATGTACGGGGTGATCGGCCCGGTCGTGTCCGTCCAGTCCTCTTCGGTGAACGCGCGATCCGTTTGGGGGTGGCCGTAGCCGATCGCGGCGAACGAGGACGTGACGACCACCCGCTGCACCCGGGCGTCACGCGCGGCGCGCAGCACTCGCAGCGTGCCTTCCCGCGCGGGCACGATCAGCTCGTCCTCGTGCTCGGGCTCCCCGGCGGGGAACGGAGAGGCGACGTGCAGGACATACCGGCAGCCGGCCACGGCGTCGGTCCAGCCCGCGTCGCCAGTGAGGTCGGCCGTGACGAAGGTGAGTGCTTCGCCCGCGGAGACGCCCATGGCCTCGAGGTTCTGCCGGACCCGGGGTTCGCGATCTGGGGAGCGCACTGTGGTGCGCACGCGGTAGCCCGCGGCCAGGGCCTGGGCGATGATGCGACCGCCCAGAAACCCGGAGCCTCCGGTGACGAGGATGGTGTCGCTGGAACTGCTGGTCATCGATGTGCCTTTCAACGTGCCGTGCCGGCGGTGAGAGCAGGGAGCAGCAGGGCGTCCATCACGGCGATCAGCTGCCGCGCGGTGGCTTCCTCGCCGTTGAGGAGCTTCTCGATGAAGAAGCTGCCGAGCAGGAACATCTCGGCATGCTCCAGCGCCGGGTTGTCCGGCCGGATCGCCCCTCGCTCGACGTGCCGTTCCAGGATCGCTTGCAGCGCCTGGACATAGGGGGCGAGCAGGACGTCCCGCAGGGCCCTGGCCAGCGCCGGGTCGGACATCACCGCCTGCCAGATCCCGAGCGTCGGGGCGCCCGCGGGATGCGGTGGGGGCATGTGCCGGGCCAGTGCGACCAGGTCCCCGCGCAGGTCACCGGTGTCGATCGGGGGCAACGGCGGGTACTTGCGCGTGCGGAGCGCGGTGATCACCAGGGTGGGTTTGTTGTCCCACTGCCGGTACAGCGTGGCGGTACTGGACCGGGTGCGCCGTGCGACCTCGTCGACCGTGGCGTGGTCGTAGCCGACCTCGGCGACCAGCTCGAACGTCGCGTCCAGGATCTCGCGTTCCCGCTCGGCGGTCAGCCGCTTACGCCGCACCGACCTCGCTGCCGGCGTTGGCGTCTGCTTGCTCATGGCTGAACCCTCCGAGCCCGGCGTCGATCACTGGGAGATCATTCGCCGGGCATGTATCGAAAACGTCTTTTCGAAAGTAGGCTGTCGAAAACGCGTTGTCAAACAGCGCTCTTCGGAGCCATGGGAGCTGTCGTGGCTCCCTCCTTCGCCACCAGCGCGAACACTCGCCGATGCCGGCACCACGCTGCCGCGACGCAAGCACGCGCCGAGATGCGCAGGTCGTCGGGCTCGGGTGCAGACTGCCGGGAGGACATCGGAGAAGGCGGCGCACGGCTGTTCGACCAGATCGGATGTCGTCCGCACGATCAGCCCAAAGAGCAGCCGGGACAAGGGCACAACTCAAGGCAACGGTCAGAGCAAGGGCACACGACACGGCCCGACCTGGTTCCCCTCGGGTGGATCCAAGCCCGGACCGCCTGCCAGCTGCACCGGATGTTCGATACGAGCGCGGCCATTCCTCTCACTAATTTCGCCGGGGCACAGCTGGGGCAAACCCCCTGCCGCAATCGCGCTCAACAACACCCAGTTGCCAAGAACGGCACCGAAGCGCATCATTTCACTAGGCGATTCTCCATCGCCGCAGGTCAGGACCATGATCGGCCCTCACTGGCAGTGAGGGGCCAGGGGTTCGAGTCCCCTTAGCTCCACTCTCGCAGAACCCCTTCGTTTCAGCCGTTGTGGCTGGTCGGAGGGGTTTTTCGCGTTCCGGGTTCGATCTTCGGTGATCGGCTTGCGGTGTGATCTTGTGCTCCAGCTCACCGTCGACGGGGCGAGCCCCGCTCGCTCCAGCTCTCGAGCCCACTCGGTCACGCCCAACCGTTGGCTCGCAACTGTGTGGTTCCCATCCGCCGTGTGGCGAAGGCTCGGGTGCGCCTGACCGTAGTCGACGCCACGGGCCCTCGAGGATCGGCGGCCACCGCATCGAGAACGTCAGGGCGTGCACGGTCCTCGGACAGTGCACGCCCTGATGTTCAGCGGTTGGCTTCAGCGTTTCCAGCCGTCAGCGCAGAAACTCCAGCAGCAGCGCGGTGAGTTCCCGCGGTCGTTCTTCGGTGAGCCAGTGGCCGGTGTCGGCCATTACCCGGGTCTCGACGTTCGAGGCGTAACCCTTCCACTGTGTACCGACGGCACCGCTCAGCGCCTCTTCGCCGCCGACGGCCAGGACCGGCATCTTCAGCAGCCCCGCCCCGCGGAACTTCTCGTTCTGGGCGATGTCGGTGTGCAGCGCTTGGTACATGGCCATCCACGCCTTGAACCGGCCGGGCTCGCGGAGGTATCGGGCGTAGAACTCGTAGTCGCCGTCATCGAACGCACTGTCCACGGCCAGGTACTGCTCGATGAACCCCTTGACCAGGTCGCGCTCGTGCCCACGGACCAGATCCTGAGCGAAGTCCTTCTGGAAGAATCCCAGGTGCCACGTCGAAAGCTCGCCCTCGGGAGAGAAAGCCGGGAACGTGTAGAGGGACCGGTCGGGGATGGGCCCCTCCATCACCACCATCCTGCTGACCTCGGTGGGCCACATCGCGGCGTAAGGGTAGGCGATCCACGCGCCGATGTCGTGGGCCACGATCTGGATGCCCTTGTCGAGGTTGAGGCGGGCGAGCAGCGTGTGGACGTCGTCAGCCAGCTGTGTCGTGTCGTAGCCGGTCTCCGGAACCGAGGAGTCACCTGTTCCACGAAGGTCGACAGCGATCACCGTGTGGTTCTTGGCGAGGGCCTGAAGTTGCGGCTCCCACTCGGCGGACGTCTGCGGAAAACCGTGCAGGAGAACGACCGGTGAGCCGCTGCCTCCACGGAGGTAATGCATCCGGAAACCGTTCACCCACGCGTAGTTCGACTGGTAGCCGGTCGGCGGCCGGTTGGCCGGTTCGCCGGTCCGGGTGGCGGTGCTCTGCACGGCAGCCGACTCCGGTCTTGCGGTCACGGCGGCATCGGCCGAGACCAGGCCGGTCCCCACGACGGCGGTGGCCGCGGTGACGACGGCGACGACTGTTCTGGTCAGGACCGTCATTTTCTTTCTCATGTGTTCCCCTGAAAGTGTGATCGTCGGTCAGCGGTCGATGGCGGCCAGGTCGGCTTCGGCGTAGCGGTCACCGGCGGCCGACTCCAGGTTGTTCAGCCGGGCGACGTGGGCGTCGGTGAGTCCGATGTGGTCGGCGGCCGTGTTTTCCTCGAGCCGGTCGATGCGGGTGGTGCCGGGAATGGGGGCGATGTCGTCGCCCTGGGCGAGCAGCCAAGCGAGGGCGACCTGTGCGGGCGTGGCCCCGGCTTCGGCGGCGACGGCGTTGACCTCGTCGACGATGCGCAGGTTGAGTTCGAGGTTGCCGCCGGTGAACCGCGGGTTGGTGCGGCGCCAATCGTCGGCGTCGAGGCCGTCCAGCGAGCGGATGGTGCCGGTGAGGAACCCGTGGCCGAGCGGCGAGTACGGGACGAGGCCCACGCCGAGCTCTCGCAGGACCGGCAGAACCTCCGCTTCGGGGTCGCGGGTCCACAGCGAGTACTCGGACTGCACAGCGGCGAGCGGGTGCACCGCGTGCGCGCGCCGGATCGTCGTGGGGCCCGCCTCGGACAGGCCGATGTGGCGGACCTTGCCCTCGGCGACCAGTTCGGTCAGGGCTCCGACGGTGTCCTCGATCGGGGTGTCCGGATCGACGCGGTGCTGGTAGTAGAGGTCGATGTGGTCGGTGCCCAGGCGCCGCAAGGATCCTTCGACGGCGACCCGGATGCCGGCCGGGCTGCTGTCCGGGCCGGGGCGCCCGGTGTGCGAGACGAGGCCGAACTTGGTGGCCACGACGACTTCGTCCCGGCGCCCCTTGATGGCCTGGCCGACCAGCTCTTCGTTGACGAAGGGGCCGTAGACCTCGGCGGTGTCGATGTGGGTGACACCGAGATCCAGAGCGTGCCGGATCGTGCGGATCGACTGGTCGTTCAGCCGGCCGGCTCCGGTGTAGAAGGCTGACATTCCCATCGCGCCGAGACCGATGCGGGAGATCTCCAGCCCTCCGAGCGAGGCGGTTTTCATCCTGATGTCCTTTTCTGACGTGAGGTCGACCGCTTTAAGTTCCGATCGGTACAGAACGCTAGCACATCAGGACCGCTCGGTACTAAAGTCTGCTGTGACGAGAGCCGGTGGCTCTGGAACGAGGAGGACGCCGCCATGGGTGGTTCGGGGAGCACAGCGTTCGGCCGCCCCCGGGAGTTCGACATCGACGAGGCGCTGGAGTGCGCCATGCAGGTGTTCTGGGCTCGGGGCTACGACGGCACGAGCCTGACGGATCTGACCGGTGCCATGGGGATCACCAAGTCGAGCATGTATGCCGCCTTCGGCAACAAGGAGCAGCTCTTCCGCAAGGCGGTGAAGCGCTACGCCGAGGGCCCCGCCTCCTACGCGACGCGCGCCCTGCACGAGCCCACGGCACGAGGGGTGGCCGAGGCGTTCCTTCGCGGAGCCGTCCGGACCACGACATCGCCCGGCGCGCCCGCCGGGTGCCTGTCCGTTCAGGGCGCACTGGCGCTGAGCGAGCAGGGCCGCCCGGCGCACGATGTGCTCGTCGACTGGCGCAACGATGCGGGCGTACGGCTCGAGGAGCGCTTCCGGCGGGCGGTCGACGAGGGCGACCTCGGGCCGGACGCCGATCCGAGGCGTCTCGCCCGGTTCGTCATGACGATGGGGTTCGGCATCGCGGTCCAGGCCGCGAACGGCCTGGGGACCGCCGAACTCGATGAGATCGCCGCCACCGCGCTGCTCGCCTGGCCGGGTCAGCACCCCCGCACGTCGTAGCCGGCGATGCCAAAGGAAGACGATGGCAGAACCCGGAAAACGGCCGATCGGGGTCGGGATCGTGGGCCTGAGCGCGTCGGGAGGATGGGCGTCCGGAGCACACCTGCCCGCGCTTTCGGCCGTCGACGGCCTGGAACTGACCGCTCTGGCGACGAGTTCCGAAGCCTCGGCGGTCGCGGCCGGCGCCGCGTTCGGGGTGCCCGGCTACGCGTCGGTCCAGCAGCTCGCCGAGGACGAGAACGTCGACCTGGTGGTCGTCGCGGTCCAGGTGCCCAGGCATCGCGAGCTGATCTTGCCCGTGCTGGCGGCGGGAGTGCCGGTGCTCAGCGAGTGGCCGCTCGCCGTCGATTTGACCGAGGCCGGAGAACTGCACCGAGCCGCCCGCGGGACGCGTACCTTCATCGGGCTCCAAGGGCGTTCCTCCCCCACCGCCCGCTGGCTGGCCGACCTCGTCGCCGGCGGATACGTGGGAAAGGTCCTGTCCGCGACGGTGCTGGCGGCATCGGTCGAGTGGGGCACCCCCGTCTCCGAGCGCATGCGATACACGCTCGAACGCGCACTCGGGGCCACGATGCTCACCATCGCCTTCGGGCACGCCATCGACCTGGTGTCCATGATCGTCGGCGAGTTGCAGGACGTGGTCGCTTCGACAGCGGTCCGGCGACCGCTCGTCCCGTTGAGCGGCACCGGCCGGACGGTCCCGATGACGGCCGAGGACCAGATCGCCGTCTCGGGCACGTTGCCGGGCGGAGCCGTTCTCTCCGCCCACCACCGCGGCGGGACGCTGTCGGGACCTGGCTTCTCTCTTCTCGTCGACGGCACCGAGGGAACCCTCGAGGTCACCGCCGCCACCGGGTACCCGCACCTCGGCCCCGTCACGGTCCGCGGCTCACACGGGCGTGCCGGGCTGTCGGAGCTGACCTTGCCCGACGGCTACGACGACTACCCTCAGCTGGCCGGAACACCGACGCACACCTTGGCGCACGCCTACGCGGCGATCCGCGACGATCTCACCCACGGCACCGCGACCGCCCCGGACTTCACCCACGCCGTCAAACGGCACCGGCTCCTGGACGCGATCGGCCGGTCCGCCGCCGAAGGACGACGAGTGTCTCTCCCCGGCCTCTGACAAGGAAACCAAGAACAACACCGAACCGATCCCGGGACGGATCGTCATGCCGTGAGTGTCCGATCCAAACCGATTTTGTGGTGGACCGCCTGCTGCGCAAGCCTTCCTGCGTGCCAGGCGCGGTACGCGGCTTTCGGCCCGGCAGAACGGCCGCCGACCGCGTAGGGTGCGAAACACCAGGTCGCGTCGGGGAGGCCGGAGATGACACCCGAGAACGACGCGTCCACACAGGACGCGGAAGCCCGAACGGACAGCTGGTGGCGCGCCCAGTTGTCGAATCTCTACGGCCTCTCCGCGATTTCGATGATGATGGCCGACGGCCGCGAAGCGGCGGACATTTTGCGGCTCGCCGCGACCTCGGTGGCGTCGCTTAGTGGTTGCACAACCGATGCGGCGTACCTCGTCGACGAGGACGGCACGGTCACCCCGCAGAACGGTGCGGAGAAGGCTCATCCCGGCCTCGGCGCGGAAGTCGGCAAGCTCGGTGGGCAGAGCGGGCGGATCGAGCTGGCCGACGGCCGCTGGCGCTGGTGCCACGCGCTGCGCGGGCTCGGCGGCCTGACGGGCCACCTCGTGGTCCGGGCCGAGCACCCGCCCTCACCTGACGAAGTCTTCCTGCTCAACTCGCTGTGCCAGCAGACCGCCACGGCGCTGGCGAACTCCGCGCTGCTCAAGCGGGAGCGGCGGCAGTCGGTGGCGCTGCGGGAGCTCAACGATCAGCTGTCCGCGTCGGTGGAGCGGCTCAAGCAGCAGAAGCTGGTGCACGACGTGCTGTCCACCATCCCGGCTTCCAGGGCCGGCGAGCCGGGCATCGCGCACGCGCTGCACCAGCTGACCGCGCTGCCGGTAGCGATCGAGGATCGGTTCGGCAACCTGCGCGCGTGGGGCGGTCCCGGCCGCCCGGACCCGTACCCGAAGGTCGGCGTGCACCGGCGCGAGGAGCTGCTCCGGCACGCCGCGACCCTGTCCGAGCCGGTCCGGGTGAAGGACCGGCTCATCTCCCTGGTGCGGCCGCGGCACGAGGTGCTCGGCGTGCTCGCCCTCATCGACCCGGCGCACACCGCCGGCGCGGAACAGGTGTTCGCCCTCGAGTACGGCTCGACCGTGCTGGCGCTGGAGCTCTCCCACCAGCGCAGCCTGGCCGAAGTCGAGCTGCGCCTGCGCCGTGACCTCGTGGACGACCTCATCGCCGGAACCGACGACGGCAGCGCGCACGCCCGCGCCGAGGCGATCGGGCACGATCTTCGCCGTCCGCACCACGTGGTCGTGCTGCGCTGGGCCGGCGACCTCGCCGAGGACGTGGTCGCCGAGGCCACCGGACGCGCCGTGACGACGCTCGGGCTCGCCTCGCTCGTCTCGCGCCACTCGGGCGCGATCGTGCTGCTGGTTGCCGGGCCGCTGGACGGTGCGGCGCTGTACGCCTCGCTGTCGGAAAGCCTCGGTGCCGGGGGCGCGATCGGTATCGGCAGCCGCTGCGAAACCCCGGGGCGGCTGCCCAAGTCCTACACGGAAGCGGTGCGGGCGCTCGAGATCCGGCGCACTTCGCAGGCCCCGAACGGTGTCACCACCTTCGAACAACTGGGGATCTACCGCATCCTCGACACCGGGCAGAACCACGGCGACGTCGTCGAGTTCGTCCGCGAGTGGCTCGGCAAGCTGCTCGACTACGACACCCAGCGCAACGCCGAGCTGGTGGCGACGCTCGCGCAGTACCTCGAGTGCGGCGGGAGTTACGACGACACCGCGGCCGCGCTGACGATCCACCGGAGCACGCTGCGCTACCGGCTCGGCCGGATCCGGGAGATCACGGAGCTCGACCTCAACGATGTGGACAGCAGGCTGAACCTGCACCTCGCCACCCGGGTGTGGCAGGTGCTGCGGGGATCGCCGTGACCGGAGGTGACGATGGACCGGAAGCATCGGACCGATCGCGAGGTGGCCCTCGGCGGGGCCCTGCTGGCGCCAGGTGACCACCTGTGCGTCTTCCACCGGGGGAGAGCCGAGCGGGACCACCTCTTGGTCCCTTTCCTCACCGAGGGCCTGCGGGCGGGGGACGCCGTGCTCTACCTGGGCGCCGAGGGTGAGCGGGAGAACTTCCGCGAACGGCTGGACCACGTCGGCGACCTCGTGGTGACCGAGCCGGACGACGGCCACCTCCGGGACGGTGAGTTCGCGCCCGACGAGCTCTTCGCGATGCTGGACGGCTGGTCGCGGCGCAGGTTCGGCACCGGCGACCATCCGTTCGGGCGAATTGTCGGAGACATGAGCTGGGCCGCGCCCCGGCTGAGTCCCGCTCTGATCGACGCGCTCCTCGCCGAAGAGGTCGCGATAACCGCGTGGGGGGAAAAGTTCCCGCAGGTCGTGCTGTGCTTCTACGACCTGGACCTGTTCGGCGGCGACCTGATCATTCCGATGATCAAGGCACATCCGAAGGTCTGGATGGCCGGGACGCTCGTCGAAAACCCGTATTACCTCTCACCGCCGAAAAACGTTTACGATCCCGATTTCGAACAGAGGATTCCGTCATGACCGGTTCCCGGAAGTTCGGCACCCCTGGCGTCGTCATCGAGCCGGGGCAGCACATCTGCGCACTGCACGTGGGCGAGGAAGACCGGGACAGCGTCCTCCTGCCCTTCCTGACCGAAGGCTTGCGTGCCGGCGAAAAGTGCCTGTTCGGCGTGCACGAGGACGAGGTCGACGGCTTTCTCGACCGGCTCGGCGAGGACGTCGACGACATCGGCGGGCGCGTCGACTCGGCGCAGCTGGACATCCGGGCGGCGGGAGACCGGCTGCTGTCGCCGGAGGAGTTCTCCGTGGACCGGATCATCGAGTTCTGGGACGAGGCCGTGTCCGCCGCGATGGCCGCGGGCTACCCGTTCGTCCGGCTCGGGGCAGAGGCGCGTTGGTGGCACCCGCAGCTGCCCGGGCTGCCCGAGTTGTTCCGGTACGAGGCCGCGTTGAACGACTTCACCCGCCGTTACCCACAGGCGATCCTGTGCGTGTACGACGTCTCCCGGTACCGCGAGAACATCGTGTTCGACCTGCTGAAGACGCACCCGCAGGTGCTGATGTGCGGAGTGCTGCTGGAGAACCCGTACTACGTGCCCCCGGCGACCCTGGTGTAACCCTCCGTCACCGTGAGGCCTGGCCCACCAGGCCTACAACCGCGATCGATGTCGGGCCTGGCGGGCTGATGCGCCGCCCGCCCGCACTGCCCGATGCTGACCTCCGCAGTGATCGAACGAACCGCAGGAGGTAGCGATGGCCGTCACGGTGGGACTGCTGGTGACGCTGGAGGCGCAGCCGGGCAAGGAGGCCGACGTCGAGGAGTTCCTCAACGCCGGTCGCTCGCTGGTCGAGGACGAGCCGGCCACTTACCCGTGGTTCGCCGTCAAGCTCGGACCGACGACGTACGCGATCGTTGACTTCTTTCCCGACGACGCCGGCCGCACGGCCCATCTGCAGGGCAAGGTCGGCCAAGCGCTCGGCGAGAGGGCCGCCGAGCTGTTCGCGAAGCCGCCCGACGTCGCGCAGCTCGATGTGCTGGCGTCGAAGCTGGCTTGACGGATCGCCACCGCGACCTCGTCCGCGAAATCCATTCGAGCCGTTCGGTTCGTCCACGAACATCTCTCACAGGAGGCCTGATGCCGGTCATGGGTGCGACGCGGTTCGAACGGTTCTTCCGGGTGGCCGCGAGCCTGGACGTCGACAAGAGCGATCTGAAACGGTACGACGAGTTCCTGGACCGCAAGGTCTACGACCTCTTCGTGGTGGCCAAGGCCACGGCCAAGGCCAACGGGCGGGACGTCATCGAACCGCGGGACCTGCCGATCACCAAGGGACTGCAGGAGCGCATGCACGAGTTCCTCAAGCTGGACGAGGACCTGGAAGTGGTGCCGCTGCTCGAGCAGCTCCTGGCGCGTCCCGCGTTGGGGGTCGCGATCTCCGAAGAGACCGAGGGCCGGCTCCCGGCCGTCGCCGGCGGCCTCAGCGTGGCTCTCGCCCAGGCGTTCAAGATCATCGACCCCCGCGTGAAGAACCCCGGCTCCGCCGAATGGGACCAGGTCTTCCGGATGTTCGACCTGCTTCTCTGAACGGGCTGCGCGCAGGGCGGTATCACCGTGGCGGGTCAGAGCCGCGAGGCCGTCCGGATCAGCCCGGCCAGTGCGCGTGAGCGGCTGTGCGCGGGCCAGACGATATGGGTGGTGACCGGTGGTGCGTCGCTGAGAGGGACGGCGGCGTGCTCTTCCCACAGCCACGTGCGGGCGGACTCGGGGAAGACCGTCATGGTGCGCCCGAGGGCGATCAGCTGGGCCAGCTGCGTCTGGTCGTGGACCTCGGGCCCCGGGCCGGGCGGGTAGGTGTCGTGGCGTGGCCAGCGGGCGAGCGGCAGGCCGGGAACGTCGGAGATCTCGGCCAGGGACAACGTCTTGCGCGCGGCCAGGGGGTGCCTCGCGGGCAGGACCGCCACCTGTGCCTCCGTCATCAGTTCGACGCTGTCGAACCCGGCCAGGGAGTTGAACGGCGTGTGCATCAGCGCCACGTCGGCGCGGCCGTCGCGCAGCATCCCTTCCTGCTCGCACATGCCGCTCGGCAGGACCTCGATCGCGGCGGCGCCGGGCTCGGCCGTGTAGGCGTCGAGCAGCTTGTTCAGCAGCTCGTGGAACGCGCCGGCCTTCACCGCCAGCACCAGCCGATCGTGGGAGCCACCCGGTCCGCCGGCCCGGCGGGTGCGGCGGACGGCGGCGGTGGTCGCGTCGAGAGCCGCGCGGCCCTCTCGCAGCAGGATTTCCCCGGCGCCGGTCAGGGACACGCCGCGGCGGTTGCGCTCCAGCAGGGTGACGCCGAGGCGGCGCTCGAGCTGCTGGATGGCCCGGGACAACGGCGGCTGGGCCATGCCGAGCCGCTCGGCGGCCCGGCCGAAGTGCAGTTCTTCGGCGACGGCGATGAAGTACCGCAGCTCCCGGGTCTCCAAGGTGTCCACACCACAGCGTACCTCGCTGTGATACCTCCCCGGTATCACAGTCCACCGGATCGGTGTTGGCCGCCGCGCCCGGCCGCGCACCAAGATCGACGGCATGAGCACGAACACCGTTTTCCTGCCCGGCGGCACGTGGTCGCTGGGCGAGCTGACCGTCACCCGATTCGGTTACGGCGCCATGCAGCTGGCCGGCCCCGGGGTCATGGGGCCGCCCGCCGACCGCGACGGCGCGCTCGCCGTCCTGCGCGAGGCCGTCGACCTCGGCATCACCCACATCGACACCGCGGACGCCTACGGCCCGCGCGTCACCAACGAACTGATCCGCGAGGCACTGCACCCCTACCCCGCATCGCTGCACATCGTGACCAAGGTCGGCGCGCACCGCGACGAGCACGGCGGCTGGCCCCCGGCCCGGCGGCCCGCGGACCTGCGCCGGGCGGTCCACGACAACCTGGAAACCCTCCGCCTCGAACGGCTCGACGTGGTCAACCTCCGCCTCGGCGACGCCACGGGACCGCAGCCCGGCTCCCTCGCCGAGGCGTTCGGCACCCTGGTCGAGCTCCGGCAGCAGGGCCTGATCCGGCACCTCGGCGTCTCCAACGCCACCCCCGAACAGGTCGCCGAAGCCCAGGCGATCGCGCCGATCGTGTGCGTGCAGAACATGTACAACCTCGCCCACCGGCACGACGACCGGCTGATCGACGAACTCGCCGGCCAGGGCATCGCCTACGTACCCTTCTTCCCCCTCGGCGGGTTCAGCCCGCTGCAGTCGTCGGCGCTGTCGGCCGTGGCCACCCGGCTGGGCACGACACCGATGTCGGTCGCACTGGCCTGGCTGCTGCGGCGGTCGCCGAACATCCTGCTCATCCCCGGCACCTCGTCGGTGGCGCACCTGACCCAGAACATCGCGGGCGCCGGAGTCCGCCTCTCGGAGGACGACGTGGCCCAGCTGGACAAGATCGGGGCTGCCGGGTGATCCGGCGCGCACAGGCTCGTTGCGTTCGACAGACCGGGAAACGCGCTGCAGGCGGAACTCAGCCGCGCAAGGCGCTGCCGGCCTTCCAAGCACTCCAGCTGATGGCCCAGTCGCCGTGACCGTTGTTGATCGCCAGTTGCGGGCCGCCCGAGTTGGTGACCTCGACGACGTCGCCGACGTTGAAGTTGTCGAAGAACCACTTGGCGTTCTCGGTGTTCATGTTGAGGCAGCCGTTCGAGACGTTGGCACTGCCCTGCACGCCGACCGTCTTCAGGTTCTCGTGCAGGTATTCGCCGTCGTTGGAGATCCGGACGTTCCAGTTCTCCGGCGCGCTGTAGTAGCCGGGGTCGCCCTCGCACACGCCGTAGCTGCAGGAGTCCATGATCTTGTGCTCCTCCTTCCCCAGCACCGTGTGGGTGCCGGTGAAGGTCGGCGTCGCGCCTCGCGGCGGGGTGTCGGCGGTCTTGCCCATGCTGGTCGGCGCGGTCTTCACCAGCTGCCCGTTGTGGAACGCCTGGATCTGGTGCGTCTTGCCGTCAGCCTTGGCGACCCACGAGTCATGCACTTTGTAGGTGGCCGAGACGTCCTGGCCGCCGTACACCCCGCCGCCGATCGGCGTACCGAAGGTCGTGGTCTCGAGCTTCACCGTCGAGCCGGCCTTCCAGTAGTCCTTGGGCCGGAAGTGCACCTCGCGCTTGCCCACCCAGTACCAGCCGCCCTCCTGGGCGGGTGCGGAGGTCACCTTGAAGGACTTCTCGGCTGCGGCCTTGTCGGTGATGTCGTGGTCGAACTTCAGGCCGATGATCAGGCCGACGCCGAAATCACCCGACGCCGGTTGGAAGAGTGCCGGCGTGGCGACCCCGGCCGGCTTCAGCGTGTGCACTTCCCCGCGCTGCTCGGTCGCCGCACCCGCCTGGTTCACCGCGGTGGCGACCACCTGGTACGTGGCCGCGTACCGGAGGTGGTCCGTGCTGGTCCAGGTCGTCTTGTCCGGTGAGAGACCGCCCTGGACGGCGTTGCCGGTCTGCGGGTTCGTGACCGTGACCGCCTGCAGTGTGCCGCCCGAGGCCTTGACGACGATCGGGTCCTTCGGGTTCAGCTGATCCGCGGGAGCGAACGCCACCGTCGCGGCCGGTGCTCCGGGCGATGTCGTCGTCGCGGTCGCTCCGGCAGCTCCGGCCGGATACGCGGTTCCGGCGGTCTGCCCGCTGCACGCGGCCAGGACCAGGACACCCAGGCCGAGCCCGGCGATACGGATCAGTCTCACGATCACCAGGACGTCTCACCGCCCCTGGCGTTGCATGACCATCCGAACTTCGACGCACCGCTCGCCGACGCCCACCGGCGAGTCACGCGCGGACCGCACCGCTGGCGGACGCGACGAGCGTGATCGCCCAGCGAGCCTCCTCGGTCTCATCCGACACACGTCGGCGCGAAACGACGTCCAGCTGCTCGTCCGTCAACCGCCCGCCGGTGGCGATGCAGCACCGCACGACGGACCGCACCTCGTGGTCCGCCTGCTGACCCCGCTCCCACAGTTTGAGCGCGTGCAGCGCAGCGCGGCGCGACACGTCCGGGGTCGAGGCGTACCAATGGCCACCCATCCTGCTCGGCGGCGGATCCCCGGGCGAGGGCACCCGCCGGCCGAGCCGCTTCTGCCTCACCCGTGCGCCGACGTAGGAAGCGACCTCCTCGCGCCACACCGCGCGACTGGCCTCCAACGCCTCGAGCGCCCGCAGCAGAGCCGGCTCGTGCTGCTGATACGGCCCCGCCAGCTCACCGAGGAAGCTCAACGTCGCTCGATGGCCGATCGGGTGGTATAGGCCCACACACGAACACAGCGCGGCGACCCGCCGGCCATACGCCAGCCGCCCGTCACGCACCCTGCGCGCCCGCTCGGTGAACCCCACCGGCAGACAGTACCGATCACCGCGCCCCTCGGGTGGGGCTGGCCATCGAGCGGACGTCGCCGACATCCGCTCATGGCGACGAGCGAGCACTGAGCGCGATATGTGCGTTGAACCAGTGCGACGATCTGAAGAGCGGGTGGACCCGGGGCGAGCACGGTGCAGTCCTTGACCGAGCTGCTGCAAACCTTCCGGTACGAGGTGATGACCGAACCCGACGGCGAGATCTACGGCGTCGAATTGATCGGCGGAACCCGGACCGCCGGAGACGACGTACACCATGACAGTCGCTGACGGTCGAATGGTCTTTTCCGTCCGACCCAGGCTCAGAACTGGCGATTAGCCCTGAAACACACCCTCATGCCGCTGGTCGGCAGTTGATACGACCGAGGCGACGGCAACGGCTCAGCCACCGAAGAGGTCAGAGCTCTCGGACATGCAGCAGTGACCGTACGTTCAATTGCCGTCGGACCTGGTTGCTGCTCAGCGCGTCAACCACCGTCGCAACACCGAGCCAGGAAGCCCCCGGCATCCTGGATCAACATGTGGGCGCCACTGGCCTGCCCGCCGGTCTCTGTCCAGTCGTCGACGAACAACACTCGATCGCCACTGTTGATCAGGCTTTTGCGGAAACCGAGAGTGAGGTGACGGTCTCGATAGTCCGGTGGTGTTGTTCGCTGCAACCAGACATCACTATCGCTCGACCCCACGCGGTCCTTGCGAACCTCAACGAACCCGACGTCGAAGACCAGAGCGACCAACGGCCCCAAGAGACAGCCACGAGATTCCGGTCCAAGGACGACCGTGGGGCGCTCGCCCGCGAACAGCTGCGCCAGTGCGGGACCAAGACACTTGAGCAGATCGGGCCGGCGCCACCAACCTGTGACGTCGGCATAGCGATGCTGATCCGTGCTATCGCCCCGCCAGGTGAACGCACCGCGAAGCCCGGACTTCACCTCTTCCAGCCGCACGTCCACAGACACCGGCCCATGATCGCGTCGACGGCTTCTGCCGGCAATCGGGTTTATTTCACCTGCCCGACCTGTCCGCTTTCCCCGCACCCGTGACCGCAATGCGACGACACAGCCGGGGAAGAACTCATCGCACATGCTTTCGCGTCGATGCGCCATCGCTCTCATGAACAGAACCGATTGATGAACCACTACGACGATCGCCGGGCTCAGATCGGACGATCACCGGCGGATGTGCGAGAGTGCTCGGCCATGAACCATCTCGAACAGCTTCGGAGTACGGCGATCGAGCGCGGCATCCCGGCCGGAGCGGCCGACCGGATCGGCCGCTTTCTCCGTGTGGCGATCTGGGTGTGCAACGCCAACCGGTACGGCATCGGGTCGGCCGAGCGGCACGGTGGCGTGGCCGGACAGAACGGCGGGCTGCCCCGCCTGCCGGCCGGCGCGGAATGGCCGTACGCCGACATCAACGGCCTGGGCCGGTTGCCGCTTCCGTTCATCGCCTCGCTCGACTGCGCGAAGCTGCCACGGGCCGACGGCCTCCAGCTCCCGGCGGACGGGTCGCTGCTGTTCTTCTTGGCGCACGAGCACGCTCTGCACGCGCACGACGAGCACGAGTTCGCACGGGTCGTCCACATTCCGGCCGGCACCGCCACCGAACAGATCGAACAGCCACCGCCTCACGACGACGACTGGTTCGAATCGGGTTTCCTCCGGCCGCGGTCCGACCTCGTCGCTCTGGTCCAGCCGGAGATGCCGGGCTGGTTCGACGAACCGGGGAACCTCGAGTTCGAGTCGGACGTCGTCCAGCTGCAGGTGGGCGACACCGCCCACCTCGAAGATCTCCGCACCTTGTTCACCGAGCTCTGGCCGCAGGTGACCACGGGCGCCGACCTCTACCTCGGCGGCTATTCGATGGAGTTGGGCATCGGCGAAAACGCCGAGTACGGCATGGCGGAGGACTCGATCGCGCACGACGTGCCGGACCGCGACCGGCTCGTGGAGGAGGAGACGACCCGGCTGATGAGCGAGTGGATACCGCTGGCCCAGTTCCAGTTGGCGGACCAGGTCCACGTCGGCCGCTTCCTGATCCGCCACGAAGACCTGGCTGCCCGGCGCTTCGACCGAGTTCGGTCGCTGACCATGTTCACGGAGTAGACGGTTCGGCGTGCGCCTTGAATGTCGCGCGGTAGTCCTGCGGCCGTTTCCCCGCCAGGCGAGTGAAGATGGCGCTGAACGCGCCCGGGTCGCGATAGCCGACATCGGCGGCGATGCCGGCGACTGTCCGCTCGGTGGTCTCGAGCAGGTGTTTCGCCTTGCGCACCCGTTCCGCCTGCAGGTATCCGAGCGGGGTCTGGCCGGTCTCGGCGCGGAACCGCCGCAGGAGCGTTCGCGTGCTGACGTGGAACGTCGCGGAGAGCAGCCCGAGGTCGTAGCGCTCGCGCATGTTCTGGTCCAGCCAGCGTTTGACGCCTTGCGAAAACTGGCTTCCGGTGGCCGGCAACAGTTCCCTGTCGACGTACGGAGCCTGGCTGGACCTCGCGTCGTCGACGAGCGCAACACGCGCGGTGGCGCGGGCGACGCGGCTGCCGTTGTGCTCGCGGATGAGGCCGAGGGCGAAGTCGTACATCGCGCTGAACGCGCCGGTCGTCGTCACCCCACGGTCGGTGACCACGAGTTTCTCCGGTCTGACGTCGGTGCCGGGACACCGGTCTGCCAGCCGGTGGGCGAACAGCCACGAGGTCGTCGACTCCCGCCCGTCGAGCAGGCCGGCATCCGCCAGCAGAAACGCGCCGACACAGATCGAAACCAGCGCGACTCCCGATTGCGCACTGGATCTGATGGTTTCGATCTCCGGCCTGAGCGACGTGAGGGTCGCGTCCAGGTCGAGTCCGGGGTGCAGCTCGAACCCGGGTACGACGAGAACGTCGACCTGCCGCACGGGCACGACCGTGATCACCGCCCCGCCGGCGGCGACCACGCGCCGCCGCGGCGACAGGATCGACACGTCGTACAGCGGATTCCCGGTGGGCGCGGCGATGTGCGAGGCCATCGTGAGAAGGTCGGGAACTCCGAAGACTTCCGACGCGAAGCAGCCTGGATAGGCGAGCACACCGACGCGAAGCGGAGCCACCACGGTGGCGAGATTACCCGGACATGTGGCGATCTCGCCACTGGCCGTACCAGCCACGCCGGCCCGACGATGCCGCTATGGCGATCACTGAACCGCGGCCGGACGACGCTCTCACGGACTTCTCGAAGCGGCTGGTCGACATCGAGGGCGTCGGCAAGACCGTCTACGTCGGCGGGTCCGGGCCGGCCGTCGTGCTGATGCCGGAGATGCCCGGCATCAGCCCGGACGTCGTCCGATTGGCGCGCTGGATTCGAGACGCGGGATTCACGGTCTACCTGCCGTCGCTGTTCGGCGTCGACGGCGCCTTCCCCACCGTCGCCGACGGGGAGAAGGTCGTCCGCCGTGCTTGCGTCAGCGCGGAGTTCCGGGCGTTCGCCGGTGGCGGCACCAGCCCGATCACGGTCTGGCTTCGAGGGTTGGCCAGGACCGCGATGGCCGAGTGCGGCGGGCCCGGTGTGGGCGCGATCGGGCTGTGCTTCACCGGCAACTTCGCGCTCACCATGACACTCGAACCGGCGGTCATCGCGCCGGTGGTCAACCATCCTTCGCTGCCACTGGACGACCCCGCCGGGCTGGAGATCAGCGACGAGGACGCGGCCACGGTGCGCGAGCGCGTCGAGCGTGACGGACTGAAGGTCCTCGCCTACCGTTTCGACAACGACCGGTGGTGCACCGGCCGGCGGTTCGCCGCCTACCGGGCGCTCCTGGGCGACGCGTTCGACGGACGCGTCATCCCGGGCGAGACGGCCAACCCCGCGCCACCCCCGTTCTTCCGTGACGTCGTCGGCTGCCCTCACAGCGTCGTCACGGCCCACCTCATCGACCAGCACGGACACCCCACGCTGCGCGCCAGGGACGAGATCCTGGACTTCCTCGCCGAACGGCTCGGCCACGAAGAGCATTGATCGGCAGGCTCAGCCGCCGCTCCGACCGCCGAGAAGCCGCCGGCACGCCAGCCCGACGATGGCGGCCAGCGCACCGGCCACGAGCGGCCACCACGTCCGGAGTGCCTCCTGGTGGATCAAGGTGACACCTGCGAACGAGATGACGAGAAAGAGAACGAAAGTGCCGACGGAGTACTTTCCGTTCGGCCTCGCCGATTCGCCTTCGCTCATCGCCTGCCTCGCTGTCGATCGATCGCAACGCGCGATCCCGGCGCCGATTGCCCGTGGGTGGCAAGGGCCTGCGGTGCAAGCTTGTCACATTTCCGGCGCCTCCTCTGCTGCGCCCTCGAAGGGCTGGATATGAGGCCCTCTCGATGTTCGAGCGGACAGACCTGGTTGTTCGGGTGGTCGGGTCCCAAACCTGCACGCTGTCGGTGAGAGTGGCCTCAAACAGCGGGATCGCCCGCCCCTCGATCAGCTACGCTGACCCGCGTGGGGTGACCGACCTGCGACCACCAGTGATGATCGCAGGTATCGACCCCGGAGAGTGCGTGTCGGGAACGTGGGGAGGCGACACCGACGTGGTGTTCAACGCGGACGTGATGCGGCAACAAGCCGCAGAACTGGACGAGGAACTCGACCGGGTCCAGTTCACCGGCCAGTCGCGCGACGGCGCGGTGACCGCCGCCGTCAGCGGCCACGGACGGCTCATGGACCTGAAGATCAGCGCGGCAGCGATGCGCGGCGCCCATCCGCACACCATCGGACCCGACGTGGTCGAGGCCGTGGCGGCCGCACGCCGGCAAGCCAGCACCCTGGCCACCGCGAAGATCCGCGCGGTCCTGGACAAAGACCAGGTATGGCAGCCATCCCCAGTCCCGCCACCGCACAGCGTCGGCAGCGACCGCTGGAGCGGCGCCACCCACGACCAACGCACGCAACCAGACCCCCTCCCGCCGAGCTCCCCGCCGGCGCGCGCACGTCCCCACACCGACGAAGCCGAAGAGGAGAACTTCGAGAACCTCGACTTCCTCGGCGACGACAGCGGCGAGGACGAGGAACGGGGACGCTGGTGAACTACCAGGACGAGTTGTACAACCTGGCGCGGGAAATCGACGCCACTGTGGCCGCCGTGACGCAAACCGCTCGCGGTGCCGAACACGCGCCGCTGGAATGGCGGCTGCCGGGCGAACTGGGCACGGTGACCGTGTCCGGGGCCGGCGAACTGACCGCGGCGACCCTCGACATCACCGAGATGCACCAATACTCCGCCGACGCGCTGTCCCGCACCGTACTGCAAGGAATCCGGGACGCCGAACAACGAGCCGATCAGCGCCGTGGCGACACCATCGCCACGGCGGTCACCGAAACGGGGCTGGCATGACCTTCGACCCCAACGACATCACCGGCCACGGCTACCGCGTCTACCCCGAATCCCTGCGCAAAGCCGCCGACGACGTCACCACCGCCGCCGAGCTCGTCGTCACGTTCGCTCAGCAGGACCTGGCCGGAACGCTGCTCGGCGAGTTCGATCTGGGACTGCCCGGGACGCTGACGACGATCATGCCCAACAGAAACGGCGCGGGAACGGTCGAGCAGTACAACCGGGCCATCGAGACCATCCGCGGGATCTCGACCAAGAACGCGGAGACACTGCAGCAGCTGGCCCACGCTCTGCAGACCGCTGCCTCTTACTACGAACAGCAGGACGCCGCCGAGCACGAGCGGCTCAAGAAGCTCGAAGGAGGCCTCCCATGAGCGCCTTTCCCCCGTCATGGTCGGCCGCCCCTCCGACACCGGTCACACCGTCGCAGGCTGAGATGCCCTACCCCGCCGACGCCGACGCGAAGATCCGCTTCTGGGCCGAATTCATCGGTGCGCACGGCATCATCACCTTGCTGGACAAGCTTCGCGTCTTCATCGCCGGCGACATCGGCAAGGTCCTCCACCTCGCCGACACGTTCGCCACCGAGACGGCCCTGACCAAAGCGGCTGAACAGCTCAACGCCGCCCAGCTGACTCTGGCGAAAGCCTGGCACGGCGACGCCGCCGACCAGTTCAACGCCTACGCCGGCAAGGCCGTGACTGCGCTGGGCCAGAACCAGAACTCGATGATCAGCCTGACCAGCACCATGTCTTCGATTGCCGAGACGATCATCGACACCTACAAGAACCTGCTCATGACCATCGGCAAATGCGCGATCAACCTCGCCCAGCTCGGTGGGAAAATCGGCATCGCCGTTGCGGAGTCGGCTGCGCTGCCACCGCTGGCCGTCATCGGTTTCAGAGACGTCGCCGACGCGATCAACTCGGCGTTCGCGACATTCTGGAACGACTGCCTGGCCTTGCTCGGCGGGCTGATGACCAACATCGGCAGGTTGCTCGGCAACCGCATCCAGCTGACCACGATCGAAGCCAACTTCGCCACGCTGCCCGACGTCGGGGACAGCAACGAGGTCATCGACGACCCGGGTCGCTGGCGGGTCAAGCCTGGAGCCACTCACCCATGATCGATCGCCGAACTCTCTGCGTTGTCGTCGCCGTGCTGGGTCTGGGGCTGGGTGCCGGCTGCTCGCCCGGTGGGTCACCGGCCCCGGCAGAGCCGTCGGTGTCGGTTCCGCCGATCCCCGGGGTCGGGATGAGCGGCGCCGGGCGGTTCCGTACCGATCCGTGCGCCGCGGTCACCGTCGAGCAACTCACCGCCATCGGCTTCGCCGGCGGTGAACGCAGCCGCGACGGGAACCGATGCGTCACCAGGTTCGGTACCGTCGCCAGTGTCAGCACCTCGAACCGAGGTGACAGCCTGCGCATCCTGTTCCAGGAGCATGCCTTGGGCCACGACACCGGCAATCACTGGGAGCCGATCACTGTCGAGACCATCTACCCAGCGGTCATCGTCGCCATCGAGGAGAACGTCCCCAGCAAGCAGGCCGAGGGCCCGCTCGGTTGCACTCTCGCACTCGCCGCCGACGACACCACCCTCGTCTACATCAACGCCGCCACCGCTGACGAGTCCGAAGCCGGCCCTTGGCAGCACGACCCCTGTGGCGCCGCGAAAAAGATCGCCGCACTCACCGTCAACAATCTGACCGCGTAAGCGCACCGCACCTTCACTTGCCCGTCCCTCGGCTCGACCGAACGGGATTCTCCAAGCTCCGACTGACCTCCATCCAGCCAGGCAGCGCGGGCCCGCTTGCAAGGTTGGCGCAAGGTTCGGAACCAGGGTGGGGCGCGACGGTGAAGCAGCCGACCCGAAGAGGTGGGTGCACGTGACGAATATCGGCACGATTCGGCCGGCCGAGACTGGATCAGCGCGGCCATTGAACCAGGAGGACCTGCATGAACAATCAGAACTATGGCGACATCGCCCCTACCCGAGTCCTCTCCGCGGCGGAAGGGGTCGAAATCCAGAAGCGCCTCGCCGCCGAGAGTTCGGGGGTCAAGCAGTGGCATTGGATGGGTAACTACGGAAGCGTGTACGACCCGGTCAACGTCGCGAACGGGGCAGGGATTTCGGCGGGAGAACTGATTCTCAACATCAACTTCAGCAATGGCCTGATCGCGGCATGGATGCTCTACTAGGAGATCCGTCCGTTTGAGCCGTCCATGGAGACAGGAAAAATGAAATCGGCGATGGACAGGTCGGCTGTGCTCGCCGGATAATGACTCGCAGCCTGGGGGATCCTCGGTGGCTGCCGGTGTCCGGTCCGGCAAGGCGCGTCGGCGGTGGTGGTGAGGTCGTGGAAATCCGGCTGCTGGGAGTCGTCGAGGTCTGGGACCGCGACAAGCGGCTGCCGGACCTCGGCACACCGCAACAACGGACCGTCCTGGCGGCGCTGGCCGTGGACGCCGGCCGTCCGGTGATGTTGCAGACGCTCATCAATCGGATCTGGGACCAGGCGCCCCCGGCCGCGGCCAGGCCGGCGCTGTACGCCCACGTCTCTCGGCTGCGAAGTGCCCTGAGCCAGGCCGAAACGGTCCCGCGGGGAGAGCCGGTGCGCCAAGCGGGCGGATACGCGTTGGACATCGACCCGGACAGCGTCGACCTGCACCGGTTTCACCGGTTGACCACCGCCGCCCGTCACCCCGGCTGTCCGGTCGCCGAGCAGGCCGACCTGCTCGACGAGGCCCTTGGCCTGTGGCGGGGGCCTCCGCTGGCCGACCTGCCCGGCGAATGGGCCGCCCGGATGCGCGAGGACTGGAACCAGCAACGGCTGGATGCCACCGTTGCCTGGGCACGAGCCGAGCTACGGCTCGGCCACCACGACAAGGTGATCGGGCCGGTTCGGAAGCTGCTGATCGAACACCCGCTGACCGAACCACTGACCGCGATACTAATGCGCGCCCTCGTGGCCGCGGGCCGGGACTCCGAGGCCTTGGACCGGTATTCCCTCACCCGGAGCCGGCTGGGAGACGAACTGGGGAGCGACCCCGGCCCGGAACTGCGCGCGTTGAACGCCGCGATTCTCCGCGGCGAACCGTTGTCGAGCGGGAAGAGCGCATCGATCCCGGTCCCGGCGCCCGTGCGGCCACCGGTACCCCGGCAGCTACCCGCCCGTACGCCCCGTTTCGCGGGGCGCGCGAACGAACTGGCCGAACTGGAGACCTTGGTCGACAAATCCTCGCAAGACGGCGTGGCCACGGTCGTGATCACCGCGATCAACGGCACAGCGGGGGTCGGCAAGACCGCGTTGGCGCTGCACTGGGCGCACCACGTCGCCGAGCGGTTCCCGGACGGGCAGCTTTACGTGAATCTGCGGGGTTTCGATCCCACCGGTACGCCGGCGCTGCCCGGCGAGACCCTGCGCGGGTTCCTGCACGCCCTCGGTGTGCACCCCGAGCAGATTCCCGCCACCGTGGACGCGCAAGCGGCGTTGTACCGCAGCCTCACGGCCGATCGACGTCTGCTGGTCGTGCTGGACAACGCCCGTGACGTCGAGCACGTACGGCCGTTGCTGCCAGCCGGCCCGGGATGCCTGGTGGTGGTCACCAGCCGAAATCAGCTCGCCGGCCTGTCCGCTCAGGAAGGAGCTCGTCCCCTCACGCTGGACGTGCTCACCGCCGAGGACGCGCGGGCACTGCTGATCCGGCACCTCGGCCACGACCGGGTGGCCGCCGATCCGGACACCGTCACCGAACTGATCGAGCGGTGCGCCCGGTTGCCGCTCGCGCTGGCGATCGTGGCGGCGCGAGCCACCGCCTACCCGAGCTTCGCGTTGAGGGTGCTCGCCAAAGAACTTTCCGACGCGTCCACTCGGCTGGCGGGCTTGGACACCGGCGACGCCGCGACGAACATCCGTGCCGTGTTCTCCTGTTCCTACGACCACCTCAGTGCCGAGGCCGGCCGGATGTTCCGGCTTTTCGGGCTGCATCCAGGTCCCCATCTCGCCCTGTCCTCCGCCGCCCGGCTCGCCGACCGGGACCCGGCCCGGACCCGGGAAACCCTCGATGAGCTGGTCCAGACGCATCTGCTGATGCAGCACGCCCCCGGCCGTTACACGTGTCACGATCTTTTGCGTGCCTATGCCGCGAGCCTCACCGCGACTCACGATCCGGAAGATGACCAGTCGAGTGCGACGACCCGCCTGTTCGACCACTACCTGCAGACGACCGCTTCCGCGATGCGCTTCCTCCACCATCCGGAAGACCAGTACTGGTCTGATGTTCCCCAGCCCGTTGCGTCACCGGTCGTCGACCTCGCGACCGCCGACGCCTGGCTCACCGCGGAAATGGTCAACCTCAGCGCGATAATCGCCCACGCGGCCGCACGTCGTTCGTACGCCGACATCGCCCGGCTCTTCCGTTGTGCCGAACTCGGGGAAAACTACGCTGACTCGTTGACCAGCTACGGCCACGCTCTGCGTGCGGCGCGGGATGCCGGCGCTCACGCCACCGAAGTCTACGCACTGATCTACGTCGGCATCGGCCACTGGCAACAAGGTCACTACGAGCAGGCCATCCACCATCATGAGTACGCGATCAAGATTTCCCGAGAAATCGGCAATCCCACCGGCGAAGCCCTCGCCCTGAATTATCTCGGCCTGGTGCACTGGCGCCAAGGCAACCACCGGCTCGCGACGGAGGGCTACCGGCGCGCGCTGGTGCTGGCCCGCGGCAACGACAACAAAGCAGCCGAAGCCACCACGGTGAACTATCTCGGCCTCGTCCGCTCGCAGCACGGCCAGTATGCCCAGGCCATCGACTGTTACCGACGCGCGGCGGAGATCGGCCGGCGCATCGGCGACCGAGTGGTGGAAGCCTTCGCGATGAACAACTGCGGTGTGGTTCACCGGCTACAGGGTCGTCACGAACTGGCGATCGAGCAGCACCAGCGGTCGATCGCCATCTCCCGTGACATCGGCGACCGGGCGGGAGAGGCGTTGGCGTTGAACAACTTGGGTGTGGTCGATATTCGACGAAGTCGATACGGGCCGGCCGCTGAGCATCTCGAGCAGGCACTCGTCGTGTTCCGCGAGATCGGCTTCGTGGCGGGTGAAACCGTGGCCACGAACAACCTCGGCGTCGTGCTTTGCCGGCAGGGGCACTACGGGCGGGCGGCCGCGCACCACCGGCAGGCCCTCGCGGCGGCTCGCGAGATCGGTGACCGCGTCACCGAACCGCAAATGCTCAACAATCTCGGCGAAACCTCCCTGGCGAGTGGATTCTTGGACCAAGCGCGAATCCACCATCGGGCCGCCCTCGCTCTGGCCACCGAACTCAGTGACCCCTACGAGCAGGCCCAAGCCTGCCATGGCGCCGCCCAGTACGATCTCGCCGTCGGTGATCTCCCGCAAGCACGACGCAACCTGCGGCAGGCGCTGGCACTTTTTGTCGATCTTGACGTCCCCGACGCCGACACCGTCCGGGACACTCTCGCGGCTCTCGACTGAAGCCGAGCCGCTCACCATGGTCAATGAAAGCTGTCGTTCCAGGCGGTGTCCGACCACGCCGCCGCCCTGCGTCGCGGGGAGACGCGCAAGCCCACCGGCACCCACGGGTCGTGCCGTTCCGGGCGCCCGGCGAGAGGGCCTCGCTCGCGACACTGCGCGAGAACCTCGGCCCCGTCTACCTGGCGGGCGACTACCAGCTCGACGTGCCGTCACTGGCCGACGCGGCCAACTCGGGACGACACTGGCCGGCAGGTCATAGCTGATAGGGATAGATCGTGATCTTCTCGGGTCCGAGGTGGACCTCGACCCATGCACCGGCCATCCCCGGCGGCAGGGCGTCGACGTGGCCGAGGTCGATCACCGCGTCAGCCAGCTCCAGGTGCGCGAACGGCTGCGCCGCCTCGATTCCGGTGAGACCGAGCCGCCCTCGGCAGAAGACTGCGTGTTCGTCCTGGCGCAGGCACGGTTCCTCCACGGCGACCGGCAAGCAGTTGGATCCCCACCGGAACTCCTCGTCCAGTTCCCACTCGACGTGGTGTTCGCCCGCTGCCGCCTCCAGGTTTCCGGCCCAGCAGGCCGACACGGTCCCGATCGGGGTCCGCAGGGTGACCAGCGTGACATCGTCGGGAGTCCGGGAGAGCCGCTCCACCTGAACCAGCACCGGACCATCATTCCGTACGGCAGCGAAAGGGTTTCCGTACGGCCTCAGCGCTGCGGGTCCTGCGCCGCCAGGCGTTTGCGGACCTTGTCGCTGATCGCCGTGAGCGCTTCGAGCTCGGCCGCCGTCAGGTGGTCGACGACCACCTCGCGGATGTCCGCGACGTGCTGGGGTGCCGCCGCCTCGATCAGCTCGATGCCCTTGACGGTGATGGCGATGACCGAACCCCGCTGATCGGTGTCGCACTGTTCGCGCCGCACCAGGCCGCGTTTCTCCATGCGGGTCAGGTGCTGGGACAAGCGGCTCTTCTCCCAGCGCAGCAACCGGCCGAGCTCGAACGCCCGCAGCGGATCCGCCGCCTCCGACAGGTGGGCCAGCACCTGGTAGTCGCCCTGGGACAGACCGCACCGGTGCCGGAGCCGGCGGTCGATGAACTCCGCCAGGCCCTCCTGCATCGCCATCAGGCTGCGCCAGGCCCGCTCTTCCCGGTCGTCCAGCCACCGCACCTCGGTCATGACCGCCACTGTACCCATTTGGTTGACACGTTAACAAATTGCGGCGTAGCTTCGGGTTAACACGTTAACCAAATGGTCAGGGAGGCCGGATGAAGTTCGGGATGATCGGGGCCGGGACGCTGTCCCAGGCCATCGCCAGTCACCCGCTCAAGGCCGGCCACGAAGTGGTCTTCAGCAACAGCCGGGGGCCGGACAGCCTCACCGAGCTGGTCGAACGGCTCGGCCGGGGCGCCTCGGCCGGCACCGTCGAGGAAGCGGGCGACGCCGATTTCGTCGTCCTGGCCGTGCGGTGGAACCGGATCCGCGATGCTCTGCGCGCGCTGCCGTCGCGGCCGGGCCGCGTGCTGATCGACGCGACCAACCAGTGGGCGGAAGCGCCACCCGCCGCCGTCCCCGAGCTACTGGACGTCGGCGGCAGCGAGCTGGTCGCGTCCCTGGTGCCGGACGCCCACGTGATCAAGGCGTTCGACAACCTCTTCGGCCCGGTCATCGCGGCCGACCCGGTCACTCCGGCGGGCCGGCGGATCCTCTTCTACGCCGGTGACGACGCGGACGCGAAGTCCGGTTTCCGGGCGGTGGTGGAGGAATTCGGCTTCGCGCCGGTGGACCTCGGACCGCTGACGATGGGCCGGCTCATGCAGATCGACGGCCCGCTGACGGGTCTGCACGCGGTTCGCGAGGACGCACCGCAGGCGGTTCCCGCTCGTCGGGAGGATGCGGCATTCGGCGGCTGACTTGTCTTGTGGACAACGTTGACAGTGGGTGTGCGGAATCGCCGGTTCGAAGCGTGGACAAGGGAGTGCGCGTGTCGATGAAGACGATCCACACCGTGGTGGCGGTCCTGACGAGCCTGGTCACGGTCGCGGGCACCGCGGCCGCGCAGGCCCCGGCGACCCGGCTCGCGGACCAAGCCGTCGTCCTGGACGGCCACGCGCGGTTCGATGTGCTGACGCCGACGCTGATCCGGCTCGAGTACGCCGGTGACGACCACTTCCAGGACCAGGCCACCTTCACCGCCGTCAACCGGTCCATCCCCGCGCCCAGCTACACGACCACGGTCAGCGGCGGGTACCGCGAGATCCGGACCGCGAGCCTCACGCTGCGGTACCGGCAGGGCAGCGGCCCGTTCACCCGGGACAACACCTCCGTCCAGCTCACGACGACGAACGTCACCGCCGCCCCGCTGTTCCCGTCCTACTGCGCCTTCGGCATGGCGTGCGAGGCCGAGAACGGCATCCCGGGCGGCTCGGCGTCCACCGCCTACGACCACACCGGCAACACCGGCTCGGGGTTCCTCGCCGGGTTCGAGTCCACCGGCGCGTCGCTCAGTCAGGACGTCTCCGCCGTGCCGTCGGCCGGGCAGTACAAGCTGACGGTCCGCTACGCGAACGCCCAGGGCGGCGACGGCCAGACCACCACGCGCACCCTGTCCACCACGGTCAACGGCGCCCCCGGCCCGAAGTTCAGCCTGCCGCCGACGTCTTCCTGGAACACCTGGGCGACGGCGTCGGTGACGGTCCCGCTCAACGCCGGGACGAACTCCGTCCGCATCGACCGGAAGTCCGGCGACTCGGGCAACGTCAACCTCGACAGCCTCGCCGTCACCACGGCCGCGGCCGCCTACCCCGCCGCCGACTCCTCGCTGCTCACCACCGCCTACGGCGCGGGCCCGAAGTCCGTGCTGGGCGGCTGGGACCGGTCACTGGACAACCCGGAAGCCGTCCCGACACCGCAACACCCCGGCCTGCTCGATCGCGACGGCTGGTACCTGCTCGACGACACCCGTTCCGCCGTGCTCAACGCCGACCGCACGGTCACCGACCGGCCGTCCCACGGCACGCAGCCCTACCAGGACGGCTACTTCTTCGGCTACGGCAAGAACTTCAAGCAGGGCCTGGCCGACCTCAACGCGCTCACCGGCGGCACGGCGCTCTTGCCGCGCTCCGCCTACGGCGTCTGGTTCTCCCGCTACTTCGCCTACTCCGACAACGACTACCGCACGACGCTGCTGCCGAAGTTCCGCTCGACGTTCACCCCGATCGACTGGCTGGTCGTCGACACGGACTGGAAGTCGCCGTCGCAGTGGAACGGCTGGAACTGGAACAGTGCGCTCTTCCCCGATCCGCAGGGTTTCCTGAACTGGACGAAGCAACAGAACCTCGCCGTCTCGCTCAACATCCACACGTCCATCGCCGGCAACGACCCGCGGTTCGCGACGGCCAACGCCACGGCGGGCGGCCTGATCCCCGACGGCTCGAACTACGTCTTCGACTGGTCGAACCCGGCGCACCTGCGCTCCTACTTCGACCTGCACAAGCCCTTCGACGCCCAGGGCGTCCGGACGTGGTGGCTGGACTACTGCACCGGCTGCGGCCGCTCGACCGCCTCCGACCCGGGCGTCGCCCCGGACAACTTCATCAACCAGGCCTACGCCGACCACGCCGCGGCGCAGGGCCTGCGGGGCTTCTCCTTCGGCCGCATCGGCGGCGCCGAGCAGGGCGGCATCCACAGCAGCTACCCGCTCGGCCCCTGGTCGGAACGCCGCACCACGCTCCAGTTCACCGGTGACACGCCGCTGAGCTGGGACATGCTCGCCTACGAAGCCCACTTCACGCCGGACGAGGCGGCCGCCGGGCTCAGCAACATCAGCCACGACATCGGCAGCTTCCACGGCGGGCACCTGCCCGACGAGCTCTATGCCCGGTGGCTGCAGCTGGGGACGTTCCAGCCGGTCGACCGGCTGCACTCCGACCACGGCGACCGGCTGCCCTGGGACTACCCCGGCGCGGCGGGCGACAGCGCGGAGAAGTTCCTGCGGCTGCGCGAATCGCTGGTCCCCTACACCTATACGCTGGCCAAGCAGGCGAACCAGACCGGCGTGCCGATCACGCAGCCGCTCTACCTGAACTACCCGGACCAGGACGCGGCCTACACCCACCCGCAGGAGTACCTGTACGGCGACAACGTCCTCGTCGCCCCGATCACCACGGCCGGCGGATCGGTGTCGGCGTGGATCCCGCCGGGCACCTGGACCGACTACTTCACCGGCACCGTCTACACGGGACCGTCGACAGCGACGATCACCAAGCCGCTATCCGAGATGCCGGTGCTCGTCAAGGCGGGTGGCATCGTGCCGATCCGCACGAACTACGTCGACAACGCCGCCGCACCACTCGACCAGCTGACGCTCGACGTGACCGCGGGCGCCGACGGCACCTTCTCGCTCTACGAGGACTCCGGCGAGGGCGCCGGAGCGTCGTCGACCACCCGCTTCGGCTGGCAGGACGCGGCGAAGACGCTCACTGTCGACCCGGCATCCGGTACCGCACCGGCCCGCGCCTACACCCTCCGGCTGGCCAACTCCGCCGCGCCCACCGCCGTCTCGGTCGACGGTCAACGGCTGCCCGAGACGGCGTGGTCGTACAACACCAACTCCCGTACGGTCACGGTGACCACGGCGAGCCTCGCCTCGACCGCCCGGCACACGGTCACCCTGACCGGCAGCGCCGCCGGCAACCCCGCCGCGGGCCAGGTGAACGGCCGCGGCGGACTGTGCCTCGCCGTCCACAACGGACAGACGGCCGACGGCACCGCGCTGGAGCTGGCCGCGTGCGACCACTCGGCCGGACAGCAGTTCGCCCCGCCCGCCGGCGGCGCGGTGCGCGTCTCGGGCAAGTGCCTGGACGTCGCCGGCGGCTCGACGACGGCGGGCACGCCGGTCCAGCTCTACACCTGCAACAGCACGTCCGCGCAGGTGTGGACCCTGACGACCGCGGGCCGGCTGATGAACTCCGGCCGCTGCCTGGCCGCCACGGCGGCCGGGGACGGGATGCGCCTCGCCGACTGCGCCGCCACCGCCGACCAGGTGTGGCGCTTCCCGCCGGCCCCGCTCACCGGCCCGGCCGGGCTCTGCGCCGACGTCGTCGACGCCTATCCCGCGTCGGGCACCGCGGTGCAGCTCTACGGCTGCAACGGCAGCGACGCCCAGCGGTGGAGCGCACCGGGCGACAGTTCCCTGCGCACGCTGGGGAAGTGCCTCGACGTCGTCAACGGCGGAACGGCGAACACCACGCCCGTGCAGCTGTGGGACTGCAACGGATCCGCCGCACAGCAATGGACGTCCGGCACGGACGGGACGCTGCGCAACGTCGGCTCGGGACGCTGCCTCGACGATCCGGACAACGCCGGCAAGCCCGGCGACCGCCTCCGGATTTACGACTGCAACACGACCACCGCGCAGCGGTTCACGCTGGGGTCGTGACTCGGGCCAGGTCCGCCAGGTCCAGCACGAAGCGGTAGCGGACGTCGTTGCGCCGCAGGCGGTCGAAGGCTTCGTTGACCCGCGCCGACGGGAGCACTTCGACGTCCGCGGTCACGCCGTGCTCGGCGCAGAAGGCCAGCATGGCGGCGGTCGCGGGCACCCCACCGCTGCCGGCTGACGTCAGCTTCTTGCGCCCGACCAGCAAATCCATCGTCCGCACGGTGACCGGCCCGAGGTGGCCGACCTGGCTGAGCGTTCCGTCCATGGCGACGAGCCCCAGGTACGGACCGAGGTCGTGCGGTGCGGAGATGGTGTCGACGACGACGTCGAACCGGTCCCGGGCGGCGGCCAGCTGGTCCGGGTCGGTCGAGACGACGACGTCCCGGGCCCCGAGCTTGCGGGCGTCCTCGGCTTTGCCCGCCGATCGGCTGATGACGGTCGTTCCCGCGCCCAGCGCCACGGCGAACTTGACCGCGAGGTGCCCGAGCCCGCCCAGCCCGGCGACGGCGACCCGCGTGCCCGGCCCCACGCCGAGGCTGTGCAGCGGTTCCCAGACGGTGATCCCGGCGCAGAGCAGTGGCGCCGCGCCGGCCGGGTCGAGGCCGGCGGGAAGGCGGTAGGCGAAGCGTTCGCGGACGACGTACTCCCGGGCGTAGGCGCCCGCGGTCGTCGAGCCGTCGCGCCGGTCGGTGCCGCCGTAGGTCAGGGTGGGGAACTCGCGGCAGAAGTTCTCCTGCCCGGCTTCGCACATGACGCACTCGCCGCACGAGTCGACGATGTTGCCGACGGCCACCGGGTCGCCGGCCGCGAACCGCGTGACCTCGGACCCGGCTTCGGTCACGACTCCCGTGAACTCGTGGCCCGGCACGAGGAGGCCGCCGGCGTGAGCGTCGAGGGAGTGGACGTCGGTGTGGCACACGCCGCAGTAGTCGACCCGGATCGCGATGTCGTCCGGGCGGAGGTCCCGGCGTTCGAGGCGCAGCCGCCGCAGCACCGCGGCTTCGCCGTCCACTCCCCAGCCCACTGTCTCCCGCATACCGGCTCCTTTCCAAACAGACTGTTCGGTCTATTTCACCGTAGACACCCTCTCGTCAGAAAGCAAACCAACTGTTCTGTTTGGTAGGCTCGCCCGATGGCCGACCACCCCTTGACCGCCCGCGGCACCGCGACCCGCGACCGCATCCTCGAGGTGGCGACCCAGGAGTTCGCGGAGCACGGGATCGCGGGCGCCCGCATCGAGCGGATCGTGAGCACGGCGCGCACCAACAAGGCGCAGCTCTACACGTACTTCGGCAGCAAGGACGGACTCTTCGACGCGATCTTCTTCGCTTCGCTGGAGCGGATCGTGAACGTCGTCCCGATCGACGCCACCGACCTCGCGGACTGGGCCGTGCGCCTCTACGACGAGTACCTGCGCCGCCCCGACCTGATCCGCCTGGCCACGTGGGCCCGCCTGGAACGGCGCCCGGCCGGCCACCTCGTCGCCGACGCCGACCGGCTCGACGACCGGAAGCTCTCGGCGATCACCGAAGCGCAGGCCGCCGGGCTCGTGCGATCCGGCGACCCGTTCGACATCATGGCCGTGGTCATCGCCATGTCGATGGCGTGGTCACCGGTCAGCAACGTCTACGCGGCGACCGCGGACGAGCCCGCGGACCGGCACGACGGACGCCGCGCGCTGCTACGGGAGACCGTCCGCCGCGCGGTGATGACCGGCTAGTTCACGGGCTTGCTCCCGGGTTTCGTCGTTCATCGGGAAGAAGCACTCGATCCGCAGTTCCTGGAGCGTCACGTCCTGCGGTGTGCCCAGGGTGGTCACCATCGAGAAGTACTCGAACCGCCGGTCACCGCGCTCGTACCGGATCGGCACGATCGGGAGGACCGGCGCGGTCACGTCCACCACCCGCAGGTGCGAGGGCACGCCCGGGTAGTCCAGCACTTCGTCGAGGATCAGCTGGGCCCGCTCGTCCGCGGCCCCGCCGATCGCCTCGCGCCGCGCGCGTCGCACCAGCGCCTCGGCGACCTCCAGCCAGTTCGTCACGTGCTGCCGCACCCCGTCCGGGTGAAACATCCGGCGAAGCACGTTCGCCGGCCCCGGCGGATTCGCCGGCTGTCCGTCCTGGAGGTAGGCGAAGAAGCGGCGAGCGGCGGTGTTGGTGTGCCGGATGTCCCAGCTGCGGTCGATCACCAGAGCCGGGAACGGCTCCTGCTGGGCGAGAACGGTCTCCAGCGCTTCCCGCACCGCGGCCAGTTCCGGTGCGTCCAATGCGGACTCCGGGTACTCGGGCGAGAATCCGGCGCTGAGCAGCAGGGTGTTGCGCTCCCGCAAAGGAACGTCGAGCACCTCCGCCAGCTTCAGCACCATGGCACGGCTCGGGTTCGCCCGCCCCGTCTCGACGAAGCTCAGGTGGCGGACCGACACGGCGGCCTCGGAGGCCAGAGCCAGCTGGCTCAACCGCCGGGCACCGCGCCAGTGTTTCAGCAGAGGACCGACGTCAGGCACCGGCCGAGTATCCCGCCTTCCAGGCGTGCGGCGCCACCGCGTCCTCCAGCGGCGGCCGGGTGAAGTTGGCCGTGTAGTTGGTCATCGCCGAGATCGCCACCGCGGTGATCACCTCGAACACCTGCTCCTCGGTGAAGCCCGCCGACCTGAACGCCGCCACCTCGGCGTCGTCGACGTGCCCACGCTGCTCGATCAGTGACCGGGTGAACGTGGAAAGTGCCGCCATCCGCCGGTTTCCGGGCACCTCGCCCTGCCGGATCGCCTCGACCACGGCCGGCTCGACGCCGTCCTGCGAGGACTCCAGGGTGTGGAAAGCCACCGCCCATTCGCTGCGGTTGGCGACCGCGTTGGACAGCAGCAGGACCTGCCGCTCGTCCGGCCCGAACGTGCCGCCGCCCCGGAAGTGGCCGAAGGCGGAGAAGAAGGTGGTGATCAGCGCCGGCGAGTTCGCCATGAGGCCCGCGCCGGCGGGAACGAAGCCGAAAGCGCTTTCGAGGACCTTGAGCGGCTCCTTCGCGGCCTCGGGGGCGGTGTCGGCGGTGTGGATCCGGTAACTGGTCATGGTCCGAGTCTGCGGCAGTCACCGCACCGAACCAATTCCCTCGGAGGTAAACATCGACTGTCTCCGGTGCCCGGCGTTGCCTGGCGCCGGGCACAACCCTCCGCAGGAAGCGCCGGAGGAGTTCGCCGACGCGGTCGCGTCGCTCCTCCGGCCTCCCGTCGGATGACCCCCCGTTCGCACCGGAAAGCCCGAGCGTCGGTCACTGCGCGGTGAAGACCTGCTTGCTCAGCAGGACATCGACCTTCTGAACGTGCGCCGGCGCGGCGAGGATGTCGTTCATCCGCTCGACGTCGCGGAAGATGTCGCCCCCGCCGCCGTCGACGTGCGCCTGCCGGCCGACGATGTCCGGGAACACCTCGAAGATCGCGAAGGTGGTCGGCGAGGACTGCACCCCGTACCAAGGCCCGGTCGCCGGCTCACCCTCGACGTGGCCGAGGATGTCGGCAAGCATCTGCCGGACTTCGGCGACCTTGTCCGGTTTGGCCTCGATGTGAATGTAGAAGGCTTTCGTGCCGTCTTCCCCGTCGCGTCCCGTCATCACGACGCCCGCGTGGGGTTCGTTGTGCTGCGTCACGTGAGATCTCCTTTACCGGCTGATGGGTACGAAGGTAGCTCGCAGCCGGATCTTCGTCGGCGACCGTGCCGCGAAACGGCTTACCCTACCGAGGGGCGATCTCGGCTCGCCGCGTCGAGGATGGCCTTGGCCACCACATCGGGGTGCACCAGCGGGACGGCGTGGGTGGAGTCGACCTCGACGACGGTGGAGCCGGCCCGCTCGGCCATCCACCGCTGGGCCTCGGTGGGGATGGAACTGTCCTGAGTGGACACCACCGCCCACGACGGCAGCGTGTGCCAGCTGGCAGCGGCCGAAAAGCTGCCTTCCAGGGTGACCGGATCGAACGGCTTCTGGGCGGCGGCGAGGATCTTCCGGTCCCGCGCACCGGCGTCGCCGGCGTAGACGTCGGCGAACTTGTCCGGCCGGAGGTAGATCTCCGCGCCACCCGGGTACTCGCGCACGACCAGGTTGTCCGGGATGAGCAGGCTGCCCGGGAACTTCCCGTTCAGCGCGCCCGCCGTCTCCCCCGCGTCCTGCTGGAACGCGGTGACGAACACCAGCGACCGGACCGCCGCCGTCAACGCCTCCGGAGCCGAGATCACCGACCCGGCGTAGGAGTGCGCGGCGACCACGAGGGGGCCGTCGAGGGTGGCCAGGAACTGCTTGAGGTAGGCGATGTCACCGTCGAAGTCGCGCAGGGGCAGGGACGGCGCGATGACGGGGTACCCCGCGTCCTGCAGGCGCACGGAGACCCGGCGCCACACCGAGGCATCGGTCAGGGCGCCGTGGACGAGGACGAAGGTCGGCTGGTTCATGGGTTCGCTCTCCTGAGGTCGAATCGGTCTGACACCGAGTCTCGCCTCGGGGGACACCCTCGGACAGTGGCAGTACTGCCGACTAACGAAACGTTCCCGCCACCCGGTCAGGCGCGGTCGAAGGTGAACGCCTTCCGGTGCTCGCGCGGAGAAACGTTCGTCGCGCGCCGGAACTGGACCCGCAGGGTGGTCGCCGTGCCGAACCCGACCCGGCGCGCGATGTCCTCGACGGAGAGCTCCGAGCTCTCCAAGAGCTCCTTGGCCCGGGCGATGCGCTGGTCGCGCAGCCAGGTCAACGGCGGAAGGCCGGCCTTCTCCCGGAAACGCCGGTGGAACGTCCGCTCCGACATGGCGAACCGGGTGGCCACGTCCTTCACCGACAAGTTCTGCTCCAGCGACACGAGCATCCACTGCTGGGCCCGGGCGATGACGTCGTCACCGGGCGGGACGACCGCCTTCTCCACGAACTGCCGCTGGCCGTCGGCCGGCCGCGGCGCCATGACTATGCGCCGCGCGACGTGCCGCGCGGCCGCCGGTCCCAGGTCGGCGTTGAGCAGGTGCAGGCACAGATCCACCCCGGCGGTGACGCCGCCCGAGGTCAGGACCGAGCCGGTGCCGGCCACGAGTACCGACTGGTCGACCGTGATCGCCGGGAACCGCTCGGCGAGCGCCGCGCACAGCGACCAGTGCGTGGTCACGGTCAGCCCGTCGAGGATCCCGGCCCGCGCCAGTGCGAACGCGCCGGAGCAGATGGACACCATCCGGACACCTCGTCGATGCGCTCCCACCAGCGCCCGCAGCAGCGAACCGGGCAGCTCACGGTCCGCCGCGTCGGCATAGCCGGGCACGACGATCGTGTCCGCCCGGCGCAGCAGCTCCAGCCCGCCGTCCGGAACCACCGACGTCCCGCCGGCCACCGGCACCGCTCCCCCGCCGACGGACACCGTCACCAGGTGGTAGGCCTCCGACGCCTCCCGCCCGAAGACGTGGACCGGGATGGCGTAGTCGAGCGGCAGGACGTCCTCGAGCAGGACGACCACCATCCGGTGCCGGGTCATGGCAGTATCCTAGTGGTGCGTGGCACTACTGCCAGAGTGGTCCGGCGCCGGTTCGAGCACGATCACCGGAATCCGCCGATCGGTGCGGTTCGCGTACGTCGCATACGGCCGGTACAACGCGACCAGACGTGACCACAACGCCTCTCGTTCCGTCCCGTCCGCGAGCCGCGGCCTGACGCGGCGGCGTACACCGCCCGGAAGCTCGACCTCGGTGCTGTCCATCGCCATGAGGTTGTGGAACCAGTGCGGGTGCGCGTCGGTGCCGCCCTTGGATCCGACGACGACGAGGTTCGGCGCGTCGTCGAGGTAGATCAGCGGGTTGGTCCGGGCCTGCCCCGTCCGCCGGCCGACGTGGTCGAGCAGCAGGACCGGGGCGCCGAAGTAGGTGGCGCCGACCCGGCCCCGCGTGGCCGAGAACAGGGCTTTGTTGAGGCGGGCCAGCCGGCGCTGGATCGTCCACCACGGCGATGAAGACGAAGGTGCTTTGACCATGGATTCATGGTGGCACGGCACGCCATTTGTCACAAGCTGCCATTTGTCAGGGACTGACTAGTGGCAGCGACCGGCGCAGCCCGTATGCTGGCCTGATGACCGGTCCGGGCCTGCGAGAGCGGAAGAAACAGCAGACCACGGACGCTCTCGTCGACACGGCGTACGAGCTGTTCCGCCGGCGGGGCTACGACGCGACGACCGTCGACGAGATCGCGGCCGCCGTGAACATCTCGCCCAGGACGTTCTTCCGGTACTTCGCGTCCAAGGAAGACCTCGCCCTCGCCCCGCTCGACCAGCAGCTCACGGAGATGATGACGGCCCTGGCCGCGCGCCCGGCCGCGGAGCCCGTGATCACCGCCATCGAGAACGCCGCGGTCGAAGTCATCCGGACCTACGAAACCGGCGGGGATCCGGGCAAGGGGAACCGCCACCGGAGCATGCAGGACCTGGTGGCCGCCACTCCCGCGCTCATGGCCGCCTGCCTCGGACGCAGCACCGGCCGCCTGGACGAACTGGCGGAGCTCCTCGCCCGGCGGCTGGGGGTGGACGCCCGCCTCGACCCGCGTCCGCACCTCGTCGCGTCGATCTCGCTGTGCGCGGTCCGGACCACCGTCGGTGCCTGGCAGGAGATCCATCCCGGAACACCGGTCTCGGAACTCGTCCACCAGGCGTTCGGACTGCTCACCAAGGGCTTGAACCACTCGGCGGAATAGCCGAAGGCGCGGCGTGCCCGATCAGCCCAGCGCGTCGTAGATCGCCTGGACGTACGTGCCGCTGCGGTCGGAGCCGATGACGCCGGGGGCCATCCGGTTCATCATGTACGCGATCGTCAGCCGCCGGTCGAGGTCCGTGATGATCATCGAACCGCCCCAGCCGCCCCAGAAGCAGATGCGGCCGTCCGGGATCCACGGCACCGTCTCGCGCAGGGGCAGCCCGTAGCCGATTCCCCAGCGCAGCGGGACACCCAGCCCGAGGTCGACGCCGTTGGCCTGCTCCTCGAAGATCAGGTCGATCGTGCCCGGGCCGAGCAGGCGGACGCCGCCGACCGTGCCGCCCAGCGCGAGCGCCGACAGGATCCGCGCGACCGAGCGCGCGTTGCCGTGCCCGTTCACCGCGCCGAGTTCCGCGCGGCGCCACGCCGGCGTGTTGGCGACCCTCGCGTCGATGGCCGGCCCGGTCAGCGTCTTGACGATCACGTTGTCCGGGCCCAGAGCTTCGAGGTCGAACTGCGCCGGCGGCGGCGGGACGACGTCGGCGATCCGGCCCCAGTCCGCTTCGGCGGCCCCGATCCGGAAGTCCGCGCCCAGCGGCCCGGCGATCTCCTCGGCGACGAACGCCTTGAGCGGCTTCCCGCTCACCCGGCGGACGACCTCGCCGACCAGGTGCCCGAAGTTCGTCGCGTGATAACCCGAAGCCGTGCCCGGCGGCCACCACGGTGCCTGCGCCGCCATCCGGGCCGTCGACGTCTCGAGGTCGTAGAGGTCCTCGACCACCGCGGGCCGCTCGAGGCCGGAGACGCCGGACGTGTGCGACAGCAGGTGCCGGACCTCGACGTCCTCCTTGCCGTTGGCGGCGAACTCCGGCCAGTACTTCGCGACCGGCTCGTGGACGTCGAGGGCGCCCCGGTCGACGAGCATCAGCGCGGCCAGGCTGGTCACGGTCTTCGTCGTCGACCAGACGTTCGTGATGGTGTGCTCGTCCCACGCGACGGTGCGGGCCTCGTCGCGGAAGCCGCCCCACAGATCGGCGACGACCTCGCCGTCGAGGTCGACGACGAGCGACGCGCCCAGCTCCTCCCCGGAGGCCACGTTCTTCTCGAGCGCGGCTCGGACGTCGTCGAAGCGGCGGTCGTGCTTTCCGTGGATTTCGGTCATGCGGGCAACGGTAAGACCTGACATTGGTGTCAGGGGCAAGGTGCCGGACCGGTTGCGTCCGCCGTTCGCCGGGTGCGTCCGCGGCCCTCCTTCTTGCCCGATGAGGCAAGGTTCGCCCCGGCGAAGGCCGGTTTCGCTAGGGTCGAGTGCTTCGACGGGGTGATCGTGAAGGTTGCTGTAGGGGGCTCGCGCGGTGAGTAATCCACTGGTTGCGCCGGTGAAGGATTCGACCACGGCCATTTCCGGGGTGTCGCTGCTGGAAAGCGCTTCCGACCTGAAGTCGGCGATCGAGAGCGGCGACTGGGCGTCCGTGGCGATGGGCGCGGTGGGGACCGCGCTCGACGCGCTGTCGATGGCGATGGACCCGTTCGGCGCCATCCTCGCCGCCGGTGTCGGGTGGCTGATCGAGCACGTCGGCCCGCTCAAGGAAGCCCTCAACGCGCTGACCGGCAACGCGGACGAGATCGCCGCGCAGGCGGAGACCTGGGCGAACGTCGCCAAGGAGCTGGGAAGCGTGTCCACCGACCTGGTGGACATGGTCAAGGCGGACCTCGGCGGGTGGAGCGGCCCGGCGGCCGACGCCTACCGCCAGCGCGCCGAAGACACTTCGACGCTGATCGCCAGCGCGCAGAAGGGCTGCGAAGGCGCGTCCAGCGGCGTGAAGACGGCCGGCGAGGTCGTCGCGGCGGTCCGCGCCCTGGTGCGCGACATCATCGCCGAACTGATCGGGCACCTGATCTCCTGGGCGTTGCAGGTGGTGTTCACCCTCGGCATCGGGCTGACCTGGGTGGTGCCGCAGGTCATCGGCGCCGTCGCGAAGACCGCGTCGAAGATCAGCCAGCTCACCACCAAGCTGGTCAAGGCGCTCAAGGCGCTGATGCCGCTGCTGAAGCGGGCCGGTGACCTGTTCGGTGACGCGGGCAAGGCGCTGAAGAACATCAAGCCGGGCAAGGCCGCGCCGGCGCCGAAGCACGCCGACATCAACGGCAGCCCCAAGGGCCTGGACGGGCCCAAGGGCAAGGGCGGCGACTCCACCAGCGCCGCCGGTGACCACGGCGGGGGCACCCCGGGCGGCCACAAGGGCGACTCCACCGACACCGCGGGCGACAAGGGCAAGGGTTCCCCGGGCAACGGCGACAGCACCGGTCCCTCCGGCGCCCACGACAAGGGCCCGGGCGGTGGCGGCGAGAAGTCCCCGGGCGGCAACGGTTCCCGGGGCAACCCCGACGGCACCACGCCGCAGGGGATCCGCGGCCAGGGCGAGAACAACCGCTCGATCGGCAACGAGGTCTGCGTGACCGACCCGGTCGCCGTCTCGACCGGGCAGATGGTGATGGAAGAGGTCGACGCCGGTCTCCTCGGCGTGCTGCCCCTGGTGTTCCGGCGGACGCACTTCTCCGGCTACCGCGCGGGAATCTTCCTCGGCGGCAGCTGGGTGTCCACTGTGGACCAGCGGATCGAGGCCGACGAGCGCGGGGTCAGCTTCGCCGCCGAAGACGGCACCCTGCTGCGCTACCCGCTGCCGGGCACGGACGACTGGGTCGTCGCCGAAAGCGGACCGCTGCGCCCGTTGAAGCGCGCGCCGGACGGCGGCTACCTGGTCGACGACCAGGAGCTGGGGCGGCTGCTCTACTTCGCGCCGGGCGGCCGGCGGGCGTTGCTGACCTCGGTGACCGACCGCAACGGCAACGCCTTCGAGATCGTGCGCGCCGACGACGGCCGTCCGCTGGAGATCCGGCACACCGCCGGGCACCGCGTCCGCTTCGAAACCGCCGACGGGCTCGTCACCGCGCTGTTCGCGGTCACCGGCGACGGCGAGGTCGAGCTGGTCCGCTACGCCTACGACCGCCGGAACCTGGTCTCGGTCACCAATCCGTCGGGGCAGCCGATGACCTACACCTACGACCGCGCGGAGCGCATCGTGGGCTGGACCGACCGCAACGGCGAATGGTTCCGCTACCACTACGACCCCGCCGGCCGCGTCGTGCGCACCGAAGGCTCGGGCGGCTTCCTGGACTGCGTGCTCGAGTACGACCCGGACAACCGCGTCACCCGGTCGACCGACGCGCTCGGCCACACCTCCGAATTCCACTACAACGAAGCCGGCCAGGTGACCCGCGAGGTCGACCCGCTCGGGCAGGCGACGGTCTCGGAGTGGGACGCCCGCGGTCACCTGCTGAGCTCGACGGACCCGCTGGGCCGCACCACCCGCTACCGCTACGACGAGCTCGGCAACCTCGTCGCCGAGATCCGTCCGGACGGCACGGAACGCACCTGGGACCGCGCCGCGGACGGCCGGACGCTGGTGCTGCACGAGGCACCCGGCGTCGCGACGCGCCAGGAGTTCGACGAGCGAGGGAACCTCGTCACGGTCGTGGCGCCGGACGGCGCGACCACCCGCTACCGCTACGACGACCGGGGGTTCACGGTCGCGCTGACCGACGCGACCGGGGCCACGGCCACCATCGTCAACGACGAGGCGGGCCTGCCGGTCGAGGTGACCGATCCGCTGGGCGCCGTCACCCGCTACGAACGGGACGAGTTCGGGCGCCTCGTCGCGATCACCGACCCCGTCGGCGGGGTGGAGCGCTTCGCCTACTCCGTCGACGGAAAGCTCGCCTGGCACCAGAACCCCGACGGCAGCCAGGACCGGTGGGTGCTGGACGGCGAGGGCAACAACCGGATGCACACCGGCGCGGCCGGCGGCGTCACCCGCTACGAATACGGCGGTTTCGACCAGCCGACGGCGCAGATCCTGCCGGACGGAAGCCGGATCTCGGTCAGCTACGACGGCGAGCTGCGGGTCGACGCGGTGACCGACGGGCAGGGCCGGGTCTGGCGCTACGAACGGGACGCGGCCGGGAACCTGGTCCGGGAAACCGACTTCGCCGGCGGCGTGACGACGTTCGGCTACGACGCGGCCGGCCGGCAGGTCGAGCGCGTCCGCCCCGACGGGCAGCGCACGACGTTCCGCTACGACCTGGCCGGCCACCTGGTCGAGCAGGTCGACGGAAACCGCACCACCCGGTTCGAGGTCAGCGCCACCGGGCAGCTGCTGTCGGCCGACGACGGCACCACGCGGATCAGCTACGAGCGGGACGCGGTCGGGCGGGTCCTGGCCGAGACGGTCAACGGCCGCACGGTGCGGTCCGCCTACGACGCCGCGGGCCGCCGGGTGCACCGGCTCACGCCGTCCGGCGCGGAAAGCGCGTGGGAGTTCGACGCCGCCGGGCTGCCGGTCGCCGCCCGGCTCGCCGGCCGGGACCTGCGGTTCGTCCACGACGCCGCGGGGCGCGAGGTGCGCCGCACCCTCGGTACCGGCGCCACCCTGGTGCAGACCTGGACGCCGAACTCGCAGCTGGCGTCCCAGGTGATCACCGACCGGGCCAGCGCCACCCGCCAGCAGCGCTCGTACGGCTACCGGGCCGACGGCGAGCTGGTCGCGCTGCACGACCAGGCGGCCGGTCCGCGCGAGTTCGGCCTCGACCCGCTCGGCCGGGTCACGGAGGTGCGTTCACCGCGCGGGTCCGAGTCCTACCGCTACGACGAAGCCGGGAACATCACCGAAGCGTCGTGGCCCACGGCCGAGCCCGACCTCGTCGGGAGGCGAACGTTCGCGGGCCCGCTCGTCACCGCGGCCGGCGGGACGCGGTACGGGCACGACCGGCGCGGCCGGGTCGTGCTGCGCGAACGCACGATGCCGGGCGGCGCGAAGCTGACCTGGCGGTTCACCTGGGACGGCGACGACCGGCTCGTCGCCGCCGGAGTTCCGGACGGCAGCACCTGGCGCTACACCTACGACGCGCTGGGCCGCCGCGTCACCAAGGAGCACCTGGCCGCCGACGGCCGCACGCCGCTCGAACGCGTCGAGTTCACCTGGGACGGGCAGCTGCTGGTCGAGGAGGCCCGGCACACGCCCGACGGCGTGCAGGCCACGGTGTGGGACTACGAGCCCGGCGACTACCGGCCGCTCGCGCAGCGCGGCCGGGCGGCCCGGCCGGGGCAGGCGTGGGTGGACACCCGGTTCGACGCCATCGTCGCCGACCTGACGGGCAGTCCCGCGGAGCTGGTCGACGACCAGGGCCGGATCACGTGGTGTGCCCGCACGAGTGTCTTCGGGGTCGGTGGCCCTTCGGCGACCCCGCTGCGGTTCCCCGGGCAGTACTTCGACGCCGAGACCGGGTTGCACTACAACGCCCAGCGCTACTACGACCCGGTGACCGCGCGCTACCTCAGCCCCGACCCGCTCGGCCTGGCGCCGGGACCCAATCCCTACGCCTACGTGGACAACCCGTTCGGGCAGATCGACCCGCTGGGCCTCGCCCCGCAGTCCTGCGGCAAGCCCAAGCTGACCATCGACACGAACGTGGGGAACAACCCCATCATGCAGTCGCCGGGTGGGGGGAAGTACAGCCAGTCCCCCGGTGGCGGCTGGTACAAGGAGTCGGCGCCGGCAGGGCCGATGAAGAACAAGAAGAACCGGCCGGCGGCGGGCATGGACAACCCCAGCTGGACGCACCAGAACATCCGGCCGATGTTCGAGGACGCCCTGGTCAACAAGCACCAGATGCCGCCCGGTCTCAAGACCGACGCGCAGAACAAGTGGATGCAGAAGAACGGCCAGTTCCAGACCTACCACCAGGACGGCACGCCGGACCAGATCGTCCCCAAGAAGAACGCCATCATGGGGCACAACAAGGCGGCGGGCACCTATTTCAACGAGACCGGGCACAAGCTGCCCATCGAGGCCAACAAGCACTACAACCGGCAGGGCAGCAGCTACGGCCAGGTCGAGTACTCGAAGAGCTCGTCGGGCACCGGCGCGCACGAGGACAAGTACCTGCCCCCGCGCCCCGACCGCGGTTCCCACCCGGGCTACACCAACCCGGCCGCGCCGGGCCACACGGGCGGTCCGTGGCCGTCGTATCCCCAGGCGCCGAACGGCCTGCCGCCGAACTCGTCGGGCATCCTGCCGGACGGCACCCCGATGCCGCACGCGCCGACCACCGAGCGGCCCCCGAACGGCCTTCCCCCGGGCCACACACCACCGGCGTCGCCCATCGACGACCGTCCGGCGAAGCGGCCGAGGTTCGGGTAGGACCGGTATCGAGGTCGGCCGGAACCATTCGGTGCGCCGGGCGCGAGCCGGGACGGCCGCTGTCGGACTCGGTGCCGCGACCACCGCGTCTTCCCGGACGGCGCCCTAACCGTCCACACGCGACCAGAACGCCGTCAAAGCGCGCGCCACCCGGTGGGGGTCCGTCACCGGCCACCAGTGGCCGACGTCGGCCAGTTCGGCGATCTCCGCGCCGGCGGCCGCGCCCGCGGAGCGGTGCTGCGCCGGCGTTCCACTGGCTTGTTCGGCGTCCGCGAGGGCGACCAGGGCCAGGCCGGGCCGCCGGCGTGCCTTCGCGAGGCCGCGGCCCGCCTCCGCCATCACCGGCTGGGCCGCCGACCGCAGCAGCGAGAGCACCGCCCGCCCCATGCCGTCGTCCATCCCGGCGGCTACGCGTTCCGCGAACGGGCCGGTCATCCCGAGCGCGGTGACGACCGCCAGCCGCTGCTCGAACGTACCGCTGAAGATCTCCTTCACCGAGGCCTCGCCCGCCCCCTCCTGCTGCCACACCTGGGCCCGCGGGTGCCAGACGTAGCCCGGGTCGAAGAGGCCGAGCGCGTCCGACGCCCAGCTGCGGATCAGGTCCGGGCGGGTCATCGCGATCTGGACGACGTGCGCGCCACCCCAGTCGTGGCCGACGAGGTCGACGGGTTCCCGGAACTGCTCCAGCCGCGCGGCGAGCCACTCGCGGTAGCCCTCGACGGTGGCGGGGAAATCGTCCGACGCCGGCACCCCGAAGCCGGGCGGGGACAGCGACACCGCGTCGTCCCGGCCGAGCGCGGCGATCAGCGGTCCCCACACGCCGGAGCTCTCCGGATTGCCGTGCACGAGTACCAGGGGAACAGCCATCATCACTCCTAAGTTGCGTGCATGTATGCAAGTAAGTGTAGCAGCGGCCGGCGCGGGAGACCACGGCCGGAAAACTACGGCGAGACAGCGAACGCCGCGCGTACCGAGCGCGTCGCTTCCCGGATGAGGGCGGGGACGTTGCGCACCGGAGGCTGGGCGATGAGCTGCAGCCCGGTACCGCGGACCAGGGCGACGACCAGCACGGCGGCCGCGGCCGGGTTCGCGTCGGGCCGGACGGACCCGTCGGCGACGCCCTGGCGGACCACGTCGGCCAGGAGCTGCCGGAAGTCGGCGTCCCGGCGGGCGAACAGCGGAGCCAGCGCGGGGTCGGCCGCGATCGCCTCGCCCCACAGCTGCAGGAACGCGCGCGCCGCCGGTGTCCGCCGCACGACGTTGCGCAGGTACGCCTCGACGATCCGCACCAGGTGGTCCAGGCCGTCGCCCTGGTAGGCGGGGACGTCGAACCGCTGTGCCTCGTCGACCACGGCTTCCAGCAGCCGCTCCCGGCTGCCGAAGTGGTGGTAGACGATGCCGCGGCTGTACCCGGCGGCCTCCCCGACCTCGGCGAGCGTGACGGCTCGGGACCCGCTGCGCGCGATGAGCGCCATCGCCGCGTCCAGCACGCGCCGTTCGGCCTCGGCGCGTCGCTGCTCCTGCGTTCGCCTGGCCGGCCGATCGGTCACGCGTCACACCCCCTGGCCGGCCTCATGGTCAACGAAGTGTGCCACGGCGTCCTCCCGCCGTCCGTTCCCGGCCCGCACCCGCGTTGTACGTTGTCAACGAGCCGTCAACGCCGATGGAGACCCTGGGGCCGCGTGGCTAGGAGGCACTGTGCTGGAAGCGCTGGGCATGACTCCCGACGAAGAACGGGTCTACCGCGTGGTCGTCGGCGGATACCGGACCGCGCCCGGCGAGATCGCGGGCAAGCTCGGCGTGGGCCGCGGCGAGGTGGAGCCGATCCTGGAGGTCCTGCTGGCGAAGGGGCTCGTCAACCGGGCCGACGGGCACTACGTGTCCGCGCCACCGGACGTCTCGCTCGGCCCGCTGCTGGTGCACGGCCAGGAGAGGCTGGAGGCCGCCAGGGCCGCGGTGACCCAGCTCGCCGAGGAGTACCGCGGCAGCGCGCGGCGACGGGACTCCGCGCAGCTCGTCGAGGTCATCACCGGGGTCGACGCGATCCGGCGGCAGGCACTGGCCATCCAGCGCGGCGCCCGCGAAGAGTCGCTGTGGTTCTGCCTGGAGGGCAACGTCGCGATGGCGGCGTCGGAGAACGTCGAAGAGGCGCTGGCGCAGGCCCGCGGCGTGCGGTACCGCGTGATCTACGAGACCGGCCTGCTCGAGGAACCCGGCCGGATCGTCAACGTCCTGGAGGGCATCGAGGGTGGCGAGATCGCCCGCTCGATCTCGAAACTGCCCGTACGCCTGGCCATCTCCGACCGCCGGGTGGCGCTGTGCCCGCTGGTCAGCCACGACAGCACGGGCGAACCCACCGCCGCGCTCGTCCGGGAAAGCAGCCTGCTGTCCGCGCTGGTCGCGTTGTTCGAGGTCTACTGGGAACGCGCGTCGCCGCTGCGGATCGGCGACACCGCGCCCACGAGCCACCTCGACCCCGACGAGCGGCGGCTGCTGTCCCTGCTCATCGGCGGCGTCAGCGACAAGTCGATCGCGACCCAGCTCGACGTCAGCTACCGGACCGTCCAGCGGCGCCTGCAGGACCTGATGCGCCGGGTCAACGCCCGCACCCGGATGCAGCTGGCCTGGCAGGCCAGCAAGCTCGGCTGGCTGGACGAGCCGAGCCCCGGGCACCTCCTGCCGCGAACCGGCGGGAGGCACCCGGAGCCCCTGAGCGAAACCGGCTAGCGCAGCCCGTACGCCCGCAGCACCGTCTGGTCCACGGCGTTGCCCGCGCTGTCGGTGGCCTGCACCCGCACCGCGACGTACTTGTTCGTGGCCCCGAGCGACGGGTGGTCGATCGTGGCCTCGTAGGACTTCCCGGTGCGTTTGACGTCGACGGCGCGCCAGGTCTTGCCGTCGTCGTAGGACGCCCAGGCCTTCATCGACCGCACGTCCGGCGCGGCCATCCCGTCCTGGAACCGCGCGGTCAGCCCGATCCCGGCCCGGCGGCCGGCCGGGAGCCGGTTGCCGGAGTCGGCGTCCACCGCGTAGTCCAGCTGCAGCAACGGAAGCAGCGCCGGTGCCGCCGATCTTGCCGAGCGGAACGTCCACGACGTCTGCGTGCTGGTACCGAACAGCCACTCCGGCGAATCGCGCCGCACCGACAGGTCGAGCCGGTAGGTCGCCGGGTCCGCGCCGGCGGGGAAGGTGCCCCACGCGTAGGGCTGCTCCGACACGAGCTTGCCGTCCCGGAACAGCTTCGCCGACGTGGTGGCCGGCGCGGCCTGGTCGTCGCCTTCGTTGAAGCCGTAGTGCCCGGCCTGGCTGTCGACGAACTCCGGGATCCGGATCCGGAGGCTGTCGCCGTCACGGGTCGAGTCCATGCCCGGCACGCCCCGCGGGATGGCGGGCCGGACGACCGGCGCGAACCAGTCCTCGGTCAGGTTTTCCTTGCCCGTGTAGGTGCGCGGCGCCGCGGTCATGCCGCCGTCGAGCGGCGACATCTCGTCCCAGACCAGGCCGTGCTTGACCCGGTGCTGCCACAGGATGTCCCCCGAGCTGACGTACTCCTCCCGGGTCGACGGCGTCGCCACGTACCGCTGGTACTCGTTGACGGCGAAGTCCTGCCACGGCTTCCACGCGAACCGCTGTTCCTTCGCCTCACCGCCGCTGCCGGCCTGCCGGTAGTGAGTGGTGACGGTCGCGGTGTTCGCCGCGGTGACCCGGTGGACGGGCTTGTCGGGAATCCGGTCGCGCTCGGTCTGCACCACGTCGTAGAGGTACGGGCTGACCGCGATCCCCTGCAGGCTCAAGAAAGCCGGGAACCGCTTGATCCGGTCCAGCAGCGCGAGCCCCTGGTCCCGGTCGAGCTGGACGGTCGGGATCGCCAGGTTGGGCGCCGCGCTGATCGACGGCACCGAGGCGGTCCCCCAGCCGTCCGGCACGACGATGAAGACGATCGCCGCCCCGGCGTCCGCGGCGGCGCGGGAGACCTCGTCGCGGTTGTAGTCCGCCGGGTCCGGGTCGACGATCGCGGCCTTCCCGCGCACGTTCTCGAAGTCCCCCGGTTTGCCGTGCCCCGCGGAGACGGCTTGCAGCAGCCGCCGGCCGTCCAGCTTGGGTGACCCGGCGAGGTAGCGGTTCGTCAGCGCGTCACGGCCGCCCAGGACGTTCACCGTCAACGGCGGTGCGATCCTCGACCAGCGGGACCCGAACTCGAAGGCGCCGGTGGTCACCTTCGGGGTCGGGGTGACGCGGAGTTCGCGGGTGTAGTCGAACTGCATGGCGTAGTTCGCGATCTTGCGCGGGCCGAGTTCCCGGTAGGTGTAGTAGCTCCAGATCCCGGCCTGTTCGGACGGTTGCGGGGTCTGGATGTCCACCTTCACCGCCTTGCGGGCGTCCAGCACGACGGTCGTGTCGCCGGTGATCCGCAGCTCCGGCAGGACGACCTGGGTGGCGGTGAGGCCGTCCCGGGTCCCGTCGACCTCGGCGGTCAGGTAGTACACGCCCGCGCCGAGCTCGACCGTCAGGCTGTCGCCGCCCAGCCAGGTGTTGACGTCGAAGCGGTAGTCCTCGCCGTACATCAGCAGCCACGGCGCGACGGTGGGCTTGCCCTGCAGGTCGAGCGCGGTGAGGGTGACCTTGTGCTTCGGCGCGGTCTTGTCCGCGCCGAGCGAGGTGTGCACCACCACGCCGTCCGCGGTCGCGGTGAGCCGTCCGCTGTAGGTGCCCGGCGCGAGTTTCGCCGGGTCGCCGGTGATCGTCACCGTCGTGCTTCCGCCGGCCGGAACGTCCACAGTGGATTTGCCGAGCCGGATCCCGTCGGCGGCGGGGACGCCGGCCAGGGACTTGGCGTCGAGGGCGAGCTTCAGCGAGACCGGCGTGGTGCCGGCGTTGGTGTAAGTGACCTGCTTGGACACCGGTGCCTTGCCGTCCTCGACCGCGCCGAGGTCGAGCGTGCCGGTGGCGAACACCTTCTGCTTCACCGCGCGGGCCACGTCGACCCGGCCGCCGCCCTGCTCGAACACCGAACGCCCGGGGGCGGTCAGGGACGTGCTGGCCAGCGCGTCCTTGAGCCGGCGGCCCGTCCAATCGGGGTGCTGCTGGGCGAGGATCGCCACCGCACCCGCGACGTGCGGCGTCGCCATCGAGGTGCCGGAAGCGGCGGTGTAGTGGTCGTCGACGACGTCGCCCATGGCGGTCCCCGCGGCGCGCGCGGCGACGATGCCGACGCCGGGCGCGGTGATGTCCGGCTTGACGGCGTTGTCGCCCAGGCGCGGGCCGCGGCTGGAGAACGACGCCAGGCTCTCGTCCCGGCCGACCGCGCCGACGGTCAGCGCGGCTTCGGCGGTGCCCGGCGAGCCGATCGTGTAGGCGCCTTGTTCGCCGTCGTTGCCGCCGGCCACCACGAAGAGCGTGCCGGTCTGCGCGCTGAGCGCGTCGAGACCGAGGCTGAGCTCGTCGGTGCCGTCGGTCGGGCCGCCACCGAGGCTCATGTTGACCGCCTTGGCGCCGGAGTGCGCCGCCCACTCCATCCCGGCGAGGACCCAGGACTCGTAGCCGAAGCCGTCGTCGTCGAGCACCTTGCCGACGAGCAGTTTCGCGCCCGGCGCGGCACCCTTGAGCCGGCCGCCCGAGGCGGCGCCGGAGCCCGCGATCGTCGAGGCGACGTGCGTGCCGTGGCCGAAGTGGTCGGTGGTGTCGGGGCTGGTCGTGAAGTTGACCGCCTCCTGCACGCGGCCGGCCAGGTCGGGGTGGGTGGGGTCGTAGCCGGTGTCGAGCACCGCGACCGTGGTGCCGGTGCCGTCGTAGCCCGCGGCCCACGCCTCGGGCGCGCCGATCTGCGGGACGCTGCGGTCGAGGGAGGCACGGACCTTGCGGTCCAGGGAGATCCGCTCGATCGCGCTGCCCGCCGACGAGGTCCAGAACGCGCCGGCGTCGGCCTTGCTGGCCCGCGCGGAACGGCCGTTGACGCTGGTCAGCGTCGCGCCCAGCTCGGCGGCGGCCGGGGCGGCTTCCTTGGCGCGGAGGTCCGCGCCCTTGCGGTAGGTGAGGATCAGCGGGAGGGTCTTCGACTGCTCGTCGGCGTACCCCTCGGCGATCAGCTCGGTGACGTCGAACAGGGTCCGGTCGACCTGCTTCGAGCCCAGCCGCGGCGCGACGTCCTCGGGGAAGACGCTGAGGTGGCCGTCGACCTCCTGCTGGTGGAACCGGATCTTCTCGCGGCCGGGCGCGGGCTGGACGGTGGCGGCCTGCTTGCCACCGGGCTGCCGTTCGACCTGGACGACGTCACCGGTGAGCAGGGTGACCGAATGACGTTCGGTGGCCGCGGGTGACGGTGCCGCCGTCGGGCCGGGGGCCGCGTCCGCGGCTCCGGCGGTGCCCGCGACGAGGGTGCCGACGCAGGTCAGGACCAGAACAGATGATCTCCAGTGCATCGCACCAGGCTCGCCCCGCCGCCGTCATCCGTCACTAGGGCGGAGGCGTCCGAATCACGACACGTCGCATCTTCGTCAGCTGTTCACCGGACACGGGAGTGGTTGTCGCGCCGTGGTGGGGACCCGACCGCGACCAGGAGCCGCCGGAGCTCGCGCCGATCCTGTTCGCCGAGGTTGGCCAGCACCCGATCCTCGGCCTGGACCACCTCGGGGTCGAGGCGCGCGAGCACGGTCGCGCCCTCGCGCGTCAACGTGGCGGGCAACGACCTGCCGGACGACACCGTGGCGGGTCGCGTCACCAGGCCGCGCTCCTGCAGCTCGCGAACCACCTTGTTCATCGCCTGCGGCGACACCTGGGCCTCGCGGGCCAGCTGAGCGTTGGACTTCGGCGACCGCGCCAGCATCCGCAGGCAGAGGTACTCGGGCGCCGCCAGCTCCGCCGGCTCGAGCACGGCCGCGGCCACCTCGGCGCGCAAGGCCGCGGTGACCCGGTGCAGCAGGTAGCCGAGTGGCTCGTCCCGGAAGCTTTCCATGTCAACCATGTTGACATATATCAACCCGGTTGACACTCTGAGGTGCATGACGAACTACTCGAGCGACGCGTTGTTCGAATCCGCCTACCGTGGCCAGGCTCCGGAGATGGGGCCGGGCTTCCGGCCGCCGTGGAGCCTCGGCGAACCGCAACCCGCAATCGCCGCGCTCATCGACGCGGGCGCCTTCCACGGCGACGTCCTCGACGCCGGCTGCGGCGAGGGCGCGACGTCCCTCTACCTCGCCAATCAGGGCTTCACCACCGTCGGCCTGGACCAGTCACCGACCGCGATCGCGCTCGCGCGCACGGAAGCCGCCCAGCGCGGGTTGGACAACGCCCGGTTCGCGGTCGCCGACATCAGCACGTTCACCGGCTACGACGGCCGGTTCGGCACCATCGTCGACAGCACGTTGTTCCACTCGATGCCGGTCGAGCTGCGCCAGGGGTACCAGGAATCGATCGCGCGCGCCGCGGCGCCCGGCGCGTCCTACTTCGTGCTGGTGTTCGACAGTGGGTCCGTGCCGTCGGACAAGGTGAACCCGGTCTCGGCGAAGGAACTGCGGGAGGTGGTGCGCGAGTACTGGACGATCGACGAGATCCGGCCGGCCCGCATCCACGCCAACGTCCCCGAGGGCTTCCCGGACTTCGCGGAGTTCGCCGGCAGCGATGTCCGGGACGAGGGCAACGGCCGCAAGTCGGCCCCCGCGTGGCTACTCTCGGCCCACATGGCCTGACCTTCGGCGCCGAGCCGCTCTTTCCCTGACGGCACATGGGCTATCGTCTCGCCATGGTCGATCGCATCCGCGAGAATTCCCGCGCCGCCGCGTTGCTGGCGGACGTTTTCGACTTCGACATCGCCCGCCTCGATCCCGTCGAGCCGGTGCGATTGGCATCGGGCGGCGAGTTGCGCGCCGTCGCCGGCGATGCCTCGGGCGGGACGTTCTTCGTGTGCGACGACGGCCCCGTGCTCTACGCCGGCTCCGAGGGCACCGCGGGGATCGTCGCCGCCGACCTGGACGCCACGATTCGGCTGGTCGTCGGGGTGCCGACCTGGCAGGACGTCGTGGCGGACGCACCTGACACCGACGCGATGCGCGCCTCCTTCGAAGCTTCTTACGCCGAGCTGAGGGCGGACGAGCCGCGGATCGACCAGCTCGGCGCCGAGGTCATCTCGGAGCTGGACCTCGACCAGGTCTCCGTCGAAGAACTGCTGGCGTCGCTGAGCAGGTGCCTGACCGAACTGTCACCCGGATACGTGCTGCTCAACGAAAACGGCGACGAGTACGACCCCTTGTGAGCCCCCGGCACCGCTAGCCTGGCGGCTGCTGGCTTTGCGGACCGGGCTGCGGATAACCGGGCTGCGCGTAGCCGGGCTGAGGACTCGCGAAACCCGGCTGCGGCGCCATCGGGTAGCCGACCGGCCCCGGATACGGCCGGGGCGGGCGGCTGCTCTTGACGACCGCGAGCGCGACCAAGAGCCACGACAGCACCGCGGCGGTGTCGAGCGGAATGCCCACCGCCAAGAAAATCAGCTGAATGTCGTCGATGCTGAGGTGACTGGCCCTGCTCCACGACGGCGCGTTCAACGACACGAACTGCCACGCGATGCCCGCCGCCGTCGTGGCCAGCATGATGACGAATGCGGCCACCATGAGGCCGGAGACTCCCCGGGACCGCCCCTTGATCGAAAAGATCAAGCCGAGCAGGCCCACGACGAGCTGGAGCACGCGCGGGACGATCTCGATGCTCGTCAACGTCAAGGGTGACATGCCTGCCCTCCACCGGTCTCCGCCGGACCTCGCGGCGTCCGGGCTGCGCCGATCCTAGGCGGTCACGACGCCCGCGTGGCCGGTTCGGCGAGACTTGACCTATGTCAGGTTCCTGACATACAGTGGTGCATGTCAGGAACCTGACATCCAAGAGAAGGAGCAGCACCATGCCCGTCACCGGCCCCGACTTCCTCTCGCTGCAGGCGCGCGATCTCGACGCTTCGCGGGCGTTCTACGAGCACTACCTCGGCCTCGTCCGCTCGCCGGCCGGACCGCCGCACGCCGTCGTCTTCGAGACGAAGCCGATCGCCTTCGCGCTCCGCGATGTCGTTCCCGGCACCGATCTCGCTTCCGTTGCCCAGCCCGGCATCGGGGCCGCGATCTGGCTCCACGCCACCGATGTCCAAGCCATTCACGACGCGCTCGCCGCCGACGGCCACACCATCGTCTCCGCACCGATCGACGGTCCCTTCGGCCGGACGTTCACCTTCGCCGACCCCGACGGCTACCAGGTCACCCTCCACGACCGCGCCTGACGCTCGCGCGCGTGCCGGGTTTGAGCCGGCCGCCCTCGTGGTACTGACGGAGATCATCGCTGTCGTGCTTTGGAGGGTGCTCGTGCAGATCCAGGTCAACACCGACCACAACGTCCACGGTGGCGAGCGACTGGCCACCTTTGTGACCACCGACCTGGAGGACAGCCTGGCCCGGTTCGGCGGTTGGGTGACCCGGGTGGAGGTGCACCTCAGCGAAGACGGTGGCAGCAAACCGGATGACAAGAAGTGCGTGATCGAAGCGCGGCCCGGCGGTAAGCAGCCCGTCGCGGTCACCCACCACGCGACCACCGTCGACGACGCGTATGCCGGGGCGGCGCACAAATTGGGGCGGGTACTGGATTCCCGGTACACCCGCGCCCACGACCACAAGGGCAGCGAGAGCATCCGGCACATGCCCGCGCCCGAGGACCCCGAGCAGGTCGGCGTGCTCGAGGACGAGCCGAGGGACTGAGCCGCGATCGCCTGTCCCCACCGGATCCGGTGGGCCGCTACCGGCCCACCGCCCGGGCCACCTCCGTAGTGGCGCGAAGCGCAGGCTGACCGGCCACTTATCGCCGGCCTATCGAAAACCGCATACGAGCCGGCAACAGCCCGCCGGTTTGACTGCCGGGCATGACCTACGGCGAACCAGTACGCACCGCGGTCCGATCGCCGGCCCCGCCCGCGGCGGTCACCGGGATCACGATCTACGGGTGCGAGCCGGACGAAGCCGCCCTGTTCCGGGAGATGGCTCCCCGCTTCGGCGTCGTGCCGACCATCACCGACGCCGCGGTGTCCGAAACCACCAGCGAACTCGCGCTCGGCCGGCGCTGCATCAGTGTCGGCCACAAAACCCGCGTCACCAGCTCGGCCCTTCGCGCGCTCAGTGAAGCCGGAGTGGAGTACATCTCCACTAGAAGCGCCGGGTTCGACCACATCGACGTCGGCTACGCGGAGCGCGTCGGCATTTCCGTGGGGAACGTCGCCTACTCCCCCGACAGCGTCGCCGACTACACCCTGATGTTGATGCTCATGGTGGTGCGGAACGCGAAATCCGTCCTCCGCCGCGCGGAGGTCCACGACTACCGGTTGAGCGAGGTACGCGGGAAAGAACTGCGCGACCTGACCGTCGGGGTCGTCGGAACGGGACGCATCGGCGCCGCGGTCATCGACCGGCTGCGGGGTTTCGGCTGCCAGACGCTCGCCTACGACAGCCGTCCGCAGACCTCCGCCGACTACGTTCCGCTCGACGACCTGCTCGTGCAGAGCGACATCGTCACGCTCCACACGCCGCTCACCGCCGAGACCCACCACCTCCTGGACCGCCGGCGCATCGAGCAGATGCGGCGCGGCGCGGTCGTCGTCAACACCGGACGAGGTCCCCTTCTCGACACCGAAGCCCTGGTTCTCGCGCTGGAGAGCGGAAAGCTGGGCGGCGCGGCGTTGGACGTCGTCGAAGGTGAAGAAGGAATCTTCTACGCCGATTGCCGGGACAAACCGCTCGGCAGCGAGGCTTTGGTGCGGCTGCAAAGAATGCCGAACGTGCTGATCAGCCCGCACACCGCGTACTACACCGACCACGCATTGAGCGACACGGTCGAAAACTGTCTCGTCAACTGCCTGACCTTCGAAAGCGGGAAGCAGCATGGATAGGGTGAAGATCGGAATCATCTTCGGGGGAGCCACGGAAGAGCACCCCGTTTCCGTCAAATCCGCGCGAGAAGTCGCGAAGCACCTCGACACCGGGAAGTACGAGCCGTTCTGGATCGGGATCACGAAAAGCGGCGAATGGCGGCTTTGCGACGGCCCCGACGCGGGCTGGGAAACCGGCGGCAGCCGTCCGGTCGTGTTGTCGCCGGACCGCGGTGTGCACGGACTGCTCGTCCTGGAGCAGGGGCGGTACGAAACGATCCGGCTGGACGTCTTACTGCCCCTCCTCCACGGCAGGCTCGGCGAGGACGGCGCGATGCAGGGGTTAGCCGAACTCGCCGGCGTCCCCTACGTCGGCTGTGACGTCCCGAGTTCCGCACTGTGCATGGACAAGTCCCTCACCTACCTCGTCACCGCGAGCGCGGGAATCGCGACGCCGGTGTTCCGGACCGTCACGGCGGACGAGACCGTCGACCCCGGCGGGCTCACCTATCCCGTCTTCGTCAAGCCGGCCCGCTCCGGGTCTTCGTTCGGCGTCGGCAAGGTGTCCCGTGCGGAAGAACTGCCTGGCGCGGTGGAGGCCGCGCGGCAGTACGACTCGAAGGTGCTGGTCGAGGAGGCGGTCGCCGGCCGCGAGATCGGCTGTTCGGTCCTGGGGAACGACCAGGACCTGCTCGTGGGCGAGCTGGACCGGGTCGCGCTCTCCCACGGCTTCTTCAAGATCCACCAGGAAAGCGACCCAGAAAGCGGTTCCGAGAACTCGACGTTCGTCGTCCCGGCGGACATCCCGGCGGAGTCGCGCGCGCTGGTGCAGGAGACGGCGAAGGCGATCTACCGTGCGCTGGGCTGCCGCGGGCTGGCGCGGGTGGACCTGTTCCTGAAGGACGACGGGACGGTGGTTCTCAACGAGGTCAACACCTTGCCCGGGCTGACCTCGTACAGCCGTTACCCGCGGATGATGGCGGCCGCCGGGCTGCCGCTGGGCGAAGTGCTCGACCGCCTGGTGTCGCTGGCGTTGACCGGGAAGTCCCAGTGAAGGACGACTTCGTCTTCGTGGACGAGTTCGCGCCCGGCATCCGCTGGGACGCCAAGTACGCCACCTGGGACAACTTCACCGGCAAGCCGGTGGACGGGTACCTGGCGAACCGGGTCGCCGGCACGCGGGCCCTGTGCGTGGCCCTGGAAAGGGCGCAGGAAAAGGCCGAGTCGCTCGGCTTCGGCCTGCTCCTGTGGGACGGCTACCGCCCGCAACGCGCCGTGGACTGCTTCCTGCGCTGGTCGCGGCAGCCCGAGGACGGCCGGACGAAGCGGCGGCACTACCCGAACATCGAGCGGGCGGAGATGTTCGAAAAGGGTTACGTGGCCGCGAAGTCCGGGCACAGCCGGGGCAGCACCGTCGACTTGACGCTGTACCACCTGGCCACCGGCGAGCTCGCGGCCATGGGCGGTGACCACGACCTGATGGACTCGATCTCCCACCACGGCGCGAGCGGGATCACGACGGTCGAAGCCGAGAACCGGCGGCATCTCTGTTCCCTCATGGAGGCCTGCGGTTTCCGGCGGTACGACCGCGAGTGGTGGCACTACACGCTGCGGGACGAGCCCTTTCCGGACACGTACTTCGACTTCCCGATCATCGGAGCCACCAGCGCGGTAGCCGCACCGTGATGCCGAGCCCGCCGCCGGGGCGCGGGGTGAGCGTCAGCGTCCCGTCGTGGGCCTGGGTGATGCTCTTGACGATCGCCAGGCCGAGGCCGACACCCGCGTGGTCGGCGCGGACGCGTTCGGTGCCGCGCTGAAACGGCTCGACCAGCGTGGAAACCAGCTGCGGGGTGAGCTCCTCGCCCGCGTTCTCGACCGTGAGCACCACCGCCTTGGGCTCCGCGGCGGTCGTGACCCACACCGTGCCCCGGCCGTGGACGATCGCGTTGTGCACGAGGTTCGTCGTCAGCTGCAGCAGGAGCGCGTGCGAGCCGTGGGTCGGCGTGATCTCACCGGTGGTCTCGATGGTGAGGCCGCGCTTTTCCGCGAGCGGGAGCAGCGTTTCCGTGGCCTCTTCCGCGACGAGCGACAAGTCGACGCGGTCCCGGGTGAACGAACGCTGATCGGCCTGGCTGAGCAGCAGCAGCGCTTCGGTCAGGTCGATCGCCCGGCTGTTGACGGCGTGGAGGCGATCGACGAGCTCGCCCGGCACCCCCGCCGGATCGGTGCGGGCCACCTCGAGCAGCGCCTGCGAAATCGCCAGCGGGGTGCGCAGTTCGTGGGACGCGTTGGCGGCGAACCGCTGCTGCTCGGCGACCTGGGCTTCGAGCCGGGTGAGCATCGCGTCGAAGGCGTCGGCGAGCTCGCGGAACTCGTCCTTGCGGCCGTCGAGCCGGATCCGGTGGGACAGCGAACCGCCGGTGGCCCTGCGGGCGGCGTCGGTGATGCGGGTCAGCGGCGCGAGCATGCGGCCGGCGAGGATCCAGCCGCCCAGGAGGCCGAACACCAGCAGGAACACCACGACCACGCCGGCGGCCGAGGTGAAGGTGCTCATCAGCGTCGCGCGGTTCAGCACGCCGCCGGGCATGACCGCGACTTCGGGCAGGTGACTGCGCAGGAACACCCACACGGTCATCAGCAGCAAGGCGCCGGCGAGCATGAGGAACCCGGCGTAGCTGAGGGTCAGTTTGAGGCGAACGCTCGGCCCCGGCTTCCGGATCCCCACGTCAGGTGTCGATCCGGTAGCCGACGCCGGCGACGGTGGTGATGACCCAGGGTTCGCCGAGCCGCTTGCGCAGGGCGGAAACCGTGATGCGCACGGCGTTGGTGAACGGGTCGGCGTTCTCGTCCCACGCCCGTTCCAGGAGCTCTTCGGCGCTGACGACCCCGCCTTCGGCCCCGACGAGGACTTCGAGCACGGCGAACTGCTTCCGGGTGAGCGCGACGTAACGGCCGTCGCGGTAGACCTCGCGGCGGAACGGGTCCAGGCGCAGGCCCGCGATCTCCCGGACGGGAGGCCGGTTGTGCGCGCGCCGCCGGTCGAGGGCCCGGAGCCGGAGCACGAGTTCACGAAGCTCGAACGGCTTCGTGAGGTAGTCGTCGGCGCCGAGCTCGAAGCCGGACGCCTTGTCGTCGATCCGGTCCGCGGCGGTGAGCATGAGGATCGGCATGCCGCTGCCGGAGGCGACGATGCGCTCGGCGACCTCGTCACCGGACGGGCCGGGGATGTCGCGGTCGAGGACGGCGATGTCGTAGGCGTTGACGCCCAGCAGTTCGAGGGCGGTGTGGCCGTCACCGGCGATGTCGGCGGCGATCGCTTCCAGGCGCAGGCCGTCGCGGACCGCTTCCGCCAGGTAGGGCTCGTCCTCGACGATCAGCACGCGCACGGTGCCGATGCTACGAGCCGGGCCCTATCGCCGGCATATCGAAACCCGGATACGGGCCGGCAACGCCGCACTGCCTTGACTGCGGACATGACTCTTTCCGACCCGGTGCGGGTCTTCGACGACTCCCCGGCCGTGGTGGGCCTCGATCCCGCGCTGCTCGCCGCCCTGCGCCGGGCCGCGACGGACGCGGGGATCGAGTTCGTCGTCAACAGCGGCCGGCGTTCCGCCGAGTACCAGGCAGAGTTGTACCGGGCGGCGGTCTCGAAGTACGGGTCCGAAGCGGAAGCCGCCCGCTGGGTGGCCACGCCCGGCACGTCCGCGCACGTGTCGGGCGACGCGGTCGACATCGGTCCGGCCGAGGCCAGGGCGTGGCTGTCCGAACACGGCGCCGCGTACGGGCTTTGCCAGATCTACCGCAACGAGCCCTGGCACTTCGAACTGCGGCCCGAGGCTGCCCGGCACGGCTGCCCGCCGATGTACCCCGACCCTACGCACGATCCGAGGATGCGATGACGGTCCCGCCGGGGATGCCGAGTGACTCGCGGTACCAGTCCGCCGCCTCGGCCAGCCGGCGGCCGGGCAAGACGCCGGTGAGCTCCCAGATGCGGCTGCTCTCGTACCAGTGATCCCGCGTGAGCAGGGAGTACTGGTGGTCGGTCAGCGCCGGGAGTGCCGCCCGCGTGCGGGCCCGGTGCTCGGCGAGCGGCAGATCGGCCGCCGGCAGCGGCAGGTCGAGCAGCCCGCACACGGCGGTGACCAGGCCCCGGATGGTGACCGGCCGGGGATCGGCGACGTGCAGGACCTCCCCCGGCCGGCTCAGCCGCGGATCGAGCGCCAGCACGGCGATCGCGGCGGCCAGATCGGCCACCGCCACGAGCGACGTCCGCGCCACCCCACCCGCCGCCCAGGCCGGAACGGCCCGGATCCAGCGGACGAGCGCGGGGACGACGTGCCGATCGCCGGGACCGTGCACGAGGTGCGGCCGCAGGACGGTGCCCCCGGCCGCGAGCACCAGCCGCTCGCCGGCCAGCCTGCTGCGGCTGGTCGGGGAGGCCGGGCCCATGACCAGCTCGGAGGGGTCGGGTGGGTGGTCGCCGGTTGGCGACTCCGGATCCGCCGGTGGCTCGCACTCGGGTGTGGGCCCGCTCCGACCGGTCGACGACTCCGGGGCCGCCGGTCCGGCCGGGGTGGGCAGGCGGCCGCCCGCCGGCCCGCTCCCGCCGGTCGGTGAGCCCGGCTCCGCCGCCGACTCGACCCTGGAGGGCAGGGTCTCACCGGCCAAGTCGCGCCGGTCGGTAGGTGAAGCCGGGTCCGGTATCCGCCCGGACCCGACCCGCGGCCCCTCGCCAGCCAGACCACTCCGACCGACCAGCAAGGCAGAGTCCGGTACCAGCCCGGCCCGCGGCCCCTCGCCAGCCAGACCTCGCCGGTCGGTAGGTGAAGCCGGATCCGGTACCAGCCCGGACTCGGCCTGCGGCCCCTCGCCGACCAGACCACTCCGGCCACTCAACGAGGCGGGGTCCGGTACCAGCCCGAACCCGACCCGCAGGCCCTCACCGACCAAACCACTCCGACCGACCGGCAAGGCGGAGTCCGGTACCAGCCCGGACCCAGCCCGCAGCCCCTCCCCGACCAAACCACTTCGACCGACCAGCGAAGCGGGGTCCACCCCCAGCCCGGACCCTCGGCGCTCACCTGCTGGCTTGCTTTCGCTGGTCAGCGACTCGGGCTCGCCGCGCAAGACCCCGCCCGCCGTCCCGTCCCCACTGACCGGCGACCCCAGGCCACCTCCCAAGACCACACCAGCCGACCCGATCCCACCGATCAACGAATCCAGATCCGCAGCCCACCCGGATCCGACCCCCGGACCCCCGTCAGCCGACCGGTCCCCACCGGTCAACCCCGGGTCCGCCACCACGCCGGACCCGCCCGAGCGCTCCCCCTCCGACCAGTCCCCACTGGTCAGCGGCCCCCGCACCCCCGCAGCACCCCGGACTGGTGGCGGCCCCAGAGCCGCCGCCAACCCGGACCCGGCTCCCGGACCCCCGTCCGCCGTGGCAAACCGTCCTGTCCCCTCACCCGGGACCCGCGCACCGCGGTGGGTGCCGTCCTGGTACACCGCGCAGGTGCTCAGGTACAGCACGCTTCGCGTTCCCGCCCGGTGCGCCTCGGCCAGGAGGTTCGCCGTTCCGCCCTCGTTGACCGCCGTGCAGCGGGCGGGGTCGCCGCCCACCTGGGAGGCCAGGTGGAGCAGCGTCGTTATGCCCGTGCACAGCCCCGCGAGGCCCGGCGCGTCCGTCAGGTCGCCCGGCCACGTCGTCACGCCCGCGATGGTCATCCACTCCGGCGGCGGCCGCCGGGCGAGGATGCGGACCCGGGGGCCCATTCCTCGCCCGACCAGCTCGCGCAGCACCGCCGTGCCGACGAAGCCTGTGGCGCCGGTGACCAGGATGTCCGGCTCACCGGCTCTCACGACAAGCGCATCCCCAGCGTGCCGCTCGCGGCCGTGGTCCCCTTCTGGCGGACCTCGACCCGGACCGTCCGCGTGCGGTCCGGCCCCGCTTTGTCCGCTTCGACCGCCAGCAGGCACTCGGAGTCGAACTCCACGTACGTGTCGAACCGGAAGTCCGCGCGCGCCGGGAGGGCGTACGGGTCGCCGATCGCCAGCAGGGCCGCCTGCCGCGCGCCTTCGATGAGGACCATGCCCGGCACGTGGTCGATCGGGTGGTCGAAGAGCACCGCGTGGTCCGGGTCGAAGCGCAGCGCCCACGTCCCTTCCGTCGGTGTCGCCGCCACCAGCACGTCCTCCGCGCGGTCCCGGCCGACCGAGGCCGGCGCGACGCCGCACAGGACCGCCGCCTGGAACGGGGTCGCCGCGAAGTGGTCGCCCCGCACCCGGCGGTAGACCGCCGACGACACGGTGCGCCACCGCTCCGACGCCGTGCCGATCCGGCGGCCGTCGCGGAAGCACTCGAAGTCGAGCCTCATGCCGCCGACATTCTTGCCGCGGTACTCGACCTCGTGCGCGCTGACCCGCAGCACCACGTCGACCGGACGGCCCAGGGTGGCCAGCCCGGTCTCCTCGACCGAGTACTCCTTGTGGTCGGAAAGAAAGCTGTGACTCAGCGGCACGCCGTACGCGCGGTGCGCGATCAGCAGCGCCGCCTGGCGGATCGTTTCCGCGTACAGCATCGGATCGTGGAACACCGGCGTCCGCGGCCCGAAGAAGCTGTGCCGGCGCGGCCACTGCGCCCCGACCTCGAACCGGCCCTCGCCGAGGATGTTCAAATCGGTGACGAAGACCTCCGAGACGGCCGCGCGGTGCACGAGGCTCCGCGGGATCGTCTGCTGGAAGTCGACCGCCCGCCCCGCGGGCACACCGATGATCTTGGTTTCCGGTATTTCGCGCGCAGATTCCTGAAGGATGGTGCCGACCATGACGGTCCTCCTAGAATGTTCTACCCCAGTACCCCAGTACTCCCCCGCTCCATTTGTAGCCGAACCGGACACCTAAAACCATACCAACCGAGCGGTTTTTTTTAGTGGCTTTCCCGCGTCCCGGGCCGTAGACTGGCGTATCGACGCATGAGGTACCGCCGAATGGTCTACTGTGGACCGCCGGCCAGAAGCGAGAGGGGCTGGACGTGGCTCGCCAAGAACGTGCGGAGCAGACACGGAACGCGATCCTCGAGGCCGCGGCCTCCCGGTTCGACGCGGTCGGCTTCCTCGGCGCGAGCCTGTCGGACATCCTGACCGAAGCGGGTGTCACGAAGGGTGCGCTGTACTTCCACTTCAAGTCGAAGGAAGATCTGGCCGACGCGCTGATCGACGAGCAGTTCACGGTGTCGGACCCGCTCGAGCAGATCGAGAACCCGGGACTGCAGACGGTCATCGACCTCACGCAGGGCATGGCGGCCAGCCTGCAGTCCGACGTCCGGGTGCGTGCCAGCATCCGGCTCGTCATCGAGCAGGGCTCGTTCATCGCGCCGGCGGCCAACGCCTACAAGCGGTGGATCGACACGATCCACGGTTGCCTGCTGGCCGCGAAGGCGGCGGGCGACCTGCGCAAGGAGACCAACCCGCACGACCTCGCGCAGTTCGTGCAGGCGTCGTTCACCGGGATCCAGCTGAGCTCGCAGGTGCTCACCGGGCGGACGGACCTGCTGGAGCGGATCACGTTCATGTGGAACATGATCCTGGTTTCCGTGGTGCCGCCCCGGCGGCTGCACCGCTTCCTGCCGCAGGGCACGCTCGGCGAGCCCGCTTCCGTCTGACCACGCGAGAAGCCACGCCGGATCGGGCCGGTCAGGCTCCCGCGCCGGCGGTCGGCCGCGGTGACCGCTCGGCCAGCTCGATGAGGCGCCACAGCTTGCCGAGTGTCACGGCGAGGTCGCTGTCCGGCACGACGATCCGGCTGGACACCACGGATTCGAGGCCGACGCAGGTGACCACCACCAGCAGCTCGGCGGTCTCGAGCGGCACGTCCGGGCCGAGCTCGCCGCCGTCGATCGCGTCGGCGACGTACTCGTGGACCTGGGCCAGCCACGTCCGGGAGAACACGACGAACCGCTCGTCCACGGACCCCATCTCCCTGGCCATGCGGAAGCTCGCGCCGACCTTCGGATCGGTTTCGAGCCAGTGCATGAGGGCGCGGCTGAGCTCGGCGAGGCGCCGCAGGGCCGGCCGGGACACGGCGAGCTGACGGCTCACCTGCCCGCGCAGCACGTCCACGGCGGCGATCTGGACCTCGTCGCAGATCTCGTCCTTGGAGGAGAAGTGGAAGTACAGGCCGCCCTTGGTGACGCCGGCCGCCTGCGCGATGCCCACCATGCTGGTCGCGGCGTACCCGTCCTGGTGCAGGAGCACGGCCGCGGCTTCCAGCAACAGGCGCCGCGTGTGTTCCGAGCGTGCCTGCTTGGTCACCGTCGGTCCCCTCAGGTCGAGCCGTCCGGCGCAGGGACCCTGCGCGTCCCGATCATGATTACATACCAACCGCCCGGTTTACAACTAGGGGAACCCCAGAAACCAGCCCCTGGCAAGGCACTTGACGACCGTTCGAAGAACAAACCGACCGACCTCCCGGTTTTGTCTTGAAAACCGACCTCCCGGTTTAGTACGCTCCCCAGTGTGGGACCGGGCACATGGGCGCTGGAGGACACACTGGGGGCGCCAGGCCGGGCAGATCCGATCGACGCGGACACCGGAGGCACTGGAAATGGACTACGAGATACTGGGGCAGCTGAAAGTCGGCGGGCGGCCCGGCGTCAGCGCCCCGCGGGCACGCAAGATCGAGACACTGCTCGCCGTGCTGCTGGTCAAGCGCAACCAGGTGGCGACCACCGAGCACCTGATCGGCGAGCTCTGGGGAGAGCACCCGCCGGCCCGGGCGAGCGCCGCGCTGTACGTCTACGTCTCGCAGCTGCGGAAGCTCCTGCGCGGCACGGGTGAAGACGCGGACGACAGCCCGGTCGTGACGAGCCCGCGCGGCTATTCACTGCACGTCACCGACGGCGAGCTGGACGCCGACCGCTTCACCCGCCTCTACGAGCGAGGCCGGGCCCTGTACTGGGACCGCAACTACAAGGAGGCCGCGGCCGTCCTGCGCCAAGCCGCGAACCTGTGGCGCGGCGAGGCGTTCGGCGGCTTCACCGACTCCCCCGACGTCCAGGCGTACGCCACCCTGCTGGAGGAGACCCGGCTGGAGTGCCTGGAGCTGCTGATGGAGACCGAGCTGCTGATCGGCAGGCACCGCGAGGTCGTCGGGCAGCTTTCCGCGCTGGCCAAGGAACACACGCTGCGCGAAACGTTCTACGAGTACCTGATGACGGCCCTGCTGCGGTCGAACCGCCGTGCCGAAGCGCTGGAGACCTTCGCTTCCGCCCGGCACCACCTCGTCCAGCAGCTGGGCATCGAGCCCGGCAGCTCGCTGCGGAAGCTGCACCACAGCATCCTCGTCGGCGAGATGTCGGACGCGGTCTGATCCTCTTCCGCGTCCGGCCCGAAGGCAGCCCGGTCCACCGCCACCAGCGGGGGACCGGGCTTCTTCGTCAGCTGCGGTAGAGGGAAACGACCGGCGAGCCGCACGCGGCGGGCTCGCCGTACCAACCGCCCCAGCGGCTATCGAGCGCGAGATCGGCCAGCTCCGCCATCAGGTCCAGCTCCGCGGGCCACACGTAGCGCAGCGGCACGCCGTCACTCAGGAACAGCGTCTGGCGGGCGCAGTCGTGCCCGGTGACGAGCGGGTGCGCCGCCCAGCGTGCCGGGTCGGGGTGGAACCCCTGGACGACCAGGCCGCCGCCGGGACGCAGCAGCGTCGCGAGCCGGCGAACGAGGCGCACCTGCTCCCGCTGCACGAGCAGCCGGGAGAGGACGTCCGAGCCCGCGTAGACGACGTCGAAGCGCTGGCCGGGCAGATTGTCGAAGCCTGCCTCGGTGACGGCGTACCCGGCCGACGCGAGCGTGTCCGCCACCGGGCCACCGCCCGGGACGAGCACGCGCGGGCGGCGGGCGACGCGGTCGGCGACCTCGGCGAGGAACGCCGCCGCGCCGGCCGGATCCGCGGCCAGCGGTGCGGACCAGGCGTCAAGGGCCACGGCCGGGTTCTCGGCGATGCGGGTCGGCATCGGGGCCACCTCACTTCACGGACTGGTCGGATGTTCTCTACGCAGAGTGCCGGACCGATCTAAAGTCGACCTAGCGCACGCGAAAAGGCGGCCCGTGCTCGGAGCACGGGCCGCCTGGGCGTTCGCGGGAGATCAGCCGCGGGCGCGCTGGTGGAACTTCCGGATCGCCAGGTACGCGGCCCCGGCGGTGATGACCGTCCACCAGGCCAGCGCCAGCCAGCCGGTCGAGCCCAGGTCCGTGCCGTTCATCAGGCCGCGGAGGGCGTCGATGAGCACGGTCACCGGCTGGTTGTCGACGACCACCCGCAGCACCGACGGCATCGACGCCGTGGGCACCAGCGCGCTGGTGGCGTAGGGGACGAAGACGAGGATCATGCCGAGACCGCCCGCGCCTTCGACGGTCTTGGCGATCGACCCCAGGAGCGTCGCGAGCCAGAACACGCCGGTGGCGAACAGCGTCAGCAGGCCGATCGCGCCGAGCCAGCCGAGCACGCCGGCCGCGGGGCGGAACCCGACGGCCAGGCCGACCGCGACCATCACCACGAACGAAAGCAGGCTGCGCAGCACGCCGGACACGACGTGGCCCACGAGCACGGCCGGGCCCGCCATGGGCATCGACCGGAACCGTTCCACCAGGCCCTGCGTGAGGTCCGAGGCCACGCCCACCACCGTGGACGTCGAGTTGAAGGCGACGCTGATGGCCAGCAGGCCGGGCACCAGGTAGTCGATGTAAGCCATGCCCGGCACGGTGATGGCGCCACCGAACATGAAGCGGAACAGCAGCAGGAGCGTGATCGGCAGCGAGACCGCCTGGATCAGCATCTCCATGTTGCGCGCGATGTGCTTGACGTTGCGCCCGACCAGCACGCGGCAGTCGGACAGCGCCAGCGCGAACGAGGATCGGCTCGGGGTGTCGGGGAGCTGCGTTCCCTCGACCTCCCTGGACAGGGTCTGGGTCATCGCTTCTCTCCCGCGGTTCCGGTAAGGGTGTGGAAAACGTCGTCCAGGGTCGGCTCGGACAGCTCGAGGCCGGTGGTCTCGAAACCCGCGTCGGCGACCTGGTTCAGCACCCGCCGGACCTGGCCGGGCTGGTCGATGGCGACGCTGACCGTGTCGTCGATCAGCACGCCGCCGGTGATGCCGTACGCGCGCTCCGCTTCGGCGGCGGTGGCGAAGGTGAGCTTCAGCCGCTCGGTCCCGACCTTGCGCTTCAGCTCGGCCGCGGTGCCCTCGGCGACGACGCGGCCCTTGTCGATCACCGCGATCCGGTCGGCCAGCTGGTCGGCCTCTTCGAGGTACTGCGTGGTGAGCAGGATCGTGGTGCCGCCGTCGAGCAGCTCGCGGATCGCGTCCCACATCGCCGAGCGGCTGCGCGGGTCGAGGCCGGTGGTGGGCTCGTCGAGGAACAGCACCGGCGGCGAGGTGATCAGGCTGATGGCCAGGTCGAGCCGGCGGCGCATGCCCCCGGAGTAGGTCTTGACCTGGCGGTCGGCGGCTTCGGTCAGGTCGAACTGGGTGAGCAGCTCGGTGGTGCGGGTCTTCGCCTCGGCCGTGGCGAGGTGGAACAGCCGAGCCATCATCCGCAGGTTTTCGCGGCCGGTGAGCAGCTCGTCGACCGCGGTGTCCTGCCCGGTGAGGCCGATCTGCTCCCGCACCTTGCGCTTGGGCCCGCCGAGGTCGTGGCCGTTGATGGTCACGGTGCCGGCGTCGGCGTCCAGCAGGGTGCTCAGGATCCGCACCGTCGTGGTCTTCCCGGCGCCGTTCGGGCCCAGCAGCGCGAACATCGTGCCGCGCTGGACACTCAGGTCGACGCCTTCCAGGACGTCCACGTCGCCATAGGACTTGCGCAGCCCCCGTGCTTCGATTGCGTAGCCGGTGACCATCGGTTACCTCTCCTCATTCGGATCAAGATCGTGGTGAAGCACGGGAACTCTCCGTTCCAGTGGGCCATAGCCCGTTCGGGAGCGGCAATAATGGCCGGGTCGGGCCAAGTTAGGGGTCTGCCGCGGCTTGTCGTGAGTGAGAAACAGGGTTAGAACACTGTTTCTCACTCACGACCCCCTAGTCGTCGTCCCCACCGCCGATCGCCATGCTGATCAGGGCGTCGGTGTCGAGGTCGTCGATCGTGGCCTCTTCGACGGCTTCGGTCTCTTCTTCTTCGGGCAGACGCACTCCGGCCAGCTCCAACAGCCCGTCCAGGAGCCCCGCGGCGCGCAGCTTCTCCAGCGGGATGCCCGCCAGCGCGTCGCGAACCCCTTGCTCGGTAACGGTTTCCTCGACGACCTCGACCTCGGCCGGCGCGAGTTCGCCGACCAGGTGCTCGGCGAGGATCCGCGGGGTCGGGTAGTCGAAGATCAGGCTCACCGGCAGCTTCAGGCCGGTGACGAGGCTGAGCTTGTTGCGGAACCCGGTGGCG